>CACJQJ010000045.1 GCA_902595525.1 uncultured Alphaproteobacteria bacterium | reverse complement strand
GAAAATTCGCTAAGCGGGTTAGTAGAGGAAGTTTCAAGAAAAACTTATAATAGAAATTTTTCATTAAAGCCTGAATTGTTAATACACATATCTTTGATATGAAGTTTTTATTTTTACTTTTTATTATCTGGTGGGTTATTTTTATGACAATATTACCTATTAAAAGATCTGATTTCGAAGAGGGTATGCCAAAAAAGTCATATTTAGGAATAAAATTTTTAGTTTCATTTGCTCTATCAATGGTCGTATCTTTTTTTATAATAAAATATGAAAATAACATATTCGAATACTTTAAATGAAACTCTCAAATCTTTTATTTAACTCATTAAAAGAGTCACCAAAAGAAGCTAAAATTATTTCCCATCAATTAATGTTGCGTTCATCGATGATTAGGCAGCACACCTCTGGTATATACACATGGTTACCATTAGGTTTTAAAGTCCTAAAAAATATTGAGAATATTATTCGAAATAATCAAGACGAAATAGGTTGTAATGAAATGTTAATGTCTACTATTCAATCTTCAGAATTATGGAAAAAAAGTGGTAGATATGCAGACTATGGAAAAGAGATGTTAAGAATTACTGACAGACATGATAACGATTTATTATATGGACCAACTAATGAAGAGGTAATTACAGATTTATTTTCTGATTATGTAAATTCTTATAAAGGCCTTCCAAAATATCTCTACCATATTCAATGGAAATTTAGAGATGAAATTAGACCTCGTTTTGGCGTAATGCGAGGTAGAGAATTCTTAATGAAAGATGCCTATAGTTTTGACTTAACCGAAGAAGCTGCTTTTGAAACTTATAAAAAATTTTTTAGAAGTTATTTAAAAACCTTTCTAGATCTAGGATTACAACCGATTCCTGTAAAAGCTGCGACGGGTGCCATTGGTGGAGATTTATCTCATGAGTTTCAAATATTAGCTAATACTGGTGAAAGCGAACTTGCTTATGACTCTAAATTAGTTGACTCCAATTTATACGAAAAAAGTTATGAAGAAATTACAACAATGTATTCTGCATCTGACGAAATGATTGATAAATCAAAATCTGATGTGATAATTGGAAGAGGTATTGAAGTAGGCCACATATTTAATTTTGGTACAAAATATACAAAGCCATTAGAATGCTTCGTGCTAAATCAAGATGGAAAAAGAATAACACCATATATGGGATCCTATGGAATAGGTGTTTCAAGATTAACAGCAGCAATAATAGAGGCATTTCATGATGATAAAGGTATCAAATGGCCTATTAATATTTCACCGTTTAAAATAAACATCATTATGCAACCAAACTCTGATTATGTTACAGACGTGGAGAATATTTATAATCTGCTTATCACTAAATACGATAATGTTAGTTTAGACGATAGAGATTTAAGTATAGGAAGAAAAATTAAAGACTCTGAATTGATTGGAATACCTTGGGCAATGATTATCGGGAATAATTTTAAAGAAAAAGGTCAAATTGAACTGATTAGTAGATCTAACAGTGATAAGATATTCTTAAGTAAACAAGAAATTGAGAATTTTGAATTTGAACAATACACTCCATAAATTATCTTTCTCATACATATTTAATTTTAAAAAAGATAGGGCATTCTCAGTATCGACAATTTTATCCTCACTAGCATTAATTTTAGGTATTTCAATTTTAATTACTGTAATGTCTGTGATGAATGGTTTTAGAGAACAACTAGTTGACTCTTTAAGTGGTGTGAATGGAGATATTACTATTTACAATGCCAACAAGGAAAAAATAAAAAAAATTATAGAAAAGAATCCCTCAATATCTTTTGTAGAAAACATTCAAAGTAGAATAATTACGAGTAATGAAAATGGCATAGAGGGTCTGTTAATGAAATCTCTTAATAAAGATGATATTTATAAGATACCTAAAATTAATCAAAACATATTTGAAATCGAAAAAAATATCGACAATTGGGTTTTCATTGGAGTTGAACTGGCGAGGTCTTTAAATTTAAAAGTAGGGATGCCTCTTCAAAT
>CACJQJ010000044.1 GCA_902595525.1 uncultured Alphaproteobacteria bacterium | reverse complement strand
GACATTGTCGAGGAGGAAGGTGGCAAGGGGCAATAAATTTCATTATTTCGTTAATCTATATTCTTAACCAATTGGTTAATTTAAGTTTCCTTTGACACCATTTGATTTAGATTTTCAATTTTCATGTCAACAGACAAATCATTTGGCATTAACTTTTTCATTTCTTGATAAACCTTAAGTGCTCCATCATAATTTTTGTAGCTTATAAGAATTCTACTCAAACCATCTAATGCACCAAAATGTCTTGGTTCAAGATACAATGTAGCTTCAATATCTCTCATAGAGTTTTCATAGTCTCCCATCATAAAATAAAAAGTTGCCCTTTTGTTGTAGGCCTCCGCGTAATTCGGCTCTAACTCAATAGCAAGAGTTAAAGCTGATATCGCAGATTGGTAATTTTTAGATTTAAAAAAATCTGAAATATTATCCATAACTATTTTTACATCTGGATTTTCAATTTTCATCCATTCTCCCCATATTTTTGATATAATCAGTCTTTGTTCTTTTGAGTCCTTTACCTCGGAGAGCTGACTGAATAATTCATCAAGTTTTGGGCTATTTTGATCTGCGTAACTATAGGATGTGTTCAAAAACAAGGCGAATATAATTAAAATGATTTTCATCTATATTGTTTAATTACGCATATAAATAGTATGCAGTTTAAAAAATTAATTTACACAAGTTTATGCCTTTTACTTTTTAACACCATATCTATTGCAAAAACTATTGATAAAAATGAGTTTAGTGAAACGCAAGCAGTGATTGAAAGTCAACTAAAGGCCTTCATTAACAAAGATGCTGAAGGAGCTTTCTTTCATGCCTCACCTTATATCAAGATGAGGTTCAATAATCCTCAAGATTTTATGAGTATGGTTAAAAACTATTATGAGCCTGTTTATAACCCTAAAAATTACTATTTTATGGAATCAAAATTTTTTGAAGGAGCTATATATCATCAACTACAAATCGTCTCGCAAGATAATGTTTCTTATTTAGCAATGTACTCACTCATTAAAGACAAGGGAGAGTGGAAAATTTCAGGTTGCTCTATTTACCCAATGGAAAAGCAATCAATTTAGCTTTTTTAATTTAGAATAAACAAGATATCCAGAAATTATTATTAAAATAGCACCGCATAATTCTATAATTGAGGGGTAGTGATTGAAAACAAAAATACTAATTACTATTCCAAAAATGATCTGTGAATAATGTGTGATGCTAAAAAATGAAGCTTCTATTCTTCTAAGAGAATAGATTAAGATCATCATGGCCACACCATCAATAAGCCCTGCACCTACCATTATTAAAAAATCGTACAAAGCAATATCTTTGTAATGGTTGATTGAAAATACTGTGAAAATTATGCCAGTAATTCCCATACTATAAAAAGTCAAAGCCATAGTTCTTTCAGATTTCCCATAAACTCGCACTGTAAAATCTAGACACGCTAATGAAATTACTCCTAATATAAGAAATATTACTCCCAAAGCATTAAAACCTGCGTTTAAACTAAAACCTGAGACCATAAAAACAGCAATCATAGCTAGTATTAAAGAAATTATTTTGGATAGGTAAATCGACTCCTTTAAAATTACTATTCCCATAATTGAGAGTAACACAGGAGCTGACAAAATTATTGGATAAGCAATAGATAAAGGTAATAAAATGATACCTTTTACAACAAAATAATAGGTCAAAGTCATTAAAATACCTCTTATAAAATGAAGTTTATAATTGCTTGTTTTTATTTCTTCTAAGCTCTTTCTGTACAGTAAATAAAAGAGCACTGGGATTATTGCGGAGAAACTCGCTATGGAAAATATAACTGTGTCTTTATATAAATCTCCAATTAACTTTATAATAGTGTCTGCAATTGAAAATAAGAAAAAGGCAACAGTGCCTAGTATGTAAATTACGTGTTTTTTACTCTCTAATTGAGACATTGAATTTACTTCTATATCTCATTACTAAGATTAATACGAACAATTTAATGGTTAGCGGTATAAAAAAATAAAAAATCATAATATTTGGAATATTTGGGTGAATTGTAAAATTTATTGATTGTAAGTAACCATATCCCGTTAGTGCTATACCAGCAGCAATTCCTATAGCAGCTTTTCTTATAATTGAGAAAAATGAAGTAAAAAACTGTGATAAACGATTTTCATTATTTACATCTAATATGTCAGCTAACTCAATCTGGGGTATTAT
>CACJQJ010000043.1 GCA_902595525.1 uncultured Alphaproteobacteria bacterium | reverse complement strand
TGTCAGAGTTACAAAGGAATATTATCCAGATCACACAGATAAAAAAGGAATATTTGGAATGATTGACGTAACCTATGTAAAAGATCTAAATGAAGTTTACTTATCAGAAATAAAAGCAGACCCATTTTTCAAAGATTTTCCACTTGTAAAACAAGCAAGATTAAGTGTGATGCCTGTAACATTGAAGCAATGGAAGAAATTAATTAAAATGAGTGAAAAAAATGAGAGAATTTAAATTATCTAATCCACTGCTATCAAAAGAACAATATGAAGAGATGTATGCAGAGTCTTTTAGTAATAAAGAACAATTCTGGTCTAAAGTAGCAAAATCTCAACTGACGTGGACTAAAGATTTCACTAAAGTTAAAAACACCAACTACGATGGTGACGTATTTATAAAATGGTTTGAGGATGGTGAATTAAACGCTTGTTATAACTGTGTTGATAGACATGCGGAAACACAACCAAATGAAATAGCAGTTATTTGGGAGGGAGATGATACTAGTAAAAATAAAACTTACACTTATAGAGAACTAAAATCAGAAGTAAGTAAATTTGCAAATGTTTTAAAGAAACTTGGCGTGCAAAAAGGTGATGTTGTAACAATTTATTTAACTATGATTCCTGAAGTTGCATTCGCTATGTTGGCTTGTGCAAGAATAGGTGCAATACATTCAGTAATCTTTGGGGGCTTCGCCCCAGAGTCAATTGCAGGACGTATTAAAGATTGCAAATCTCAATATGTAATTACTGCAGATGAAGGTGTTAGAGGAGGAAAAATAATTCCGCTAAAAAAATATATTAATACAGCTTTAGAGAGCTGTGATAGTTCTATTAAAACTCTTGTAATAAGATACACAAATACTCAAGACAAATTACATAAAGATAATAATTTTTATTATGATGAACTAGTTAAAGAAGTTGATGATCAATGTGAATGTGTATCAATGAACGCAGAAGATCCTCTTTTCATTTTATATACATCTGGTTCTACAGGTAAGCCAAAAGGAGTTCTTCATACTACTGGAGGATATTTAGTTTATGCTTCATTTACTCATAAGTATTCTTTTGACTATCATCTAGGTGATATTTATTGGTGCACCGCTGATGCTGGATGGATTACAGGACACTCTTATTCAGTTTATGGTCCACTCGCAAACGGTGGTAAAACATTATTGTTCGAAGGCGTTCCTAACTATCCAGATTTTTCTCGTTTCTGGGAGGTTTGTGATAAATATAAAGTTAATATTTTCTACACTGCGCCGACAGTATTGAGGTCTTTAATGAAAGAGGGAAACTCTTATATTGAAAAGTGTGATTTAAGTTCTTTGAGAATTTTAGGAACAGTTGGTGAACCAATTAATCCAGAAGCTTGGAATTGGTATTCGTCGATAGTTGGTAAAGACAAATGTCCTGTTATTGACACTTGGTGGCAAACGGAAACAGGTGGACATTTAATTTCTCCAATACCCGGTATTTCAAAACTTAAGCCCGGAAGTGCAACCCAACCATATTTTGGAATTGAAGCAGCAATAGTTGATGATAATGGAAATATATTAGAGGGAGAATGTGAAGGAAAGCTTTGCATGCTGGATAGTTGGCCCGGTCAAATGAGAACTGTTTATGGTGATCACCAGCGTTTTATTGATACTTATTTTAGTCAATTTAAAGGAAAATATTTTACTGGGGACGGCTGTCGTAGAGATAAGGATGGCTTTTATTGGATCACAGGAAGAGTAGATGATTGTATAAATGTATCTGGTCACTTACTTGGAACAGCTGAAATTGAAAGTGCATTTGTTGAACACGAATTAGTTTCTGAAGCGGCAGTAGTAGGCTACCCCCACGATATAAAAGGCCAAGGTATTTATGCTTATGTTACAACAAATACTGGGGTTGAGGTTAGCGAGGATTTAAAAAAAGAACTTGTGCAATGGATTAGGACGAAAATAGGTCCAATAGCAACACCTGATAAGTTGCAATTCTCACCAGGGCTTCCAAAAACAAGATCAGGCAAAATAATGAGGAGGATCTTAAGAAAGATAGCATCAAAAGAAGAAGAACAACTTGGCGACACATCAACATTGGCAGACCCTAATGTTGTCCAATCATTAATAGACGGGTCTAAAAATATCTAAACCGACTGATATCACAAACTTATTTATCTCAATTAAAAAAATTGGGCAGGGAAGTAGTATCGATCATGTAATAAGTCAGTTTCCAAAAGTAAAAAGAAATTTTTTGTTTTTAGTAATACAAGAATATTACAGAAATTATGAAAATAATAACAAAATTCTTTTAAAT
>CACJQJ010000042.1 GCA_902595525.1 uncultured Alphaproteobacteria bacterium | reverse complement strand
TTTCTATATTATCCTTAATCCCAATTGCATTAATACCTTTAATATCAGAGATAATATTATGTATAATGATAGAGTTAGTTTTCTTAAATCCACTTCCTTCACAACAATCACATTTATTATAAAAAGTTTCATAAATACTTTGTCCAATTCTTTGTCTTGATATTTCCATTAAACCAAATTGCGAAATTTTTGTTAACTGAACTCTCGATTTATCTTTATAAAATAATTCTTTTATTTTCCTCTCAACCTTTATGTTATTTGAATTAACATTCATATCTATAAAATCTATTACAATTAATCCTGCAATATTTCTTAATTGAATTTGTTTAAATATTTCATCACTTGCTTCTAAATTTGTATTCAATGCTGTAATTTCAATATTTTTTTCTGAAGTAGATCGTCCAGAATTTATATCGATACTTGTTAGAGCTTCTGTTGGATTTATTACTAAATATCCCCCAGATTTTAAATATATATTTTCCTCTGTCATACTATTAATTGGGTTTTTGATACCATAGCCTTCAAATAGAGGTAGCTTATCTTTGTAATGGATTATTTTTTTGTTAGATTTAACACTAAAGTCTTTTTCTAATTTTTTATAGGACTTCATTGTTTTTAAATCAGAAAAGACAATTTCATCTATCGTCCTTTGATTAAAATCTCTTGCAACTTTAATTAAAGGAGTGTCTAGTTCAGTTATTAATAAAGGAGCTTTTGATTTTAATGTATCTTCTCTTATTTGAGTCCATAATTTTCTTAAATAGTTAAAATCTGCTATTATATCCTCGTCTTCTGCAGATATAGCGTTAGTTCTGATTATTAATGACATTCCATCTGGTAAATTAAAATTATCATGCAATTTTTTTAATCTTTTCCTATCAAGAATATTTGAAATTTTTTTTGATACTCCACCACTTGATGAATTATTTGGCAACAATACACTATATCTTCCAGGTAAAGATATAAAAGTTGTTACAGCAGCCCCTTTTGTGCCTCTTTCTTCTTTGACTATTTGTATTAAGAGAACCTGATCTTTTTTTATAACATCTTGAATTTTATATTTCCTATAAAAAGATAAGAAATGTTTTTTATTTTCCCTTTCATCTTCTAATTCATTATTTTTTTCATTATCATTAATAATGACTTTCTCATTATGTGGTATTTTAAAATAGCTGGGATGTATTTCGTCAAAAGGCAAAAAAGCCTTCTTTTCTGATCCAAATTCAATAAAAGCAGCTTGAAGAGATGGTTCTACTCTAGATACTATGCCAAGGTATATATTATTTTTTTTATCATTCTTTAGGTCATCCGAGTAGTCAAAATAGTTGATTTCTTGTCCGTCGGCTGCAATGATACATAATTCGCTATTGATGCTACCATCAACAAAAATTCTTTTAGACATGTTTTAAAATCCTTTTGATATAATAAATTAATAGTAAATTGGTTGTTTAAATAAATGAAACTTTTTAGATACTTACAGTACATTTTCTTACTTTCTATAATAGGCACTTCTATAATGATTTTATATTTATGGAATATTCAACAAGACTTACCTGATCACAATATATCTCAATATTTTCCAAATGAAATAACAAAAATATATGATGAGAAATATGAGCTTATGTATCATGTGGGTAATAGAGACAGATTTTACTTAGATTATAACGATATACCTGAAAATATGATTAAAGCTATTATTTCTGCAGAAGACAAAACATTTTTTCAACATCAGGGATTTGATATCAAAGGAATAGCTAATGCCTTTATAGTAAATTTGAAGAATATTTATTCAAAAAATAATAATAACTATGTTGGTGCTTCTACAATAACACAACAGCTAGTTAAAAATATTCTCCTTAATAAAGATCAAACCATTTCAAGAAAAATTAAAGAATTGATATTATCACTTAGAATAGAGCAGGAGTATACAAAAGAGTTCATAATCGAATTATATCTAAATGAAATATATTTTGGAAGAAGATCATATGGGATAGCCTCTGCTTCTTTTAATTATTTCAATAAATCAATATATGATTTAGATATACATGAGTATGCATACTTAGCAGCTTTACCAAAAGGTCCAAATAATTATGATCCAAAAAAAAATTATAAAAAAGCATTTGAAAGAAGGAATTATGTATTAAAACAAATGGAATTAAATCAATTCATTACTGAGGATCAATTTAATTACTATTCAAATTTAAAAATTGAACTTACAAAAAGAAATATTAGAAAATATAAGTCCGATTATAAGACAGACTTTATCTTGAATTACCTTAATTCTAATTCATTTAATGAAAATGCGTTTTACATACAATCTACAATAGATCAAAGCCTACAAAAAATATCAGAAAAATCATTAATAGATAATTTAGCAT
>CACJQJ010000041.1 GCA_902595525.1 uncultured Alphaproteobacteria bacterium | reverse complement strand
TATATAAATATATATATTTTCTCTTTATTTTTTGTTATATACCTAATCAATATATCTAACTATCTAGGTAATTTCCAATATGCATCTAAACGAACTAAAAGATAAAAAACCTCAAGAACTATTAGACTATGCTGAGTCTTTAGGGATTGAAAATGCCTCTGGTTTAAAGAAGCAAGACATATATTTTTCCGTTTTGAAGAAATTCGCAGAAAAAAATGAAGAAATAATAGGCGAAGGTGTCTTAGAAACAATGCAAGATGGTTTTGGATTTTTGAGATCAGCAAATTCTAATTATCTTCCAGGACCCGATGATATATATGTCAGTCCAAATCAAATAAAGAAATATGGCCTTAGAAAAGGTGATACACTTGAGGGACCTATCCGACCTCCTAAAGACGGTGAAAGATACTTTGCACTAGTGGAAACCAATAAAGTAAATTTTATAGAAATAGCTAAAAATAATAAATTTAAAACAAATTTCGATAATTTAACACCTCTTTATCCAGAGAAAAAATTTAATCTAGAGACAGAAAAACCAGACACAGATTTATCATCAAGAATTATAGATATTATTGCACCAGTTGGTGCTGGTCAAAGATCTTTAATTGTTGCACCACCAAGATCAGGTAAAACAGTAATTTTACAAAAAATAGCGAAGTCAATTGCTGAAAATTTTCCTGATGTTTATCTAATGGTTCTTTTAATAGATGAAAGACCAGAGGAAGTTACAGATATGCAACGATCTGTCAAAGGTGAAGTAATTAGCTCAACTTTTGATGAACCAGCTGCAAGACATGTTCAAGTTGCTGAAATGGTTATTGAAAAAGCAAAAAGACTAGCTGAAAATAAATATGATGTTGTAATTCTTTTAGACTCTATCACAAGATTAGGTAGAGCATATAACACTGTTGTGCCATCAAGTGGTAAAGTCTTAACGGGTGGTGTGGATGCCAACGCACTTCAAAGACCAAAAAGATTTTTCGGTGCAGCTAGAAATATAGAAGAAGGTGGTTCACTAACTATTATTGCCACTGCATTAATAGAAACAGGTAGTAGAATGGATGAGGTTATCTTCGAAGAATTTAAAGGTACTGGTAATTCAGAAATTGTCCTCGACAGAAAATTATCTGATAAAAGAACATACCCTGCTATTGATGTACAAAAGTCAGGCACCAGAAAAGAAGATTTACTCTTAGATGCTGGAGATCTTCAAAAAGTTTTTATTTTAAGGAAAATTTTATCCTCTATGGGCACAGTTGATGCTATGGAGTTCCTTCTAGATAAAATGAAAGACTGTAAAACCAACGAAGAGTTTTTCAGCAGTATGAACCAATAACTATCTATCTTATCCAGTTATTGAAATAATAATTTTTTTCCTCTTCAGTTAATACTAATAAATTATCTAATACGTCTTTCCACTTATGTTCAATTTCAAAAAGAAAAGGAGATAAACTTGTTTGCTTTTCTTTTAGTCTATCGGCATCATCTTCCCAATGCCCAAGGAAACCATCATGATAGCTACAACGACTTTTACCATATTTTTTTAAATCAGAATTACCCATGAAGCCATTATCATAAACAGTACCAACCCTATTACCTATAAACTTAAATTTTTCATAATATTCACTACACAGTGTAATAAAAAATCTTTTATTATCTTTTTCAAATAGTCCGCTGTATAGGTAAAAATCGTTATTATTATCTATTAGTTTTGCCGCTATCAGGCTGGCATCAATTGAGCCAAAATAAACATTATCTTTTAAATATGTATAATCATCTAAACCAATGACAGGTATTATTTTATATTCTTTTATTTGATCGTTAGTATTACTATTTAAAACAAATTTACTGTCAGATATTAAATTAATTGGATTACCTTTTTCACCGTTAGGTATGTGTACAAATTTCATGCCCCCATCATTCCTTAAAATAGAACCACCTATATGTTTATGTTTATATTCGAGATGAGTTACTAGCAAAACGTCAGGGTCTCCATCTTTATCAAAATCACCAAACAAGAAATTTTGAACAAAGTTATTCCATTCATTGCCTTCATGTTCAGGAACATAGTCCGCAGGGGCCTCTAATAAAACGTGCAACTGTGAGTCAAATTTATTATTTCCTTGATTTTCTATTATCTGCACAGCTACGCCTACATATAAATGACCAGCTCTCGACAAAGTAATATCTAAGTCTCCATCAGCATCTAAGTCCCAAACTGATAACTCTGATACAGTTGTCCATTTCGGTATCATTGGAAGACTTAATCTTTTTTTAAAATAACCATTACCATTATTTAGAACAATACCCGTATCGGTAGAGGGGCCTCCTTCGTGGCCTGTATGTATTAGATCGAGATAACCATCTCCATTCATATCGCCAAGCTCAATTGCAAAAGCATGAATATTTCCACAAACCTTATATGTCATCATACCATCGCCTTCATTTATCCAACATGTAAGTTGATTTTTCAGTTCTGTTAAAACTATGTCAATGTCGCCATCGTTGTCGATATCTCCAACCGCACCCCCATGATCAAAAATCATATAATTTGGTTTACTA
>CACJQJ010000040.1 GCA_902595525.1 uncultured Alphaproteobacteria bacterium | reverse complement strand
GTAGGAGCATCCTTTGCTTATCATGCTTATCAAAATGGTGTAGATAAGATAACTGTTTTATCATCACATTTACCAGGCGATAGAAACCAAGCCACTTCAAATACCTGGGGTTGGGTGAATGGATATGCAAGTAATGATAAAAGCTATGCTACGTTTCGTTTAGCTAATTTAAATTACTGGCCAAAATTAATAAATTATATCTCAAACTTAAATTATACATCAAAAGGCGCATTTATTTGGGACCAAGAAGAGAAAGAGCTTCAGCAAACTATCAAGCAACATCAAAGTTGGCGGCAATCAGTGAAAATATCAACTAAATCTGAACTAAAAAAACATTTACCTTACTTAATAAATATTCCTTCCATGGCCTGCTTTGGTGCCGATGATTTGGCCATCGATGGTGTTAAAGCAACAAGAGAACTTTTCAAAGCTAGTGGATCAAAAATAATAGAAACTAACGTAAAAGAGATATTATGCGAGAGTAACAATGTCATTGGTGTAAAAACCGATGATGAAATTATTAATGATGACGAGGTAATCATAACTGCTGGACTTGGTGCTCCTAAATTATTATCAACAATTAATATTCCTTATGAAATGAATTCAAGTTTAGGTTTACTAGTTTATACAAAACCATTACCCCCATTATTAAAATACCCAATTACAGGTTTTGATTTCCATGCAAGACAAGATGACAAAGGAAGATTAATAATAGGTGGAAAATTTGACGATGACTCGAGTAATGAAGAAAATATTTACGATACTGCTGAAAAACTTATCCAAGACATGTCAACTAGGCTTAACTATAATGGTGATATGATTTTAGATCACTTTACACTTGGCAAACGTCCATTACCAGTTGATGGAAGACCGAAAATCGGACGTCTTGTAAATCAAAAAGGTGAAAAATTAAATGGTATTTATTTAGCAGTTATGCATTCTGGTATAACTAATGCACCTTTGGCTGGCAAGCTTGGAATAGATGAAGTTTTAACGGGAAAAAGAAATAATTTAATTCGAGATTTTTCCCCTCAAAAAATAGTTACACAAGAAGAATTTCAAAATGTTTAGTTACTGTGTAGACCCTAAAACCTTAGAGGGATTGATGTGGCTATCATGTTATGTCACCACAGCAAAACATATGTCATTTTACCTTTCTTTTTTAGTTGTTATGGGCCTGCTCTCTTTAGCTGCTCCATTAGCAATGGCATTTGGTTTTGCAGGCGCAACTGCTACAAGATCTTCTTTAAGCATTATCCGTTCTTTAGGAAAAGCTTATCTTGCTATGATAAGAGGTATTCCAGATATTGTTTTCTTTTTATTTATTCCTATAGCACTTGATCAAGCATTTGAATATTTGCGTCATAAAGTTTTATGTTCTGATGTTACTGAGCCTATTAGGCAAGGTAATGATTTTGTCGTTTGTGCAGCTGCGAAACTTCCCTTAAACACAGCTAGCGAGTGGGTGCACGATATTTATGGATTTTCTTTGGCTTTACTTGCTTTTGGCTTTGTTTTTGGAGCTTTTGCTGGCAACGTTTTGTCTGGAGCTATGGCTGCAGTTCCAAAATCTCAAATAGAAACAGGAGAGGCTTACGGTTTTTCTCAGAGGCAAGTTTTTAGAAGAATTCTCATACCACAAATGTGGATTTATGCGTTACCAGGTCTATCTAATTTGTGGATGATTTTAATAAAAGCAACCCCACTTCTATTTCTCCTTGGCATTGAAGATATAGTCTACTGGGCTAAAGAATTAGGTGGAATCAAAACGGGTGTGTATGAGTATCCTCATCCTGATTGGCGAGCTTGGTATTTTGGAGTACTAATGATTTTTTATTTATCATTAACTTACTTATCCCAATCTGTATTAGATAAAATATCAGCTCGACTTTCTAAAGGACAAGCCACTATGGCAGGTAAGGCTGGCTGATGTCGAGTTGTTTTCAAACACTATCTGATTATGGCCTTAGATCTATAGGTTATGGAGAGCGACTTTTGCCAAAATCTGACATAACACTTTGCGAACAATTTGTTTTAATTGGTTCTGGAATGATTTGGAACATATACTTTGCCGTTTTTGCATTACTTCTTGGATTTTTCTTTGCAATCGTTCTAGCTTTAGGTAAAAATTCAATTATACCTCTATTTAGTGCCCCTTGTAGATTATTTATTTTTATTTTTAGAGGTTCCCCTTTATTCATTCAATTTTTCTTTGCATATGATTTATTTGTTCTTTTACCAAGATTAGGATTTGATATTGATTTAGGATTTCTTGTAATTACTGTTGAAACGCGTTGGCTTACCAAAGCTTGGTTAGGAGCTTTAATTGTTTTATTTTTTAATACATCTGCTTATGCAGGAGAGATTTTTTACGGAGCGTTGCGTGCTGTCCCTAGTCAAGATTTAGAGTCAGCAGATGCATTTGGTTTTAGAGGGATTAAAAAATTCAGACGTATTATATGGCCAACAATGCTCCGCTTGGCATGGCCCTCATACACAAATGAAGCAATTTTTATGTTCCATGCAACAACCTTGGTGTTTTTTACTGGTTTTCCAGCGTGGCAACAAAAAGGAGATGCAATTTATTATGCCAGTTATTTCGCTGATAAAACCTTTAATCCTTTTGTTCCCTATCCAATTGTT
>CACJQJ010000039.1 GCA_902595525.1 uncultured Alphaproteobacteria bacterium | reverse complement strand
AATCTAATCCAATAGACAATGATACTAAAGCCGTAAACATAGGCTCTGGTGTCAGAGTTGACGGACGAATAGAGGGGGCAGAAACTTCAGATATTTCTGGAACTCTAACGGGTACTCTTAAATCATCAAATATTAATATCAACAGTAAAGGTGCTTTCAGTGGAGACATGTCAGGTCAAGAAATAACCATTTCTGGAAGTGTTGATGGTGAGATAAATTCAGAGGATTATTTGATCGTTAATAACTCTGCAAACATTAAAGGAGTAATTGAATACGCTTCATTACAAGTAAGTTATGGTGCAAGAATCCAGGGTACACTAAGACATAGGGGCACTGTCCAATCCTATTCACCAGTTTCTACTGATGACGTTAAAGAAGATGAAATTAGTGAAAACCAAGAGGGTGATCAATAATGGCATTATTTGGTTCCAGTGAAAAAAAACCTGAAGTAAAAACTGAATTTATCTTTGACACCGATAGTACGATCAACCAATCAACTCTGGCGAAAGATATAAAAATTAATGGCTCTCTTGAGTCCACAGACTATATAGATTTTTCTGGACATTTAACGGGCACTATAAAGTCACAAACTATCAATTTAAAACCAGGATCTTATGTTAAGGGAACTGTTACTGCTGATACCATAACAGTTGAGGGAGAAGTTGATGGAGATATTCAAGCTAAAGATATCTATATTAAGTCAACAGCAAAAATTAAGGGAAATATCCGTTATCAAAATATTGATATTCAAAACGGCAGTATAATCAACGCAGATTTGTTCTATTCAATATAATTAATCAAATATTTAGAGCGTTTCTATAAAAAGTTTATCTATTTATTCTATTTTAGTTTATATTCTATTAAGTATTTATTCGAAGTAATAGAGGAAGAACAAGGAGAAAATTATGAAAAAAATAATACTATCAGCATTTACTGCGCTTTTTTTATTTGGTTCTGCTTTCGCAGAAACAGTAAGAATGGGCACAGAGGGCGCTTATCCTCCATATAATTTTATTAACGATAATGGCGAAGTTGACGGATTTGAAAAAGATGTTGGCGACATGCTTTGTATTCGAGCAAATCTAGATTGCGTTTGGGTTATAAACGAGTGGGACTCTATCATTCCTAATTTAGTGTCTGGTAACTACGATACAATTATTGCTGGTATGTCAATTACTGCAGAACGTGATGAGGTAATTGACTTTACACAAGATTATTTTCCACCATCTCCATCAGTATATATGGGAATGAGTGGCGCAGACATTGATGTAGATAGTGCTGTTATTGCTGCTCAAACTGCTACTATTCAGGCAGGTTATGTTGCTGAAAGTGGAGCAACTTTAGTAGAATTTGCAACAGCAGAAGAGACAATATCTGCAGTGCAAAATGGTGAAGCTGACGCTGTCTTAGCAGATGGTGATTACCTCGCATCGATTATTGCAGAGTCAAACGGTGAATTTGCAAACGTTGGAGAAGTTTCAATCGGCGGAGGTGTTGGAATGGGTATCCGTGAATCTGATACAGAGTTGCTGAAGAACAGGCAATGATACTTTTGAAGAAAGTAGGGATAGAGGACAAAGCAAAAGAGTATCCTTCTCATCTATCAGGAGGGCAGCAACAAAGAGCAGCAATAGCGAGAGCGCTTGCCATTTCTCCAGAAATATTATTATTTGATGAACCGACATCATCTCTTGATCCAGAATTGGTTGATGAAGTTTTGTCTGTTATTCGTAATTTAGCTGAACAAGGAAAAACAATGTTAGTTGTAACACATGAGATGGAGTTTGCTCGAAAAGTTTCAAATAATGTTATTTTTCTTCACGATGGTCTTGTAGAGGAGGAAGGACATCCTGACACAGTTTTCACAAACCCCCAATCAGAGCGTTGTAGGAATTTCTTATTTAATAGACGCGAATAATAATATTTTATAATTTGTCAAAGTGAATTCATTACTACTGTTCTTGGTAAGACTGCTCGACTTTTACACTCTTATTGTATTTTTTTATGTGGTCATATCTTGGTTGTTTCACTTTAATATATTAAATAGTCAGAATATTTTTTTATGGAGAGTTTTTGAAAGTTTTAAAAAACTAACTGATCCTCCCTTAAACTATATTAGAAAATATTTACCAAACTTAGGTGGCTTAGATATTTCACCAGTTCTTTTAATACTGATAATATACTTATTTAAAGATTTGCTTATTGAGTATTGGCCACGAGGATAATGATAAGGAGAATAAAAAATGGCAGATTTAATTGATGGAAAAGCTTTTGCAGCAAAGATTAGAGCTGAAGTAAAAGAGGACTCAGACAAATTAGTCTCTCAAAAACAACTAGATCCCTGTTTAGCAGTGGTGCTAGTAGGGGAAAATCCGGCTAGTAAAGTTTATGTAGGTCAAAAAACAAAAATGGCTGCAGAATGTAATATTAAAACTAAAGATTTCAAATTAGATGCAAGTACAGATCAAGAGACATTATTAAAATTAATTGATGAACTCAACAACGATAACTCCGTTCATGGTATTTTAGTTCAATTACCTTTACCTAAGCAAATTGATGAGAGAAAAGTGATTGATGCTATTGTTGTAGAAAAGGATGTTGATGGCTTTCATGCAATCAATGCAGGACGACTTTCCATCGGAGGTGATATGTTAAAAAAAGCATTCATTCCATGTACACCTT
>CACJQJ010000038.1 GCA_902595525.1 uncultured Alphaproteobacteria bacterium | reverse complement strand
ATCAATTTCATATATGCTATCTGGATAAGCGTTCAATATGAAAGTGAATTTATCTAAGGCTATTTCTGCATTTTGTTGACTATAATCTGATTTTTTAATTAAAACATAATATGTCATTGCTTCTAAATAATTTGCATAAACAATGTCACTACTACCAGGATAGTATTTTTTGTAATTTTCTGATAATGCCCTAGTTTTTTCATATCTCTTATTAATAAAATGAATATACGCTTTTAGAAGAATGCTCTTATTAGCGTATCTACTGCTTGGAAAAAGAACTTCAATTTTATTTAACTCTACTAATGCATTTTCAAGATTATCGTTTGTTATATGTTCATTCGCAAGTTCAAATAATTCTTTGTCATTTAAAGTATTATTTTCAAATATATTTATTTGATCATTATAATTAATTGAATCATTAGATGAACAAGAAATAATAAATGTTGATAAAACTAAAAGAATCAGATTTAACATTCATGAATTATAGCTTTAGAAGAAAAAATAAAACAGTCAAATATGTTGTTATCCACTATACCGGTATGAAAAGTATAAATTTAGCTTATCAAAAATTATCTAATAGAAAATCTAATGTAAGTGCTCACTATTTGGTATCTGCTCAAGGAAAAATATTTAATTTATTATGTCCCAGATTTAAGGCTTGGCATGCTGGCAAATCAAAATGGGAAAATAATAATAATATAAATGATTACTCCATAGGGATAGAATTAGAAAATCAAGGCCATGAACATGGGTATCAAAATTTCACACAGAGACAATATAATTCTTTAACATTATTAGTAAATTTTTTAAAAAAAAATTTTTATATTCCTGATAAAAATTTTATTTTTCATTCTGATATTTCACCTGATAGAAAAAAAGATCCTGGTGAAAAATTCATATTAAATAATATTGGAATAAAAAGATTTGAAAATCTAAAAAAAAGTAGAAATACTAATCTAAATTTAAATAGCTTGTTAAAGTTTTATGGATTTCACCAATATTATATTAATAATTATAAAAGTTATTGCATAATGGCAGTTAAAAGAACACTTAATTATAAAACAATATCTTCAAGTGTATCTAAAAAATTCTTAAATAACTTTTATAATTTATTATTTAGTTAATATTGTGTATCATTATTATGGGTAGTGTGCAGTCGCTTTGTTTACAAAGAGGAAAGTCTGAGCTCACGTAGAAAGTGATAACGGATAACGTCCGTCGAGGGTAACCTTAGGGAAAGTGCAGCAGAAATAAACCGCCGTAAGGTAAGGGTGAAAAGGTGAGGTAAGAGCTTACCGGATACTTAAACTGTATCGCAATATGCAAACCCTATCACGAGTAAGATCAAATAGAGGCCTATACTTTTTCTACAGTTGGTCTGGGTTGATCGCTAGAGTTAGCCAGCAATGGTTAATCTAGATAAATGACTGCAGTTATTATTATAATACAGAACTCAGCTTACAGCTACCCATTACTATTTACTATTACCAAAAAATCCCATATAATCCCATAAAATACCATGTTGATGTTTCTATCCTCATTTTATGGAAATTTAGACTCCAAAAATAGAGTTGCTATACCATCCCCATTTAGATCTATTATAAATAATTCAAATGAAAAAACGTATATATTTAAAAGTTTAAAGTATGAATGTTTAGAGATTCACTTATCCTCAAAGATCAACTCTTTGATTAAAAGCTTTGATGAAAAGGATTTCTTTTCAAAAAAAAATGATCATTTTAAGACCGCAATACTGTCAGACTTAGAGGAAATATCTATAGATAAAGAAGGCCGATTTATTTTAAAAGAACAACTTCAAAAATTTTCAAAAATATCAAAAGAAATTATTTTTATTGGAAAAGGAAATCACTTTGAAATTTGGAAAAAACAATCTGGTGAAATACATAAAAAAAATTCAAGAGCAAAATTCAAATGATATTAGACAATCACATACCTATTATGACTAATGAAATTTTATCATTTATAGATGGAAAAAAAAAATTATCTATTTTAGATTGTACATTTGGTGGAGGTGGGCATTCCAAAATATTTTTAGAAAAAGGTCATTTCGTTACAGCTATAGATCAAGATAACAATTCGTTAATGATTGCAAAAAAGTTAAAAAAAAACTTTCAAAATATATATTTTCACAAATCAAATTTTAAAGATATTGACTTACTAAAGCTTAAATTTAAAAAATTTAATTTTATACTACTAGATCTAGGTTTTTCATCTAATCAATTAGATAACAAAAATATTGGCTTATCATTTAAGATAAATGCAGATTTAAATATGAACTACCTTTGTCGCGATTTAAATGCATATAAAATATTAAATTATTATGACGAAGAGGATCTCCATAGAGTATTTAACTTATATGGTGAAATTAATCAGTCTAGAAAATTATCCAAATATATTGTTGAACAAAGATCCATTAAAAAGATTAAAACCAACTTTGAATTTATCAAAGTTTTAAGAAATAGTGGGGTTAATTTTAGGTCAAAAAAAATACATTTCGCAACCCAAGCTTTTCAAGCTCTTAGGATTGAAACAAACAATGAATTGGAGAACCTTCTTATATTTTTAAAAAAGGTACACAATTACATGAAATTAGATGGACATTTAGCAATAATCTCTTTTCATAGCCTAGAGGACCGAATAGTTAAAAATTATTTCAGAGATAACAAAGTAAAAAAAAATAAAAAATTTAATAATAATAATAATTGGGGTTTTGAAATTTTAACAAAAAAACCTTTAACTACATCAAAACATGAAATTATTAAAAATAATCGATCTAGATCTGCAAAATTAA
>CACJQJ010000037.1 GCA_902595525.1 uncultured Alphaproteobacteria bacterium | reverse complement strand
AGATATATTTTCGCCAACAAAATTTGGAAAAAAGTATTTACCTAAAAGAAAGCTAATCTCAGAATAAATTACTGTAATTGTAGCAGCAATAAACAATACATAAGTGAATTTCCCAAAAAAATTTACAACTAATAAACTTGCAATAGTAATCAATAATAAGAAAAGTGATGAATAAATCGATAAATTTGAAATAGTTAAATTTTTCTTATAAATTTTTCTTGTTAATAGAAGTAAAAAGAAGATTGTAGTAAGAATAGAGGAAACTAAAATAATTTTAGTATTATATAGTGAGTCTGAAAAAAAAATGTCCAAAAACTATTTTTTTCTAATTTTTCTGATAGTCATCACTGAAAGGAACAATACAAAGAATATTAAAGCAAACGCCCCAATTAAAAATATCCATTTCATAAATTAATTATACAAATTTTGCTTTAAGTTGGAAGTTATGATCTCAAAACCCTAAGGTTTTTATTAGCAATTTTTAATCCGTACTTATCTTTAGTAAAAATTAATTTATCTTCAATATTTTCACCGATATCTAATATTACCTCTGATAAGGGGTTTAAAACTTCATCTTGCAATAATCTTTTCAAAGGTCTGGCCCCAAATAAAGGATCAAAACCTTTTTCTTTCAAATAGTTAAAGGCTTCATCAGTAAAACCAATTGAAATACCTTTTGAGGAGATTCTTTGTTCAATTAATTGAATTTGATTATTTAAAATCTCACTAATATTTTCTTTTGATAATTTGTTAAAGAGTATTATGTCATCAATTCTATTTAAAAACTCCAGTCGAAAATGATTTTTTAATTCTTCAAGAGCTAGGTTCTTTTTTGTTGTATAGTCAAAATTATCATCAATTGGGATTTGTGAGCCAATATTAGAAGTCATAATGATAAGGGTATTTTTAAAATTAACTATTTTTCCTTTTGAATCTGTCAACCTACCATCATCTAAAATTTGTAGTAGAATATTAAATACATCAGGGTGTGCTTTTTCAATTTCATCAAACAAAATTACTTGGTAGGGGCGTCTGCGCACAGAGTCACTTAATTTCCCACCATCATCATAACCAACATAACCTGGGGGAGATCCAATAAGCTTACTCACCGAGTGTTTTTCCATGTACTCTGACATATCAAGCCTTAGCATCTGCTTTTCGTTATCAAAAACATACTCTGCTAGCGCTTTTGATAATTCAGTTTTTCCTACACCTGTTGGTCCTAAAAAAAGGAAGGAGCCTAGAGGTTTATCAGGATCTTGAAGACCTGCTTTAGAAATCTTAATTGCCTTAGAGACTTTCTCAATTGCATCTTGTTGGCCAATAACTCTTTTTTCTAAAAGCTTTTCTATATTTATTAACTTATCTTTTTCACCTCCAATAAGTTTTTCTAAAGGTATACCCGTCCACTTTGATACCACACTTGCGATATCTTCAGCATTAATCACTTCATTTATTATTGTAGCCTGCTCTTTTTTATTCAATTCCTCATACTCTTTTTGAAGACTAGGGAGCAAGCCATACATGATCTCACTTGCTTTTGTTAAATCACTACTTCTTTGAGCACTTTCAAGATCTTCCTTTGCTTGATCAATTCTTTCATTTAGATTTCTTTTTGTATCTAGTATTTTTTTTTCAGACTCCCAAGTGCTATTGAGTATATTTAGTTTTTCTTGAATATCTGATATTTGACTATCTATTTTTTCTTTTTTTAGCTCATCTTTTTCATTATCTTTTGAAAGAACATTTTTTTCCATCTGCAGTTTAATAAGATCTCTGTCAAGTTGGTCTATTTCCTCAGGTTTACTGTCAATTTCCATTTTAACTTTACTCGCAGCTTCATCCATTAAATCAATCGCTTTATCAGGCAGAAAACGATCAGTTATATATCGATCAGATAATTGAACTGATGATAAAATAGCCTCATCACTAATTCTTATTCCATGATGGATTTCATATTTTTCTTTTAGACCTCTTAAAATAGCAACAGCATCCGTTGAAGAGGGCTCATTAACAAAAACTGGTTGAAAACGTCTAGTTAAAGCTGCATCTTTTTCAAAATATTTTTTATATTCATCTAAAGTTGTTGCACCAACGCAATGTAATTCACCTCTAGCTAATGCTGGCTTTAGCATGTTGGATGCATCCATTGCTCCATCTGTCTTTCCAGCACCAACAAGTGTATGAATTTCATCTATAAATAAAATAATTGAACCATTTTGTTTATGAATTTCTTTTAAAACGTTTTGAAGTCTTTCTTCAAATTCTCCACGATACTTGGCACCAGCAAGCAATAATCCTAGGTCAAGTATTCGAATAACTTTATTTTCTAACGAGCGTGGAACATCTTTATTTGCTATTCTTTGTGCTAAACCCTCTATCAACGCAGTTTTACCCACACCAGGGTCTCCAATTAATATTGGATTATTTTTAGTTCTCCTTGATAAAACTTGAATAGTTCTTCTAATTTCCTCATCTCTTCCAATAACCGGATCTAACTCTCTTTTTTGTGCCTTTTGAGTTACATTGATTGTATACTTTTCTAAAGCGTTAAAATTATCATCAGAATTTTCACTTTCAGATTTTCCGTCTTTTCTGAACTCTTGAATTTTTGCTTTAACTAATCCAAGACTCAGCCCATTTTTTTTTAATATTTTTTCAATTTGGTCATCTGATTTTATGCAACTTAAAAACAAAGAGTCGATCGATACAAAACTATCTTGATTAGACTTTGCAATTTTTTCTGCATCTTCAAAAAGACTCAATAATTTAGGATCAGCATAAATTTGACTACTGTTTGAGTTATTTACTTGTTCTTTAGATAATATTTCA
>CACJQJ010000036.1 GCA_902595525.1 uncultured Alphaproteobacteria bacterium | reverse complement strand
CTAATCTTAGGTCATCAGATTTATCATCTAAAATAGAACTATTTTTTACTTCTGAAAATTTTATTTCTTTTGGCGCTTTTGCTTGTTCCATCGCTTGCATTGCTTCAGGTGTAAGTAAATCTTTGACTTTTTCGATACTGTTACTTTGATAAGCCTGAACAATCATTTCATATGCTTTATTAGCGCCCTCTAAAAATTCGTTATTATCATTTTTAGGAACTATCTTAGGTTTAAACTTCGATTGAGGATTTTTTTTTGTTCTAATATTAACAATTTTTCCGTCAGAGGATCCAAGGATACTCCTTAGGCGATACACTAAAAATATCGCTATTGCTCCAAAAAGCACAATATCTATAAATTCACTACTCATAATTTTTCAACATTTTGGCCCAATTTGAATTAGGTATTTTATTTTTTATAAACTCTTTATGGGCTTCTGTCTCTTCTTTTGTTAATACGATCGATGCGTAATTCGGCTCACTAGCTAAGTTAATTTTTTCTGATTTTGCCATACTTAATTCTAATCCTATTTGGTTTATGCCTTGTAATTCCAAATATACATCAGTCAAGATTTTAGCGTCTTTTAAAGCACCATGTTGATCTCTATTAATAAGAGTATTGATTTTTAATTTCTTTATAAGTGCGTCTAATGATACTTGCTGCCCTGGAAACCGTTGTCTTGCAATTTTTATCGTGTCTATGACTCTCTCCTTCGATATTGGTGGTTTAGATAGTCTCTCAAGCTCAAAGTTTAAGAAACCAATGTCGAAAGATGCATTATGAGCGACAATGAAACTATCTTGAATAAATTCTAGGAAGCTGTCTGCAATTTCTTCAAAAATTGGCTTATCTGTCAAATATTCATTAGTTATTCCGTGTATTTTAATATTGTCCTCAGTAAGAGTTTTAGAGGGATTTATATATTCATGATAGTTTGCCCCGACTTCTTTTTTGTTAAGTTCAATACAGCCAATTTCAATAATCCGATGTCCCTCTTTAAATTCTAAGCCTGTGGTTTCAATATCAAGTATAATTTCTCTCATAGTTTATTTAATAATTTAATTATATTTAAACGTAAGTTCAATATTGAACCATTATTGTTTACTGTAAAAGTTGATTTATTCTTTTTTATATTCTCTTTAATCTGCTTATTATTCATTAATTTAAAATAATCTTCTGTCACACCTCTGTTTAAAACCCTATGTTTTCTCTTATTGGTATCCGAATTTACGAATACGGTAACATTAAAATTATTGAATAAATTTTCTTCATAAAGTAGTTCCATTTATTTGACCTGCTAAAAAAAAGTTTTCTATTTTCTTTGTTTCAAAATTATTTTTTAATTCTCTTGGGTCAACAGAGTCATATTCAACTGCATATCCAAATTGATTTACTTCGCATTTTTCTAGACCTCTTATTGACCTTAAAAATTTTAGTTGGATCTTTTTATCTAAAGAATTTGATATGCCGTTTGGGTAGACAAGATCAGAGTTTAAACCCTCTGGTTCTAAAAAAATATTGTGGCCGTTTCTATCTCCAAACTTTGTTATTTTATCTTCTATTGAAGGACAGTACCTTACACCTTGAGATTTAATTATACCAGAGTACATCGCCGACTTGTCAAGATTATCTCTGATTATTTTATGGGTCTTGTTATTAGTTTTAGTAATGAAACAGTTAATTTTTTTGTTCGTATTTTGTTTTGTAAAATATGATAAAAATATACCATTATTTTCAGATATCTGAGGTTCTAGCACATCGTAATTAATAGATTTAGAATAAATTCTTGGAGGTGTGCCTGTTTTCAGCCTCATTGTTTTAAAATTCTTATTAATAAACTTTGCCAGAACTTTTGAAGAGCTATTACCTATTCTCCCTGCTTCTTGCGACTCATTACCGAAATAAATCTTTCCATTGAGAAAGGTTCCTGTTGTGAGAATAACTGCCTTTGATTTTATTTTTCCAATATTAGACAGTTCAACACCTATAATTTTATTATTTTTTTCTAATATATTAACAGCCTCGTCCTCAATAAGATCAATTTTAGAAGATTTAATAAATTTTTTCATGTTTTGAGAGTATAAATCTCTATCAATTTGAGCTCTTACGCCCCATACTGCTGGCCCTTTAGAAAGATTTAATACTCTGTAATGTATTGCAGATTTGTCACCAATTTTACAAATTACACCTCCTAAAATGTCAACTTCACTTGCTATATGTGTTTTACCAACTCCTCCAATACTAGGATTGCATGATAATTTTCCCAAATCTGAGTAATTTTTAGTTATAAGTGCGGTTTTTAGGCCATATTTGTCAGAAATATTAGCTGCTTCTATTCCAGCATGACCAGCACCAATAACTACAACATCATAATGTTCCACGTGAAACAATCTACTTACCTATGCAAAATTTGCTAAAAACTCTATCGTAAACATCTTCGTTATTAATATAACCAAATTCATAGGAAAAATCATCTAATATATTTCTCATTAACTGGGCTATTATCAAAATATCCTTTTCCTTAGCAATATCCTGCTCATATTCTAACAATCTTGCCAAAAAATCGATTTCTTCTATATTTAGATCGGTCATTTTATTGTTATTTTTTACATATCTTCGATGAATCGAAGATAATTTTAATTTCTGGTATATTTTTTCCCTGTCTAGACTATGGTTTATTTTGATATTATCTGTTTTATATTTGTATATATCAGATTTTGTCTCAATTAAGCTGTAGTTCTTATGTATCATGAAATCCTTGAGAAGTGCCGATATATCAGATTTTTTAGTATTTTGATCTATTAATACTAAAAAATGGTCAATTTCCTTCGATATTTTCTGTGCTTTTTTATAGCCATATTTTTCTATTTTACCTTGTTTAGATCTTTGCCCTGCGG
>CACJQJ010000035.1 GCA_902595525.1 uncultured Alphaproteobacteria bacterium | reverse complement strand
AAAATATGTTAAAAAAAAATATTCCTAAAATTAGAGATAAAAGACTTAATGGAAATAATGGCAAATTAAAAATATATTCCAGGGGTTGCTTTAAAAATATTGCTAGTAGATAAACAAAAGTTATAAAAAGTATACCTATAGGACTTTTATTTAACATATTGATTAATTAATTAAATGTAAGTTAAAGATTTTAATATGTAATAATTTAATTTCTAATTCACTCTCTTGCACCACTTCTATGTTGTTGAATTCGGTGTCCAAAAGATTGAGAAACTCTGTCAAAAATAATTGCCAAAGCAACTATCGCTAAACCATTAAATAGACCCATTGCAAAATATTGATTTGTAATGGCTTTTAAAACTGGTTGCCCTAGACCTTTGACACCAATCATAGATGCAATAACAACCATTGCTAGTGCCATCATAATAGTTTGGTTTATTCCAGCAAAAATTGTTGGAAGAGCCAAAGGTAGCTGAATTTGAAATAATTTTTGTCTAGGATTAGCACCAAAAGCATCTGCCGCTTCTAACACCTCGCTATCAACTTCTCTTATTCCCAAATTTGTAAGTCTTATAATAGGAGGAATTGCATAAATAACCACTGCTAATAAACCTGGTATTTTACCAATACCTAATAACATAACGACAGGAATTAAGTAAACAAAGCTTGGCATCGTCTGCATAACGTCTAAAATTGGAGTGCAGATCTTTTGAGCGCGCTCAGATTTTGCCATCAGCACGCCAACAGGAATACCAATCCCTATAGATAGTAGGGTGCAAACACCAATAATACTCACAGTTGACATGGTGTCTTCCCACATTCCAAAAATTCCAATTAAAAGAAAAGCAAATAAAGAACCTATAGTTACTGATATTTTTCTGCTACCAAAATAAATTATAGCTAAAAAACAAATTAGAACTAAAGGCCAAGGTGAATTTTGTAATAATTTTTCAAACCAGACTAAAAAATATAGCACTGGATCAAAAACTGCCTCAATAGTATCACCATATTCTCTTGAAAAAGCCCTGTAAGATGTGTCAAATCCCTTTTTAATAAAACGAAGAGTTTCTCGACTTAATTCAGGAAATTCTGATACAAATAACTTTTCCATAAAATTTTAACAGTAAAATTTAGAAGTGGGCAAAAGCCCACTTCTGATAAATAGATTTAATTATAATGCGTTTAGAACATCCAATTGTTTATCAAAAGATACCCAACTTTTCCACTGACCGTAGTTTTGTAGAAAATAGATTGCAGTATCCTCACCGGATGCCTGATTATCATCCTTCCATGCTAATAGTTCATTTACAACTGAGTTAGGTAATGCTCTCTTAGAGATATAATCCATTCCTGGTCCAGTTGAATTTTTGAAGTTATCTGTAACGACTGTGAACACAGAAGAAACAACCCATGAATTCTTCTGAGGATCAGCACAACCCTCTTGAGATGTACAAGTATTCCACTCTTCATTATCGTGTGCCACTCCAAAATCTAACTTTTTCATTGGATATTTACCTAAAATAGCTGTTGGCGCCCAGTAATAACCAAGCCAACCTTCACCTTTTTCATAAGCCTCAGCGATAGAACCAGCAAGAGCTCCACCAGAACCAGGATCTACAAGGCTAAAACCTTTTCCTTCACCGTCATATGCTTGAAAGAGGTTACCAGTACTAATTTGACAGTTCCAACCTGATGGACAAGTATAAAGAGCAGCACCATCACCTTCTGGATGTGGAAATAAATCAGGTCTCGCTAAAGCATCCTCAACTGTGACGATGTCTGGATTTGCATCAGCTAAATATTGAGGAATCCACCATCCCTCTTCACCTGTATCAGATAAAACCTCAGCAGCGTAATGAAGTCTTCCTTCAGCAGTGGCCGCATCTAATGCTATACGAACAGAATTGATCCATAATTCAGGAGCAATATCTGGCTCACCTTTTTCCATCATTGATGTAGCAGTAGGCATTGTATCTCCAGGAACAAGCTCAACATCACATCCATAGGCATTTTCTAATATTAATTTATCAACATGAGCAAACATTTCTGCAGATGCCCAGTTCATCTCAGCGATTGTAATTGTACCACAATCTGCTTTTGCAACTGAATTTAGTCCAAACAATAGGACAGAGCTCAGTAATATCTTTTTTATGAAGTTCATATACTTCCTCCGATTACTTTATATAAGTTATCAACTTAACATTGTTGGTAATCATTTACAGTTTTAATTTTTTGCCAATTTGATGATATTTGAGCTAAAAAAAGAACAAAATATAAAAAATATAACCAAATTTGCTGGAATTATAAGGTGATTTGGGATAATTGAGCCTAACCTGCACAAAACTACCTTTCTTTGCGTGACAAATAAACCAAGTTTAATTCACTAATAATCACAAGACAGATAAACTTCTAAATTACCTTTTAAGTATCTCAGCTAGCCGTGTTGAGGATAAATATCCAACATTTTTATCTTGCTTATCTTTTACTATGATGCAATTTGGTTTTTCAGATATGACTTTATCAATAAATCTGTCAATAAAATCATCTTGACTAACAATCATAGCGTTACTGATATCCTGCCCGTTTATTGCAGACATAATGTGTTTCGCTTTAATGACTCTTGCTCGATTAACATCCTCAACAAAATCTTTTACATAATTCGTTTTCGGTTTGAGTAAGATATCAGCAGGTATACCCTCCTGATCCATGATTCCGTCTTTTAGTATTGCTATACGATCTCCTATTTTTAATGCTTCATCTAAATCATGAGTGATAAATACAACAGTTTTATGAAGTTCATCTTGAAGCTCAAGAAGAATATCTTGCATATCTTTTCTAATTAACGGATCTAAGGCGCTGAAAGCCTCATCCATTAATAAAATTTCACCATCGTTCGTAAGTGCTCTAGCGAGACCAACTCTTT
>CACJQJ010000034.1 GCA_902595525.1 uncultured Alphaproteobacteria bacterium | reverse complement strand
GGCTTTTTTTCAATCTGAAGAGGGGATGGCAATGAGAAAAGCTGCAGCACATGTAGAAAAAACAGTTCCTGGGATTTTGCCTGATAAAAGCGGTATCATGTTTAAAGTTCATGTTCATAATGAAGAGGAAATGATGGGCATCGTTAAAGGAACTAACCCTGTGATGAAGCCAATTTATGATGAATGTATACAAAGCATTGAATTGTTCGAATTAACTCAAGTCTCATTAGACGAATAAAAAAGGATTAAAATGTCAATATTAAAAAAATATAATGAGGTCTTTATGAATAAAGATGAAGCTGGAATGAATGAGGTGCTTCATGATGATTATAAATTCACAATGCATGCTTCTGGAAAAGTTTTAACTAAACAAGATGTTATACAGTGGGCAATGAGCGATGATATTAATAGAGATAAGGTTCGAATTATTTATGAAAATGATGAAATTGGAATTGAGCACTCATTTGTAACTTTTTCAGATGGTAACACACAGGCAGTTATGGCGGTATTCACTTTCAAAGATGGTAAAATCTTTTCTTTAGAAACTGGTGCCACAAATATGCCAAAGTAATTAATTTAAATATTTTGAAAGGTCTGGTTTAAAATAATTTGGGCCTTTCATTACTTTTCCAGCCTCATTATATATGGGTTTTCCATCCTGACCTAATTTGCTCATATTAGAGTTTTGAACTTCATCAAAGCATTTATCTAAATCAATTCCAAAAGCATGGCCGGCTCCATAAGTGACATAAAGTATGTCTGTTAATGCATCAGCTACCTCAAGTAGGTTTTTATCATTCATTGCTTGAGTTAATTCCTCTAATTCTTCTTTGATAAGGTCAATTCTCAATTTGTTGGTCTTAGCGTCACTAAATCCAGCTTTATCTTTTACTTCTTGACCGTAAGTTTTCATAAATAACCTTACTTTTTTAAAATTTGTCATTAATTACCTCTAATCTTTTTAAAATTTAAATTAATTTTATTTCATTTTCATTTAAAATTAATAGGATCTTATTATAGGAGAATATATGGCAACTTACGAATGTTCAAATTGTGGAATGTCAGTAAATGCAACATGTGGAAAATGTGATGCACCTTTAGTTGATGACATACTAAAGCTGGAAAATGGATCAGAAGTACAAATATCCAAGTGCCCAAATGATCACGGTAAAATCAAATCTCCAACCTGTTGTGGAAATGATATGTCCTGTTCAGTAGATAACTAATTTTTACTAGTAAAAAGAAATTATTTGTAATAAAAATTATTCGCTGTGGCCAGATAGCTCAGTCGGTAGAGCAGAGGACTGAAAATCCTCGTGTCGGCGGTTCGATTCCGTCTCTGGCCACCATATAAAGTGTTATTGAAGGTTTAATTCATCTATAGAGCGATCGTTTCTAGACCTACTAAGCTCTAAAAGTCCTCCCCTGGTATAGCCATAAACATTTGTAATACTTAAATCATCTCTAAATTCATTTTTTAACATACCTACAAGCTTTCTAAGAGTATTTTGGTCACTAGCAACAGGATCAATTACTACTTTTCCAGATATGTTTTTTAATTTTATGAGCTTAGAGATTAATTGAATAGCTTCTCTATTAGTGTCAAATCTTTTTGCTAAACCTGTGTTAACATCAATAGCTGTGAGGGCATCTGTTTTACCAATCATGATATTACCTCCACTAGGTAAGTCGTAATTATGACCGATTAAATAATCTATCTTTTCACCTAAATTAAATACCTCTTCAATTTGTTCATTTGACATCTCTTCACATAGATTTGCAAAAGTAGAGTCTAGTTTTTCATCCCAGTTTTTTACTTTCTCAAATCGATCATTATCACTAAAAATGATTTGATCAGTATTTTTATCTGAATAATCACATACAAAGTTTTGATCAAAATATGTATTTTTAAAAACAAGTCCCTCATCGCTTAATTCTTTTGCATTTAACTCTATTTCTTTCCATTGACTATTTAAATCATTCAATTCAGATTGAGCTATTTCAATGTTTTCAGGAGTAAGATTATGCCTAGCTATCAATCCCACTTCGGACTCACTTAGAGCATCCATGATTTTATCTTGTTGATTTGTGTCTAAATTTTTTCTAGTTCTTCTACTTAGAATAATTTCGTCACCATATGGTAATAGATTTATAAATTTACCAGTTAATATGACATTGTTTGTAAAAAGATGGACTTTATCTTTAGAGCCTATACTTCTTACCTGAAGTAATAAAGATTGTCCTTCATGCGCTCTATCGCCATTAGAAAAGTTTATTCTTTTAAAGAAACCTCTTTTTTCTCCGTTACCGTAAGAGACAAATGCTCCGCTATCATTAGGTAAAATTTCTATAATTTTTACTTTATAAATATCTCCAATTTGAACATCTTCGTTGGGTTTAAAGCGAATATTAACCAATTCTCCTTCATTTAGTTTAACTCCGCACTTAAAATTTTTATAGTTTGTAACAATAAGTTTTGTAGACATGGCATTACTCCTTTTAAAAAATTATTCATTAGTTCTTAGACCTAAATGTTATTCTGCCCTTAGTTAAATCATATGGTGTCATTTCAACTGTTACTCGGTCTCCTGCGAGTACTCTAATTCTATTTTTCCTCATTTTTCCGGACGTATGGGCTATGACTTCATGTTCATTATCAAGTTTTACTTTAAACATAGCATTTGGAAGTAGCTCTGAAACTACACCTTGAAATTCTATCGCATCTTCTTTAGACATACAGGATTATATTATGTTTTGATCTTTCTAATTTCAACTGATAAAGCGTGTGCCTCTAGACCCTCTTGTCTTGCAAGATTAATTGTGTGATTTGCTATTTTCTTTAGAGTTTTTTTTCTAGGTTCAATGAAAACTGTCTTTTTCATATAATCTTCAACACCCAAACCAGATGAAAATTTTGCAGTTTGATCTGTAGGCAATACGTGATTAGTTCCGATTGTATAATCTCCCAAAGCCACAGGGGATTTTTCACCTAAAAATACAGATCCAGCATTTATAATATTTTTTAATATATTTTTATTAAATTTTTCATGAATATGAAGATGCTCTGGAGCAATAAAATTTGAAATTTCATATATTTCTTTTTGACTCTTAGCTAAAATTAAATAGCAATTATTTTTTATAGATTGATCAACATTTTTGAATTTTGTCACTTTCATAATTCTTTTTAGTTCATTTTTAACTTTAACTAAAATATTTTTAGATTTAGACAAGACATACGTTTTTGCATTAGGGTCGTGTTCACCTTGGGCAAGAACATCGTAGGCTATCCAAGTAGGATTAGAATTATTATTTGCCATTACTAGGATCTCAGATGGGCCAGCTGGTAAATCTATACCTATAACTCCAAATAATTGTTTTTTTGCCTCGGCTACGTATTGGTTTCCTGGACCAAATACTTTATCAGCTTTTTTTATAATGTTTGTTCCAAAAGCTAGAGCTGCAATCGCTTGAGCTCCACCTACATTGTAAACCACATTTACTCCACATAAATATGCAGCTGCAAGAGTTAACTTAGATGTCTGACCATTTTGTGAAGGGACACAAATCATAATGTTTGGGACCTTGGCTATTTTTGCAGGTATAGCTGTCATTAATACAGTTGAAGGATAAGAAGCTAAGCCACCAGGTATGTATAAACCAACATTTTCAATTGGTTTCCATTCAATGTAAAACTTTGAGTCAAGTTGATCTTTAAAAGAATATGATATTTTTTTTTGTTTTGAATGATAATAAAAAATTCTTTTGTAGGCTAATTTTAGAGACTTTTTACTTTCAT
>CACJQJ010000033.1 GCA_902595525.1 uncultured Alphaproteobacteria bacterium | reverse complement strand
GTTGCTGGTGATAATTTTGGTTGTGGATCAAGTAGAGAACATGCCCCTTGGTCTCTTAAAGATTTTGGAATAAGAAGCGTAATTTCAACAAGTTTTGCAGATATTTTCTATAATAATTGCTTTCAAAATGGAATTTTACCGATAGTTGTCAGCCCTGAAAACCTCGATAAATTAATGACAGCAGCTAAAAATCAAATTGAGTTCACTATCGACCTTCCGGAGCAAATCATTAAAGCTGGCAATCATTCAATCAATTTTGAAATTGAAGAATTCAGAAAAGAAAGACTTTTGCAGGGATTAGACGATATAGGCATTACCCTTGGTTACCAAGACAAAATTAATGCATACGAAGAGGATAAAAAAAATAAAAAACCTTGGTTATTTAAAGATAATTAAATGAGTTCTAAAATTTTAGTTTTACCTGGAGATGGCATAGGTGTGGAAGTTGCAGATCAAGCCATAAGAGTAATTGAAAAATTAAATGAGCAAGGTCTTAATGCTAGCTATGAAAAAGATTTAGTTGGAGGCGCTTCATATGATGTTAATGGTGAACCTTTAACTAACTCTGTTTTAGAGAAGGCAAAAAATTCAGATGCTATATTATTGGGAGCAGTTGGTGGATCAAAGTGGGATGACGTAGAAAGATCAAAAAGACCAGAAGCTGGACTTTTAGGTTTGAGGAAAGAATTAGAACTTTTTGCAAATCTTAGACCTGCTTTAGTTTTTGATGCTCTTGTTTCAGCTTCAACTTTAAAAAATGAAGTGGTAAACAATTTAGATATTATGATTGTAAGAGAATTGACTGGCGGTGTATATTTTGGTCAACCTCGAGGAATAGAAAACACACCAAATGGTAAGAAAGCGATTGACACACAAATTTATCACGATTACGAAATCGATAGAATAGCTAGAGTTGCTTTTGATTTAGCCAGAAAAAGAAATAATAAAGTAACATCTGTTGAGAAAGCTAACGTTATGGAAACAGGTGTACTCTGGAGAGAGATTGTGAAAGAAACTCATAAAGATTTTTCAGATATTACACTAGAAAATATGCTAGCAGATAATTGTGCCATGCAACTTGTTAGAAACCCAAAACAATTTGATGTAATAGTTACAGATAATCTTTTTGGAGATTTGCTGAGTGATTGTGCTGCTATGCTGACTGGTTCGCTTGGAATGCTACCATCGGCATCATTGGGGGAAGAAAGTAATGGCAAAAGACATGGACTTTTTGAGCCTGTTCATGGAAGCGCCCCTGATATTGCAGGTCAAGATAAAGCAAATCCAATCGCTACCATTTTAAGCTTATCTATGATGTTAAAATATAATCTCAATAAACCAGACTTATCAAATAAAGTAGAAAGCGCTGTCCAACAAATTCTTTCTGAGGGTTATAGAACTGGAGATATTTACACAAATGAAGACCAAACTCTTGTTTCCTGTTCTAAAATGGGCGATTTAATAATCGAGAGAATTTAAGTTGGCCTCTTCTAAAAAACCTAAAATTGCTGTTGTCGGAGCAACTGGAAATGTCGGTAGAGAGGTTTTAGATATTATTGATGAAAAAGAAATTCAATATTCTGATTTAATCGCTTTAGCTTCTTCTCGTTCAAAAGGAAGTACAATTGATTACGGAGAAAACAAGTCTGTTGTAGTAGCAGATTTAGCTGAATATGATTTTTCTGATACTGACATAGCTATTTTTTCACCAGGTGCGAAAGTTTCAAGTGAGTTTGCTCCTAAAGCAGCTAAGCAAGGTTGTATAGTAATTGACAATACTTCTCATTTTCGAACAGATCCAGATGTCCCATTAGTAGTCGCCGAGGTTAATCCTGAGGCGCTAAAAGACTTTAGAAAAAAGAATATCATTTCTAATCCTAATTGTTCAACTATGGGGATGCTAGTTGCGGTTAAACCTTTGCATGATCATTTCAAAGTTAAAAGAATTGTCGTGTCAACTTATCAATCAGTATCTGGTGCTGGTAAAGAGGCTGCAGATGAATTATTCAATCAAACTAAATCAATCTATGCAAATGAAGCAGTAGTGAAAGAAAAATTTACTAAACAAATTGCTTTTAATGTTATCCCGCATATAGATGTTTTCTTAGAGGATGGTCAAACCAAAGAAGAGTGGAAAATGTACAATGAAACAAAAAAAATTCTTGATCAAAACATTGAACTAACTGCAACTTGTGTTCGTGTACCAGTATTTATATCTCATTCACTAGCTTTAAATATCGAGTTTGAAAAGCCATATGATGAGGACCAAATAAGAGAAATTTTTAAGAAATCCCCTGGTTTGAAAATGATTGATTACCGTGCTGATGAGGGGTACGTAACTCCGATTGAATCTGCAGGTTTAGACCCTGTTTACGTTAGCAGGATTAGAAGAGACCCCACTATTCCAAATGGTCTTAATTTCTGGTGCGTGTCTGATAATTTAAGAAAGGGAGCTGCTTTAAACACAGTGCAAATAGCAGAAATCTTGATCAAAGATTATTTAAGCTCTTAGCTTTAAATCTTTTTTTTCTTTTTTTAGAACGTATTTTATTTTTTAGCAAAATATCATAAATATCATTCGTAACATTTTCTAGTATCTCTCTTATTGTATTTTTTTTACAGATATAGTGAGCATATAAAGCTGTAGATTGGTCACCAGCTCCATGAAATCTTTCTTTAAAATTTATGTAAGGTGTTTCTATGACAAAAATATCTTTTTTATTACAAATAATATTTAATATTTTTTTATTTTTTGGAATGCTTCTTATTAATACTTGACTATTAAACTCTCTCGTAAATGATTTAAGGTCGGTTACGATTTCACTAATACTATAGTTATTTACATCTTTATTATTTAAGTATGACCACTCAAAAAAATTTGCTGATATATATTGAACTTTTGTAATTACCTTTTTAAAAAAATTTGCAACATCTTTTTCGACATATAGACCTATTCCTATATCTCCCATTACAGGGTCTAAAATAATTCTATTTTGCATGTTAATAATTTTACCTATCGATTTAGAAATCTTTGAGTTTGGTGTGTATCCAATAATTGTTAAATCATTTAAGCTTAATTTATATGTTTTCTTGACTTTATTAAAAATTAACCATGGATTTAAACTGTTGTTATTGATTTGAAGGGTGCTCTTTACAGCTTTATGAGATGTTAAAATCACAGTCGGTATTTCATATATGTTATAACCTTTGTCACTCAAGATTGATCGAGCGGCATGATTTCCAACTTTATCATTTAAAACAGTAGACTGAATACTAACTATATTCTTCATATTTTATATATCTATTTCTTCAAAGGTTGTCATTGTTTCCACAATAATATAAAAAATACGCATTAAGAATTTTAATTAAAGGAAATAAATATGACTTTTGAATTACCAAGCTTACCTTATGCAAATGATGCTTTAGCTCCATATATGTCATCAGAAACTCTTGATTTCCATCATGGCAAACATCATCAAACATACGTAACAAATTTAAATAATCTTGTTAAAGACACTGACATGAAAGACTCTTCTCTTGAGGAAATAGTTGTAAAATCAAGTAAAGACTCATCGATGGCAGGAATTTTTAATAATGCAGGTCAACATTGGAACCATATTTTATTTTGGCAATGTATGAAACCCAATGGGGGAGGCTCTATGCCGTCCGAATTGGAGAGTAGAATTACATCAGACCTAGGAGGGATTGATCAATTCAAAGAAGCTTTTATTCAGGCAGGAACAACTCAATTTGGTTCTGGATGGGCTTGGCTTGCTATCGATAATGGTAAATTAGTGGTCACAAAGTCACCTAATGCTTCTAATCCTCTAGT
>CACJQJ010000032.1 GCA_902595525.1 uncultured Alphaproteobacteria bacterium | reverse complement strand
AAAATATAAGGAGTTTACTGATGTAACCATTAAAAAAGTATAAATATTCATCATAAAAAGTGTTTTTTTTATGCCGTGTTTAACGGGGTACATTGGTATATCAGCGTCAGAATAATCTTGATTTCTAAATATAGCTAATGCCCAAGAGTGTGGAGGTGTCCATAAAAATATTATTAGGCATAATACTAACGGGTAGAAAATTTGTTCACTTGAAATACTGATCCATGCAATCACTGGAGGGAGAGCACCTGCTAAACCTCCAATTACTATATTCTGTGCAGTTTTGTGCTTCAGATACATTGTATAAAAAACAGAGTAATAAAGAATTGTAAATGCTAATAAGATTGAGGCCTTAATATTTCCAAAGAAAAATAAACCTACTACAGAAAAAAAAGAAAAAATTAATCCAATACCAAGTGCTGTATTTGCAGAGATATTTCCTGAAGGAATAGGTCTAAACTTTGTTCTATCCATTTTAGAGTCAATTATTCGATCAAACCACATGTTTAAAATAGCTGAACCAGATGCTCCCATTGCTATAAGAGTAAGAGTCATTCCTTTAATAAATAAACTTTTATCAGATGGGGCTAATAACATCGCGCATAAAGCCGTAAATATTACAAGAGAGATTACACCAGGTTTAATTAGTACATAAAGTTGTTTTAAAAAATTAACAACTTGCAAAAAGAACAGGTTTTGTTCTGTCTGTACAAAAGTTTGATGATGCTTTTTTTCTAACACAAATTAATTTTTTACTTCGGGCAATGTATCAAACTGGTGATAAGGTGGAGGAGATGATAAAGTCCACTCAAGTGTTTTCGCACCCTCACCCCATGGATTTGCTTCTGCTTTTTTACCTTTAAATAATGCGTAAACTATTATGAAAATAAATAGAATAAATGAAGCAAAAGATATATATGACCCAATTGAGGATATAATATTCCATCCAGCATAAGCATCTGGATAATCTGGAATACGTCTAGGCATACCTGCTAATCCTAAAAAGTGTTGAGGAAAGAAGGTTAAGTTAACTCCTAAAAAGAATAACCAAAAATGTAACTTACCAAAAAACTCAGAGTAATTTTTTCCGCTCATTTTACCAAACCAATAATAAATTCCCGCAAAAATACCAAACACCGCTCCCATACTTAATACGTAATGGAAATGGGCAACAACATAGTATGTATCATGTAAAACGACATCAATACCTGCGTTTGCTAAAATTACACCTGTTACTCCACCAAGAGTAAAAAGAAAAATAAATCCTAGAGCAAATAACATAGGGGTCGTAAATGTTATAGAACCACCCCACATTGTAGCAATCCAACTAAAAATCTTAACACCTGTGGGTACAGCTATGACGATTGTAGCAAGCATAAAATAAGCTCTAACATTTGCACTAAACCCTACTGTGTACATATGATGAGCCCAAACAACAAAACCAATAAATCCTATAGCAACCATTGCATAGGCCATACCTAAATATCCAAATACAGGTTTTTTTGAAAATGTGGATACAATATGTGAGACGATACCGAAAGCCGGCAAAATCATAATGTAAACCTCTGGGTGACCGAAAAACCAAAACAAATGCTGGAATAAAACAGGGTCCCCTCCACCGGCAGGATCAAAAAAAGTTGTTCCAAAGTTTCTATCTGTTAAAAGCATTGTAATAGCTCCTCCTAGAACTGGTACAGCTAGTAAAAGAAGGAAGGCTGTAACTAACATTGCCCAAACAAAAAGAGGCATTTTATGAATTGTCATCCCTGGTGCTCTCATATTCAAGATAGTTGTAATAAAGTTGACGGCACCAAGTATTGATGAAGCCCCTGCTAAATGGAGTGAAAAAATTGCCATGTCTACGGCAGGACTACTGTGCCCTGTAATCGAACTTAAAGGTGGGTAAATAGTCCAACCTGTTCCAGCACCACTCCCAACAAACATCGAACCTGCAATTAAAAATAATGCAGGAACCAATAACCAAAAACTAATATTATTCAATCTTGGAAAAGCCATATCAGGTGCACCTATCATTAGTGGAATAAACCAATTTCCGAAGCCCCCTATCAATGCAGGCATTACAACAAAAAAGATCATTAGTAATCCATGAGCTGAGATAATTACATTCCACATTTGTCCATCTGCAACAAACTGCATTCCAGGTTCAGATAATTCCATTCTCATAATGACTGAAAGGGCACCACCCACTACACCAGCTACGATTGCATAAATTAAGTATAATGTTCCAATATCTTTATGGTTTGTAGAAAAAAACCATCTTGTGAAAAAACCTGGCTTATGATCGTGATGATCGTCCATAGCTAATGAATCTGAACTCATAAATTATTCTCCTCTAATTGTATTAAATTATTTTGTGAAATAATGATTTCCTCATTTGTTTCGTTAGTTTTAATATCTTCATTGATTGCGTAATTGTTTTTGGCTTCATTAGCCCATGCAATAAATTCACTTTCAGGTAATACTTTTACAACAACTGGCATAAATCCATGACCAGTACCACATATTTCAGAGCATTGTCCTCTGTATATTCCTGGTTCTTTAACATTGACCCACGTTTCGTTGAGCCTTCCAGGAACAGCATCAGTTTTTAATCCCATTGAGGGAACGGCCCAGCTATGCAAAACATCTCCGGCGGTTATTAGTATTTGAATATTTTTATTGGCAGGAATTACAAGAGGATTGTCAACTGTCAATAGTCTTAAGTCTCCCTCTTGAAGGTCTTCATCTTGAACCATGTAACTTTCAAAATAAAAGTCACCGTGATCGGGGTATTCGTATTCCCAATACCACTGATGACCAATGACTTTAACAGTCATATCATAATTTTCGCTTTTTTCTTGTTGGTATAAAAGCTTAAAAGATGGTATCGCAAGAACTACAAGGATTACAATTGGTATTGCAGTCCATAAAACTTCAACAACTGTATTGTGAGTTGTTGTAGATGGAATTGGGTTTCTTTTTGCGCTGAAACGAAAAGAGACATAGAAAAGAAGAAATAAGACAAATAAAGTAACTAAAGTCATTACAATCAAAATTATATTATGGAGTCCAACTACACTGCCCATCAAATCTGTGGCAGGATTTTGAAAACTTAACTGCCAGTCAGTGGCTTGTTTTCCAAACGCCTTTGTAGATACAAGAAAAAAAAATACAGAAAAAATTGACTTCATCTAAGACATATTAGTAATCTTTTTTGCACAGTATATTGACAGGATGTCGCTTAAACCCGCTATAATTATGAAAAATAGTGAAATGTTAGACTAAGTGCGGCAATAACTGCTGAGTCAGCTTTTAAAATGTTTGGGCCTAGACTCACATTAAAGAAATTTTTTGAGCTACCTGATATAAATGCTCTTTCCTCCTCCTCAAAACCTCCTTCAGGTCCTATAACAACTAAAACTTCACTATTTGGTTTAACTTTAGCTTGTGATAGATGAATTCCTTTGAGATTTTCATCAAACATCAGCACTGTTTTACTAGACATAATATTAATCCTATCTTTAAGGCCAATTAACTTGTCTACGTTTGGTATTGATAATCTTCCACTTTGTTGAGCAGCACCTACAGCATATGTATTAAACTTATCAAGATTAATCTTTGTGTTTATAGTTCTCTTAAATGATGTTGGAAATAGACATCTCACACCCATCTCAGTTGATTGTCTTATAATTGACTCACTGTTTTGGTATTTTATGGGAGAAAACATTAGGTCTATCAAAGCTTCTGCTCGAGGTGCTGAAATTTGACTTATCGATTTCGCTTTTAAAAAATTTTTTTTTATATCAATTATTTCGCACTTCCATTCTCCAGAAATGTTGTTAAACAAAGAGATCTCATCTCCTATTTTAAGCCTTATAACTTTTACAAGATGGATATAATACTTTTTTTCTAGCTCATAAGTGCTACCC
>CACJQJ010000031.1 GCA_902595525.1 uncultured Alphaproteobacteria bacterium | reverse complement strand
AATTTAAATAATGACTCCATGGAGGAAAGTGTAAAAATGTTTTTCTATAATCAAGAACCAAAAAGTCTTGTATTAGTGATTTAAATTGCTTGTTTGAGTAAGATCTACCAAACCCAAAAGGATTGTTATCATACCGAGTCCATATACCTGACCTTCTAGGAATAATTGATAAAAATAACCCGTTTGGCTTAAGTATTCTCCATATTTCTTCAATACTACTCTGGGGCTTATCAACGAACTCTAGTAAATGAGTGGATATTACCACATCTACTGAACTTGGATCCAAAGGCAAGAAATATTCATGTATTATTTGGTGTTCGAAATCGTATTTCTCTTTGACATTACCATCCAAAAATTCTGGCTGCATAGAGGATATTTGTAAATTTTTATTTTGCTTACTGAGAAAAGAAAGAAAAGGGTTTGTATAACCATATCCACAAATAACACTATCGTTTACAGAATTTAAATGGGTGTTTAATTGATGACGTATGTTGCGTTTAACAATAGTGCCAAGCCTTGAATTATAAAAACTATAAATATCGGATGCGTTGATATCCATAGTTGTATTTTAACGAGATTTACATAACATTCTATTTCTTATGCAAAAACCTAATGTGTATTTGTTTCCCCAATTAGATGATAACTATGGATATTTAATTAAAAATCCTCATGAAACAAAAGGAGTGTTAGTTGATCCCTCAGATCTAGATATGTGTCTGAAGATACTTGAACTAAATGATTGCAGTGCTTCTCACATAATCATTACACATCATCACGATGATCACATTGGTGCTGTTAATGAAATTAAATCAAGATTTAAATCTTTAGTCATAGGGTACAAAAATGATTCTAAAATACCAAAACCAGATAAAGAAGTTGAAGATCAGGAAATTTTTGAAATACATGGAAATGAATATAAAGTCATACATACTCCTGGACATACGCTTCAACACATAAATTATTTTATACTTAAACATAATATTTTATTTTCTGGGGATACTCTATTTAGCATAGGGTGTGGAAGAATGTTTGAGGGAAATCCTGAAGTTTTTTGGAATAGTTTGTCTAAGTTAAAACAATTACCTGAAGAAACAAAAGTCTATTGTGGGCATGAATATACGATGGCTAATTTAAAATTTGCCCTAAACATAGACCCTGATAATGAAAAGCTAAACGAATATTATAAATGGGCCTCACACCAAGAAAAAGAGCATCGACCAACAATTCCAACAACTCTCTCAGACCAATTGCTCTGTAATCCATTTTTGAGATGTGACACAGATCAATTTATGAAATTTTTTGACACGCAAGATGCAACAGAGGTATTTGCTAAAATGCGCTCTGCTAAGGATAATTTCTAGAAAATTATTTTAATCTTGGTGTTTTAATGAAATGTGCTAGTTTCAGAATACTTATGAAAGACACTTTTCAATTAGATAGCGATATTGCTGATGCTTTTCAAAAAAAGCAAATGGATAAAGTATGCTCTCTTTACTATGAAGCAGCAAATTACTTCGAAGATAAAGCTGATATTGAAGCAGCATGTTTTTTCTATACACAAGCCTTAGTAATGGCTTTAGAAGAAAATCATGAACTTAAGGAAAAGATTATTTACAAGCTTGAAAAATACGGCAGAAGTAAAGACTCAACTTTAAATTAACTAAAATCTGAATGGAAAAATCTACCATTCAACTTCCTGATACTTGGCTTAAACATTTAAGAGAGGAATTTAATCAAGATTATATGATTAAACTTAAAAGCAAGCTTTTAGAATTAAAAAAAAATAAAATTATTTTTTATCCTCCAGGAAAACAAATTTTTAATGCATTTAATTTAACTCCTTTAGACAAGGTGAAGGTAGTGATATTAGGTCAAGATCCCTACCATGGACCTGGCCAAGCTCATGGGCTCAGTTTTTCTGTACCAGAAAATATAAAACCACCGCCCTCACTCTTGAATATTTATAAAGAACTTCAAGATGACTTAAAAAAAGAGGTGAATTACAACAATGGTAATTTAGATAAGTGGGCTAAACAGGGAGTATTTCTTTTAAACACAACTCTTACAGTAGAAAAATCAAAACCTCTCTCACATCAAAAATTTGGTTGGGATATTTTTACAGACAAAGTTATCTCAGTTGTCAGTAATGAATTAGAAAATATTGTTTTCATATTATGGGGTTCATTTGCTCAATCAAAGAAAGAGATAATTGATACTGAGGCAAATTTTATCTTATTAAAATTTAAAAATTCGAAAATTTCTGAAAAATTTGTTAATTTTTTACACAAAAACAAAGTAACTGTGAGATCACTTACTTCATATGGGCTCCCTAATTATGTAAGAATGACAATAGGTACAAAGGCTGATATGAAAAGAGCTTCGTTAATTTCTAATAAATTTAATGTTTAAAAAAATATTAATAATTGGTTTTGGAATGATTGGTTGCTCTATAGCAAAGTCACTTCAAAAACAAAAAAAACCACCTCAGATTATAGCTCTTGATAAAGATCCTTATAAGTTAAGATCAAGACTCAAAAAAAATGGATTAAATAAAATAATTTCTACTGGATCAATAACATTTGCTGACGATAGTCTTTACAATGTAGACTTAATAATAATTTGTACACCAATTCTTCAATATGAGAAAATCTTTGAAAAAATTGAGAGAAGTATTGATAATAGAAGAATAATTGTAACTGATGTTGGTTCTACGAAATCAAATATTGAAAAATTGTATTTAAATGGTGGTTATACCTTTAGATTTGTACCTTCACACCCTATAGCTGGAATTGAAAAATCTGGTATGGAGCATGGCTCTGATAATTTGTTTCAAAATAGATACAATATTATATGCCCAATTAAAAATTCAAATAAAGCCGACATAAAAAAGATTTCAAATTTTTGGAAAAAACTTTCGATGAAAATTGAATTTATGTCAGCAAGACAACATGATAATGTTATGAGTCTGACCTCACATTTACCTCATTTAATATCGTACTCATTAGTTCTTACTGCATTAAAAAAAGAGAAATCTCTTAAATCTAAATTAGTTAAATTTTCTGCCGGAGGTTTCAGAGATTTCACAAGAGTAGCAGGAAGTGACCCAGAAATGTGGAGAGATATTTTTTTAGCAAATAATAAAGAAATTCAAAAGTTAACTAATAAATTTATAAAAGAATTACACACCTTCTCAAACAACTTAGAAAGCAAGAACTCAATTAAGCTTTTAGAAAAATTGAAAAAGACTAAAAAAGTTAGAGAGCGAATTGTGAAAGCGAGACAGGCAGGAAAGTTTATTCCTAATGATTAAGGCTATTTATCTCCATTTTGAGCTTATTTAAAAATTCTTGCTTGCCTAACCCCGGAGGGATCGGTTGTTTAAACTCAACTGTTATAGAGCCTTTGTGAATCTGATTATTTTTAGGCCAAAATTTTCCAGAATTTAAAGCAATAGGTACAACAGGCTTGTTCAAAGACTTGTACATAGAATAAATTCCAGGTTTTAAATCAGGTTGATCTTTAAAGGTTGTTCTGGTCCCCTCGGGAAAAATTATTACAGGTCTATGATCTAAATATTCAGCTGTTTGCTGATTTACATAACGAAGGCTATGGATTCCTTGTTTTCTATCAATAGCAATCATACCCAATTTTTTAAGGTAGGTCCCAAATAATGGAATGTTCAATAATTCTTTTTTTAAAATATATGCAGGATTATAAAAGAGTTCATTAAAGTATATTGTTTCAAACATTGACTGATGTTTACTTGCATAGAGATAACCCTTTTTGTGCGCAAAATCAGAATTAATTACCTCTATATTAATTCCATACAGTTTTAAAATTACTGTCATGTTTCTTGTAAAGAAAAGCACAAAAAATCTAAATTTTGTATATTTGAACGGAAGGCCTAACAAAGAAATAATTAATACAATAGCGGTTGTAAAATAAAATGTTATTAAAAAACTAAATTTCATATTTTTTTATAAAAACTAATTTTGAGACAATTAACTTAATATATTCCTCTACCAATTTTTCAAAAGGAATGACTATATCACTATTGCTCACAGAATAAGGAGTTACTTTCAAACCTGATAA
>CACJQJ010000030.1 GCA_902595525.1 uncultured Alphaproteobacteria bacterium | reverse complement strand
TTAAACATATCTAATGAAAGAAATTCTTTAATTGAGTATTTGACATTTTTATTAAAGTTAAATTTTAATTTTTTTGAATTATTTTTGACTAACAATATTTGCTCCTTAAAATAATAAAGTTTTATCTTCTACTTTTGCCCTTAAATAGTTTTTGAAAGAGATTTTCATCAGTCTCATAGCCACTGTCACCGTCTATTTTATCTATAATTGCTGGGTCAGCATCTTTTGACTGTGTTTGATTAAGGATTGACTTTACAATCGGGTTATTATTAATGTCCAAAATGTTATTTTCAGTTGAACCAGGCATAGGTAAATCGCTTATTGGTGGGATTATCAAAGTTTTATTATATCCTAGACCCTTCTCATTTTTTAATTCTCTTTGACAGGATATGATAATTAGTGCTAATAGAATTATTAATATGTTTTTCATAATTTTTTATTTAAAAATAATATATTTATCATCAATCCAATAAATCCCAAAGTTATACAGCTATCAGCAATATTAAAAGCTGGCCAATGGTTTTGACCTATGTATATGTCAATAAAGTCAATAACAAAACCCCTAAATATTCTGTCTAAAAAATTTCCCATAGCTCCAGCCAATACTAATGTCAATGTAAATTGAAAAATCTTATCTTGTGTTTTTATAAGTAAATAAAAAAAATATGAAATAATTAGCAATATTACTATTGAAACTACTATTTGATTAAGAGATGGATCATTCAATAGTCCAAATGCAAAACCATAATTTACAACAAATGTTAAATTTATAATTGGGAATAAAGACACTGACTCATAAAGATCAAAAAAACTAATAACTAAAGCCTTGGTGATTTGGTCCAAAGTTACAAGGAATAAAAATAAAAAAAATAAATTTAAGTTAAACTTATTGTTGAAAAGATTTCCAGACATCTTCACATCGATTACATAAATTATTTTTACTAGATATTACTTCTTGCAATACTGCCCAGCATCGCTCGCATTTTTTTCCATCAGCTAATTTTATCTCTACATATATTTCCTCATCTTCAATACTGATTGATTCCTTTGACCTATTTGAAATATCATGAGTTTCAACATTGCTAACAATGCACATTTCTGCCAAATCTAAATCTGCAATTATTTTTTGTGTATATTTAGATAAAAATAAAATTACAGAAGCTTGAAGGCTTGAGCCAATTAATTTTTCATTTCTTTTTAGCTCTAAGGCGGAGGTGACACTTTTTCTTACTCTTTTTAATTCTTCAAAAACTTTTTCAAGTGAAATATCCTTATATGTAAATTCATTATCTTTAACATTTTGTAATAAAATACTTTCTTCGTTATTATAGCCCCTAGACTTCCATGCTTCCTCACATGTAAATGAAACTATCGGTGAAAGCCATTTTGTTAAAAACTCAAATATTATATGTAAACAAGTTGAAGTTGATCTTCTTTTTAAACTTTTTATATCATCACAATATAAGGAGTCCTTTCTAATATCAAAATAAAATGCTGATAGCTCAAGTGTGCAGAAATTTAGTAAAGCAGTGTAAATAGCATGGTAATCGTGTTTTGAAACTAATTCTTGAAGCTTTTCATTAAGGCTTGAAATTCGCGTTAAGATATACCTTTCTAATTCAGGCATTTCTTCTGGGGCAACTAAATTTTGTTTATTAAAGTTATTAAGATTTCCTAAAAGGAATCTTAGTGTGTTTCTTATTTTTCTATAAGAGTCTATTTGGTGGTTGATAATCTGATTGTCAATTTTCAAATCCTCAGAATAATCTGATGCAACAACCCAAATACGTAATATATCTGCGCCGTATTTATTGATTATTTCATCTGGGGAAATAACGTTTCCAACTGACTTAGACATTTTTCTACCTTTGCCATCCACAACAAAGCCATGTGATAAAATACTTTCAAAAGGTGCCTTGTCTCTTGTACCGCACGACTCAAGTAATGAGGAGTGAAACCAACCTCTATGTTGGTCTGAACCCTCTAAATACATCGATGCTGGCCAGTGAAGATCTTCTCTAGCTTCTAGAACATAAGAATGAGTAGAACCACTATCAAACCAAACCTCAACGACATCTTTTACTTGTTCAAAATCATTTGGGTCATATTCAGGTGATAAAAATCTTGAGGGTTCAGAGTTAAACCAGGCATCACCACCCTCCGATTCATAAATCTTTGCAATTTTTTCAATAATATTTTGATCGCGTAGAGGTTCACCTGTTTTTTTGTTGACAAATATTGGTAAAGGCACACCCCAAACTCTTTGTCTCGATACACACCAATCCGGACGGTCCTGTATCATGCTTCTTAATCTTTTTTGTCCTTGTTTTGGAAAAAAATCAGTTTCATCAATAGCTTTAAGTGCTTTTGTTCTTAAATCGTTTGTATCCATTGAAATAAACCATTGTGATGTATTTTTATATACCAAGGGTGCTTTAGATCTCCAAGAATGAGGATAACTATGAACCAAAGTACCTTGTGATATAAGGTTTTTGTTTTTTTTTATTTCATCACAAACATTTTGATCAACTTTAAAGATGTGTTGACCATTAAATACAGGAATATGATCATAATATATTCCACTTTCATTTATTGTCATGGGTAATTCTAGATCGTGTTGTTTCCCCAAGATAAAATCATCCATTCCATGTACTGGACAAATGTGAACTATGCCCGTACCTTGTTCAGTAGTTACAAAATCACCATGAAGAATAGGAACTTCAAAATTATATCCAGAGTCGTATAAAGTGTGTTTACAAAAAGTATTAGTTAATTCATGACCTTCAATAGAAAAATTAATATTGTATTCTTCAATTTTATTTTCTTTAATAAATGACTCAACCAAATCGCTAGCTATAATCACGTTTTTGTTTCCATCATTAACTTTTAAATTTAAAGATTTGTATTCAATTTCGTTATGAACTGCTAGAGCTCTATTACCTGGTATTGTCCAAGGAGTGGTTGTCCAAATAACAATAGAGTGATCTTTTAATTTATTGTTATCAGTTTTTGAAATTGGAAAACAAGCATATATTGTTGTTGATTTATGATCATGGTATTCAACTTCTGCATCTGCAAGTGCAGTTTTTTCTATAACAGACCATAAAACTGGTCTGTGTCCTTTATAAATACCTCCATTTTTGAGAAACTTTCCTAATTCTCTTACTATTTGTGCCTCTGCATGAAAATGCATCGTAGTGTATGGGTTATCCCAATCGCCAATAACTCCCAATCTTTGGAATTCTTTTTTTTGAATAGATATCCACTTATTAGCAAAGTCCCTACACTGTTTTCTAAATTCAATCACAGGTACATCGTCTTTATTTTTCTTTTTAGCTCTGTATTCCTCCTCTATTTTCCATTCAATAGGTAATCCGTGACAATCCCATCCAGGAACATAAATAGAGTTTTTATTAAGAAGTTGTTGATATTTTACAATTATATCTTTTAAAATTTTATTGAGTGCATGACCCATATGAAGATGGCCATTTGCATAAGGAGGTCCGTCGTGAAGAATGAATTTTTCTTTAGAATTGGATTGTTCTCTTAATTTTTTATATATGTCGTTTTTAAGCCATTCATCAAGAATTCCTGGCTCTTTATTAGGCAAGTCAGCTTTCATTGAAAATCTAGTCTTTGGAAGAGTAATAGAGTCTTTAATTTCCATAATTTAATAATTTTTTTGCTTCAGCGATATCTAAATTGATTTGATTTAATAATTCTTTTATACCATTAAATTTTTTCTCTTGTCGAATTTGTTTATAAAAAAATAATTCTATATTCTTATCATAAATATTATTGTCAAAATCAAACAAATAAGCCTCAACAATTGGCTTTTCTTTATTAAAGGTTGGTCTTATACCAAAATTAACAATACCTGAATAAGTATTTCCATCAATTGTGGTCTCAACAGCATAGACACCATATGGAATAACGATTGTATTTATAGGGTACTTAATATTGGCTGTGGGAATACCAATTGTACGACCTCTTTGATCGCCTTTAATAACTTTACCAGAAATACTAAATTTTCTTTTCAGATCGTTATTTGCTAATTCAATATTTCCTAAATTAAGATTTTCTCTTATTTTACTTGAAGAAATTTTGTTATTATTTTGCTCATCGAAAATGAGATCAATTTCGTTAAATTTAATATTATT
>CACJQJ010000029.1 GCA_902595525.1 uncultured Alphaproteobacteria bacterium | reverse complement strand
CAGTTATTTAAAATATCTATTTTTTGTTTATAGGGATCAAAATTAGTTATTTCATAATTTATCTCGTTAATTTTTCTCAGAAACTCTTCAATTCTATTAGTATGTTTTTTTTCGATATCGTTAAATATTACTTTCTTAACACCCCTAGATAACGCTTCTATACCAATTGAACCTGTTCCTGCAAACAAATCACATAAAATAACTTGATTGAGGTCTATATTCAGATCATTATTATGTAGTAATATATTGAATATATCTTCTCTAATTCTTGTTAAGGTTGGTCTGTAATCGTTTTTAGACTCAACTAGTATCTTTCTCCCCTTATATTTACCGCTAATAATTCTCATTAACCTGCACTTCTTTGTATTCACCATAGGTTATAGACTTTAATAGAAAACGACCGTAAGAGATCCTTTTAAGCTTTTCTACTTTTAAATTGAATAATAAACAAATATTTCTTATTTCTCTATTTTTTCCCTCAGTAAGATTAAATCTAAGTACATGTTTGTTTAAATTAGAGTGAACTAATTTTACATTAGGTTTTTTATATATTTCTTTACCATAAATTTTTTTATTCATTGATTTAAGCTTATTTTGATCAAAGGTACCAATTACATTAACAAGATAAGATCTTTTAATATTTGATTTAGGAAGTTCCATATATCTTTTAAAAGAGGTCTCTTTTGTAAATAGTAATAAACCCTCAGAATTATAATCTAATCTACCAATATAGTGATACTTGTGATATTTCTTAGGAAGAAAGTCATAAACAATTTTTCTATCTTTTTCATCTTTTTTAGATGTGATACAACCTCTCGGTTTATGAAATAGTATTATATTAAGTTTATTGGATTTAAGTTTTTCAATCTCAAAAATATCTTTATCAGTTACTGATATAAATGGTCTTGTTTCAATTTTACCATTTAAAGTTACTTTTTTATTTTTTATTAAACTTTCTGCATGGTTTCTCGAAATTTTAAATTGAATTGATAATTTTTTACTTAAAGTTATTTTTTGCATGATCTGTAAACAGCTTTATTATACTTTTATCAAACTCTGTTATTAAAAATTCAGGATGCCATTGAACACCCATACATAATGGATGTTGATTATGATGAAATGCTTCAATTAGATTATCAGGCGCATAAGCATCTACTATTAAATTTTGACCAATTTTTTTAATACCCTGATGATGTGCACTATTAACGAAAATTTTTTGACTATTTTTAAATATCTTTAGATTAGATGCATCATTTAAAACTAACTCATGACTAGTCTCATCTCTTGGATTCGATTGCTCGTGTTCAATAAATGACTCAATATCTTGGATTAAACTACCACCAAAAAATACATTTAGAAGTTGGCAACCTCCACATATTCCCAAAATAGGCCTATTAAGTTGAAAATATTTTTCTAAGATTTTAAATTCAAACTTAGTCCTATCTTTAATGGTTTGAATTTTATCTGACTTTATATTTTCACCGTAATATTTTGGATCAATATCAAAGTCCCCCCCAGAGATTAGTAAGCCATCTAAAAAATCTATATTTTCTATAGTTTCTGTTATAGGTAGTATTATTGGTGTACATCCAAACTGATATAAACAGTCTGAATAATGGCGTCTTAAAGCAAACCAAGGATACTTAGAATATGTGTTTTCTTTTTCCTTATAATCAGTTGTAATACCTATGACTGGGGATCTATTCACAATGAACAACCTAACAAATTTTATACATATTGTACTTAGGCAATGTAAATTAGCTATGGAAAAAGGTGAGATTCCTATAGCATCCGTAATAGTCGACCCGATTGATGAGAGAATTATTGCTAGATCTTTCAACCAAGAAATTGCATCAAATGATCCAACAGCACATGCAGAGATTTTATGTATAAGAAAGGCATGTAAAAAATTAAATCAGAAGAGATTAGATGGTCTCATAATGATATCTTATTTAGAACCATGTCATATGTGCAAAGAGGTTATAAAATCCTCAAGATTATCTGAGGTTTATTATTTATTTAAAAATGAAAATCCAAGTAGAAAAACTATATCGAAGGTAAAGTATAAATTAATTAAAAATAATGAAGAAAATTTAATAAAAAAATTTTTTAAAAATAAGAGAACTAAACATTAGCACCAATATCAGATCTGTAATATTTTTCAGGCCAGTCGATAATATCTGCTATTTCATATACTTTATTTCTACATTCAAGATAATTATCTCCACGTACAACGATTGATAGAACTCTACCTCCATTAGAAAAGACTTTGTTATTAATTAATTTAGTTGCCGCATGAAAAATATAAAATTCATCATTATTTTTTAATTCACTCAAATTTCTGATTTCGGTATTTTTAGGATAATCCCCTGGATATCCTTTCGTTGCTAAAATTAAACAAATTGATTTTTTATTTTCAAACAATTCAATATTAGCATATTTTAAATTGTTTGTTGCAGTTGAATGAAGTAAAGATAAAAAATCTGACTTTATCCTAAGAGAAATACTTTGAATTTCAGGATCTCCAAATCTAGTATTGTATTCTAGTAAATATGGTTGATTGTGTTCATTAACGATTATCCCAAAAAATATGACACCTTGAAATGCTATGTTGTCGTGCTTAATACCCTCTATAGTTTTTTTTACTATTTGATCCTGAATTATCATATCTAGATTATTATCTAAAATTGGGGCAGGGCTGATAGTACCCATGCCTCCAGTATTTGGTCCAGTATCATTATTTCCAACTCTTTTATAGTCTTGGGCGGAACCAATATTTAAATATTCATTACCATCAGTAATTGTAAAAAAACTCAATTCTTTTCCCTCAATGAATTCCTCAATAACAACTTTATTGTTTTCTTGATTAAATTCTTTTTTTATAAATATCCTTTCACAAGCCTCTATTGCTTCATTTGTATTTGTGCATACAAATACTCCTTTACCAGCAGCTAATCCATCATATTTTACAACTATGGGCCCATTAAAACTCTCGAGATAGTCTTTTGCTTCATCAAAATCAACAAAAGTTTGAGATTTTGCAGTTGGGATATTGTGAGATTGACAAAATTCTTTCATGAACTCCTTGGAAGATTCAAGTTTTGCGCCCTCAGAGTCAGGTCCAAAAACATTTAAACCCTTATTTCTAAGTTCCCCCGCAAGATTTTCTGATAAATAGTTTTCCGGACCTACAACAACCAAGTCTGGATTAATTTTAATGCATTCCTCAACAATATCCTCTTTGGTTGAGATATCTTTACACTCTGCAATTTGGCTAATTCCATAATTTCCAGGAAAACAAAATACTTTTTCACAAAGGTAGGATTTATGAAGAATTCTACACAAAGCATGTTCTCGGGCTCCAGATCCTACAACTATGACATTCATTTATATAACATAATAAAGTATATTTATTTTGTGAATAATATTCCTGAGTACACTGTATCACAACTGAATAAGTCAATAAAAGATTTATTGGAGGAAAACTATTCTTATTTAAAGTTAGTTGGAGAGGCAGGATCAATTACTATAGCTAGTTCAGGACACGTATATTTTTCAATTAAAGAAAACGATGAGGTTATATCCTGCATATGCTGGAAAGGAAGCTATGAAAATTTGCAAGTTCAAATTGAAGAGGGAACTGAATACAGTTTTTATGGTAGGATCACATCTTATTCTAAATTTGGGAGATCTGTTTACCAACTCATTATTGATCAGGTTGAGTATAGTGGCACAGGATCAATATTAAAGCTTATTGAAGACAGGAAAAAAGAATTATCTTTGCTTGGTTTATTCAGTGATGATAAGAAAAAAAAATTACCTAAGTATCCAAAATCTATTGGTGTGTTAACATCATCCTCTGGTTCAGTAATTCATGATATAATTCATAGAATTTCCGAGAGATTTCCAGTTACTCAAATAAAGGTTTTCCCTATTTCTGTTCAAGGTAAAAATTCTCATATTGAAATTATAGATTTTTTAAATCTCATTGAAAATCATAACTCACAAGACTTTTTAAAGCCAGATTTAATCATATTTGCTCGAGGTGGAGGCTCTTTGGAAGAGTTAATGCCTTTTAACGAACCCGATTTAATTAAAAGAGTTTTTAAATTAAAAATTCCTAATATTTCAGCTATCGGTCATGATACTGACTATACCTTGTTAGATTATGTCTCAGATTTGCGTGCACCAACACCTACTGCAGCAGCTGAAATTGCAGTTCCCGATAAAAATTATTTATTAAATCAAATTCAGGATTTACAAGAAAAACTAAATCAATCTATCGAACTAAAATATTTATCAATAGAACAACTATTATTGAGATTCAAAAATTCTGTAAATTATTTTTCAAATTCAATCAAGGATGTTGAGAACAAATTAAGTAAAATAAATAGTGAGAATTTA
>CACJQJ010000028.1 GCA_902595525.1 uncultured Alphaproteobacteria bacterium | reverse complement strand
TTTGGTTAAAGACTCAAATGCTTCTGGCTCATTTAATTTGATATATTCTGCAACTGAAAAACCATCAACAAGAGTAGAAAAACCACCACTCACCTCATTTTTTAAACAATGCAAAAACTGTATCCCGGGTGCTTCTGGTTTTCTGTAAGGGTTATCAGTATGAGGCGGTAATGCAATAGGTTTATAGGCTAAGTCATTTGGATTTGGTTTAGACATTACATCAAAAAATTCTCCAAAATTTGTGACCTTAACTGGGCCGATTGAATTTACAAATTTTAAAATATACTTACTCTCAGTTGGTACATTTTTAATAATAACAAATCCATATTTATAAAAATCTATAAGAAGATTATACATAGATTCTTGTTCAACCATATCTACTTCAAAAATAGCTTCAGGTAAATCTTCTAGTTGAGAATTCCATAAAATTCTTTTTGGTAAGGGCCCTCTTTTATTTTTTTCTTCATCCATTTCAATCAAAAGATCATCTAAACGATATTGACCTTGTACCCCATCATTAAATTCAACATCAAGTTTGTTATCTGTTAATTTACAATTTTCAATTTTCAACTTTAAGTCAATAGAGGACGGCTCATATAATCTTTGATTAGTGTCTAAATCAAAATACTTTTCACCCGGTAGTCTCTCTCTTAACCAAATGGGATGCAAATGAAATGTCTTATTTTGATGGATTATCTTAATAGTATTGTTTTCAAAATGAAAATCCATAATTCAAACTCCTAGCATTAATAAATTAATATTTTGCTAAATTTAATTAATTGTCAATTAAGAAATCAACTCTTGATTTTAAACATTGCCTCAATTTCTACTGTAAAACCTAGAGGCAAAGAATTAACTCCTACTGCAGCTCGAGCATGAACACCAGTCTCGCCAAAAATATCTTTCATCATATTTGAACAACCATTGATTACTAAAGGCTGCTGTGTGAAGCTCTCAATACAATTTACAAAACCTGTCAGTTTTATTAATTGATCTACTTTATTAATTGATCCTATTTCATTTTTTAAAGCAGATAAGATAGCTAATCCACATAGCCTAGCGTGATTTTGAGCTGTCTCTAAATCAACATCAGCCCCAACTTTTCCTTTTGCAAAAGACCCATCCTCAAGTAATGGGCCTTGACCAGATATATAAGCAATATTATCAACAATAACGCAGGGTTTATAACTCCCTGCAGGTTTTGCAGGTTTTGGTATTAAAAGACCTAATTTAGCTATCTTGGCTTCGAAATCCATCAATTAAAAAATTACTCTTTTTCATCAATTTTACTAATCATTTGTTCAGTAGCAGTTTGCATTCCTATTGCGGAAGCGGTGCGAGGCACAATCATTGATGGTGTATTCTCATCATAAATTTCACTAGTTCTTCCAACTCTTACTCTTTGATAGGTAAATAATGCCAGAAAAACATAAACTATTGCACAATAATAAAACAATCCATAGGCATCAAAATAAGACATAAATCCAGAGACGATAATTGGCCCTAAAACTAAACCTAATGCATTAACTAATGTCAGAGTTGAGCTAGCAGAAACAACCTCATCCTTTTCTAAAAAATCATTTAGATGAGAAATAACAACTGCATAGTAAGGAAGAGATACAGCTGAATGTATTCCAACAAATAATAAAAGAATATTAAATGAAATAGATCCGAAAATAATTACACAAATAGATGAAACCAAAGCAATGATATTTAAAGTCAGTAAAATTATTCTCCTATCAAATGTATCCGATAATTTACCAACCGGATACTGAAACAAAGCTCCAATGAAAGTATTTACAAAAACAAGTATAGAAATTTGAAAAATACTTAAGCCTAACTTAGCTCCAAAGACTGCAATTAATCCAAATGATGCTCCATATATCATACCAATACCAAAAGAACCGATAAAAGACATGGGAGAATTTTTATATAGATCTTTTAAAGATATGAACTTAGGTGTAGAAAATTCTGGTGCTGATTTTTTAGTAAGCAAAATTGGAACTAAAGCAAAAGAAATTAATAAAGATGTTAGAATATATAAGTGTGCCTCAGTAGTCTCTTTTAGATTTATTAGCAAACCACCCCCACTAGTTGAGAAGTATAATATTACCATGTAAAATCCAATGAGTTTCCCCCTTGTACTATTATCAGCACGATCATTTAGCCAACTTTCACAAACTATATATATTGCTGCCAATGAAAACCCTGTGAGGAATCTTAAAAAAAACCAAAAATACGGGTGAACATAAATCCAATGAAATAAAATTGTAATGGAAGCAATGGAAGCGAATGCTGCGAACACTCTTATATGTCCTACATTTTTGATAATTTTCGGACAAATATATGAGCTTGCTAAATAGCCTATAAAATAACCTGTAAAGACATATCCAATTTCAAAATTGGAAAAATTAAATAATACGGCATTAATATTTAACAAGGTTCCTTGCAAAGAATGTGCAAGCATAATGAATCCAAAACCTGTAAAGAGAGCCCAAGAACTATAAACGATATTTAACACCCGAGACTATTTAAACTTTTAGTTTAAAAAAGCAATTATTATTTATTGAAGGGGAGGTTTGTCATTACAGACTCTACCTCTTCACCGTCAACAAGAAGTGTCTGTTTTTTTTCTAAACTTTGATATTGGGTTTGCACCATCGCTATTCCAAGACAACAGCCAAAATCTGGACTAAAGCATGCGGCTCTAAGTTCACCTATTATATTAGTACCAATTTTTAAAGGTAACGCTTTTGTAATTTCAATTTTATCGAGTTTAAGTTTTAAACCAACTAAAGATCTCTTGACTCCCTCTTTGTGTTGTTTTTCTAACTCAGCTTTTCCTAAATAATCTATTTTGGGATTGAAAGAAACAAAAGAACCCAAACCACATTCTAGTGGGGTATCATTCATATTCATATCATTTCCAAATGATAATAGACCACCCTCTATCCTTTCAATTAAATTTGGACAACCGGGTCTTACATCCAAATCTTCACCTTTAGACATAAGGGTATCATAAAGATCTAGGCCGATTTCATCATGATCTACATAAATTTCAAATCCACCCTGTTTGGACCAACCTGATCTTGCAATTAAAAATTTATGATTTTGAAAATCAAATCTTTTGAAATTGAAAAATTTTAATTTATCTATGTCTTTAAACACTCTTGACATAAGTTCAAATGATTTTGGTCCTTGGACAGCAAGAATGTTAACATTGGGTTCAGTAATCTCAACGTCAAGGTTCATACCAATTGCAATTCCTTTTGCATAAAGAAGCACATCTGTATCTGCTATTGAAAGCCACCATGTTTTTTCACCAACTTTCATTATCAGTGGATCATTAAGAATTTTACCTTTGTCATCAATAATTGGAGCGTAATAGCAAAGATAATCTTTTGCCTCAGATAAATCTCTACACGTAATTAATTGTGTGAGTTTAGCTGCATCAGGTCCGTGAATTTGAACTTGTCTCTCGCCAGATACATCCCAAAGTTGAACATTATTTTTTAGGTGTCTACTATCTTCCTCTATGCCTTTAAAAGATGCAGGTAAAAGCATGTGATTATAAACTGTATATGATTGTACACCATATTCCTCAATTCTTTTGGTGTATGGTGTAGAGCGAAGTCTAGCACTTTTAGCAATTAAGTGGGTCATAAAATTCAGTGTAGTTAATATGTATTCTTGCTACAAAGCAATGATATTATTTCTATAAGACATTAAGCCCTAAAATAAAAATTAGAAAGGTTACTGATAAAAAAGATACAAGGCTAAAAATCATACCGATCAATACAGCGGCATACCCTTGATTAAAGATTTTTTTTAAATCGATAGAAGCTCCAAGGGCCGTAAGAGCTAGCCCAAATAGAATTGAAATTATTTCTCCAAGAATTATTAAAAATTCTATCCATCTCTCATTATCAAAAAAGTATAAGTCCATAATAGATCTAAAAATAACCATTAAAATAAAACCTAATACGAAAAGTGGAATTGAATTCAATATACTTTCTAAGATCGATTGTTTTTCATCTTTATCTCTTTTTAAATTTTTATTTAGAAAAATTAATATTGGTATTAAAATTATTAAAAATAAATTTCTTACTATTTTTGTTATCGTTGCAATTTCTAAAGTCTTTTGATTAGAATATAAATCGCTATGTATCATAGCAGCTGCTAAAACTTGACTTGTGTCGTGAATACTAACACCTAAAAAAATGCCTTTGGCTATGTCTGCCGAAAATAATAATTCAACATAAAAAGGATATGTAATTACAGCCATACTTCCCCATAAAACCACAATTAAGATAGCTACGGCCACATCTTGATCTTTTGATTTTAATATTGTTGAGGAAGCCAAAATAGCAGTAATACCACATATGGACATACCTATTGCCAATAATTTTGATAGTTCTTTTTGGATAGGCCAAATTTTTTTAATAAATAAATAAGTCAGAAAAATTAATAAT
>CACJQJ010000027.1 GCA_902595525.1 uncultured Alphaproteobacteria bacterium | reverse complement strand
AATTCAAAACAGACTAATAAAGAACTTTATATTTTAGTACTAAAATTAATTTATTTATCAGGTTTAAGAATATCAGAGGCACTGAATTTAAAATGGTCTGACATTAACCATCAAGATAACTCTATTTACATTTATGGAAAAGGTTCCAAAGAGAGAAAAGTATATATAATTAAGGATTTTCTGGAGCTTTTGAAAAATTTAGGAAAAAAAAACCAATTTGTATTTGCGTTAAATAATAAAAAGATTTCTGCTAGATCTGTTAACAAATTTCTTGAAAATTGTCATAACGACTCAATAATTAAAGACAAATTGTCCTCTCATGTTTTTAGACACTCATTTGCTACCACAATGTTAGAAAATAATGCTGATATTAGGCACATACAAAAACTATTAGGTCACTCAAGTATCTCAACTACAGAAATTTATACTAAAGTCGCAAAGTCAATGAAAAAGAGAGTTTTAGACTCTTATCATCCACTTAAAAATAAATTATAGTCCTTAAAATGCTTTACTTAGATTTTGAAGAAAAATTGGAAAAATTTGATATGGAAATACAATCTCTAATCAAGCTTTCAAAAGAGAGTGATATAGATGTTGATGGAAAAATTAAAGATATTGAGAAAAAAAAACAAATTGAGTTGAACAGAATTTACTCTAATTTATCTCCATGGCAAATTGTCAAACTTGCAAGACATCCCAATAGGCCTAAAACAAAAAGTTTTATAAATAGTATTTTTACAAAATTTACACCTCTTTATGGTGATAGACTTTATTCTGAGGATAATGCCATTATCTCAGGTTTTGCATTTTTAGATAATTTACCTGTAATCATACTAGGTACTGAAAAGGGTAATGATATGAACACTAGATTAAAACATAATTTCGGTATGGCAAAACCTGAAGGTTATAGAAAATCTCAAAGAATTATGAAGTTAGCCTCAAAATTAAATTTACCTTTAATCTGTTTTGTTGATACATCCGGAGCTTACCCTGGCAAGGACGCCGAGGAAAGAGGGCAAGCTGAGGCAATAGCTCAATCAATGAAAGTAGCATTAAATTGCGAAACACCATGCATTTCAATTGTTATAGGTGAGGGTGGATCAGGTGGCGCAATTGCTTTAGCTACAAGCGATATTGTCATAATGCTAAGTAATTCAATTTATTCTGTTATTTCTCCTGAGGGTTGTTCTTCAATACTTTGGAAATCCTCTGATTTTGCTGAGACAGCATCTAATTCTCTTAAAATAACGGCAAAAGATTGCCTAGAATTAAAAATTATTGATCGAATCATAGAAGAGCCAGTAGGAGGAGCTCATAGACATTTTGAAAAGGTCTCAAGTGATCTTAAAGTTGCTTTAATAAAAAGTATTGAGGATCTCAAATTATTATCAAAAGAGGAATTGATAAAGAAAAGAAATAATCGATATTTAAATTATATTGTTTAAGTTATTACCTCCATGGCACTGTTTGTATTTTTTCCCTGATCCACAGGGGCAAGGATCATTCCTTCCAATTTTTTTCGTAATGGGTTCAATTTTTTTCTCATCTTGATTTTCAGTCTTTTTTTCAACCCTTATATTATTTAAGACTAATACCATTTGTTTTTGTATTTCATATATTAGTTGATTGAATGCACTCAAAGAAGCCTTACGAAATTCATTAACTGGATCTTTCCCTCCATATCCGCTGAGACTAACAGACATGCGTATATTTGTAAGCTCTTGAATATGGTTATGCCAATTTTTATCTAAAATTGAAAGGCTTACTTGTCTTAGTATAAAAATATAAGCATTTGTATGTTTTGCATAATTTTCATCTTTAATTTTTTTAAATGAAGACAGATAATGGTCTTTATTATCATTTTCTTCTAGTTTAATGAAAGACAACAAGTCTGAGAAATTCTTAATTTCTTCTTTTTCACTTTCTAACAAATTAGATATAAATTCATCCTCTGTTTCTTGAATAAAATTTACTATATCTTCATTAATAATAGTTTCTCTTTTGGAGTAAATAATATTTCTTTGTTTATCAATAATATTATCAAACTCTAATAATTGTCTCCTAATATCAAAGTTATGACCCTCAACTCTTTTTTGTGCTCGTTCTATTGATGAGGTTAACCATTTATGTTCAATAACTTCTCCTTTTTTAAGACCCAATGTTGAAAGCATAGATTGAAGTTTTTCTGATCCAAAAATTCTCATTAGATCATCCTCTAAAGAGACAAAAAATATACTTTGTCCAGGATCTCCCTGTCTTCCAGACCTTCCTCTTAATTGGTTATCTATTCTTCTACTTTCGTGCCTTTCAGTGCCTAAAATACATAACCCACCCAAATCAATTACCTTTTGGTAATCATTCTCATTATAATTTTTATCTATTTCTGGATTACCACCTAATCTAATATCGGTACCTCTACCTGCCATATTAGTAGCAACCGTTACTTGTGACGGTTTGCCTGCTAAAGCAATAATTTCAGCCTCATTTTCATGATTTTTTGCATTTAAAACATTGTGAGGAATATTGTTAGTTTTTAATATATCTGAAATAAAATTTGATTTTTCAATTGAAGTTGTACCAACTAATATTGGTTGACCTTTTTCATATTTTTCCTTAACTAAGTCTAAAACAGCTTTGTATTTTTCGTCCGGAGTTTTATAAATTTGATCATTTTGATCAATTCTGATCATAGGTTTATGAGTAGGTATTTCTATTACACTCAAGCCATATATTTCCAAAAACTCCTCTGACTCAGTAAGAGCGGTACCAGTCATTCCAGATAACTTTTGATATTTTTTAAAATAATTTTGAAAAGTTATACTTGCTAAAGTAATACTCTCTTCTTGTATTTTAAGATTCTCTTTGGCTTCCAAAGATTGATGAAGACCCTCACCAAACCTTCTCCCTTCTGCTAATCTACCTGAGAACTCATCTATGACAATAATTTGACCATCTTTTACAACATAATCTTTGTCTCTTTCATACAAAAAACGTGCTTTAAGTGATTGATTTATGATTTGATAAGCCTCTAAATTTTCATTATCAAACAAACTATTTCCTTTTAAAAAATTAATTTTTTTTAGGTTGAATTCTATTTTCTTAATACCGCTGTCTATAAGCAAAACATTTTTTCTTTCTTCATTTATCTCAACATCGCTTTTTTGGAGGTCTTGAGTAATTTCATAGCATAATTTGAAGAGTTTAATGGGAGTCTTCACAGGTCCTGAAATACCTAAAGGTGACCTTGACTCATCGATTAGTACAGAATCAGCCTCATCAATTAAAGCTATGTGATGCTCATTTTGCATTTTTGGTTGATTGATACCCCTTAAATTATCTCTAAGATAATCAAAACAAAATTCATTATTATTTCCATATACGACATGAGATTGATAGCTACTTACTTTTTCTTCAACAGTTTGGCTGTTTTGAATGTATGAACAGCTTATGTTTAAGTATTCAAAAATTGGCCCCATCCAAAGAGAATCTCTTTTTGCTAAATAATCATTAACAGTAATTAAATGAACTTTTTTATTTAAGACATAATTTAATATGATTGGAATTGTTGCGGCAAGTGTTTTGCCTTCTCCCGTTTTCATTTCAGCAACAAATCCATGATAAAGAGCAATACCTCCAATTATTTGAGAGTCATAATGTCTGAGTTCAATAGTTCTTTTTTACTAAAAGGGAGTCTTACTAAACCTATACCCTCATTGACCAATTCTTGACTTTCTTTTTCAGTTGCCTCTCCATAAATAGGTTTATCTTTCGCTTCACCATAATGAATTTTTCTAGCCTCTTCTGGAAATTTTTTTCCAACATATGTAAAATTTTTTTCTATTTCAGATTTAATTTTATTTAATTGTTTATTATAATTTGAAAATAATTTCTTTTTTTCACGATTTATTTTAGCTGAACTTGTTGATTTACCAGAAATGTTTGGTGCCATAACTGATTTTGATATTGTTGATGAATTACAGAAAGGGCATTCAATTTGTTTTTTCCTTTTTTGTTTTTCAAAAGAGTTTGAGTCATCAAAACTAGCTTCAAATATTTGGTCATTCAATGATAATTTTCAATAATATTAATCAAAATTTCTATCATTATCTAATACAGGTATTGCGTCTTGACACTCTCTAACTCTATTTAAATCAAGTTCAGCAGCAATGATCATTTCACCATCTTCAGCTTCAGCTAATGTCTCTCCCCAAGGGTCTACTATTAAAGTATGCCCATAAGTAACTCTTTTTTCATTATTTACTCCCCATTGATTAGGAGCCAATATAAAAACTCCATTCTCAATAGCCCTTGCTTTAATAAGAGAATGCCAATGAGCCTTGCCTGTTGTGTGCGTAAATGCTGAAGGGACAACAATAATTTGTGAACCTTTTTTTGCCAAAGCTCTGTACAATTTAGGATACCTTAAATCATAACAAATAGTATGACCAACCGAGTGACCCAATACTTTAGTGGTTTTTAATAAACTTCCAGGTGAGTAAAAATCACTTTCTTTGTATGACTCACCATTTTTTAATGTAATGTCAAACATATGAATTTTGT
>CACJQJ010000026.1 GCA_902595525.1 uncultured Alphaproteobacteria bacterium | reverse complement strand
TGCACCATTAATAGTACCAAGTCCGCCCAAAATACACATAAACAAGATTTTGAAGGATAGTTTTATATCAAAAGCAACAGGTTCTAATGATTTCAAATAAGTAAATGCAAAAAGTGCTCCAGCTACACCACAGAAAAAAGAGCTAATAGCAAATGCTTGAAGTTTTGTTTTTAGAAGAGAAACGCCCATGGATTCAGCAGCTACGTCCATATCACGAACTGCCATCCAGTTTCTACCAGTGCTCCCCCTAGCCATATTTATAGCTAAGATGGTCATTATCGTTACAACGACCAAAATAACTAAATACATATCTACTGGTGAAGTATAAGGCCTACCAAAAATAACAATGTCCTGAGCGGTGATTATCCCAGATGAATCATAATTTTTAAACCAGCCAAATTTATCGATGACCCAAATGATAAAAAATTGAGATGCTAGAGTAGCAACCATAAGATAAATGCCTCTAATTCTTAGGCTTGGAAGTCCAAAAACAATGCCAATGGCCGCTGCAATTAAACCTGAGATTATCAAAGCCCCAAAAAATGGAAGACCATCTACACGAAGTATTAGGTTAAAACAGGCGAAGGCTCCTGCTGCCATAAAGCCTGCTGCTCCTAGAGCTAATTGGCCAGTATAGCCCATAATGACTTGCTGACCAATTGTAGCTAAAGCAAGACAAAGCCAAGGAATTAATATCGAGGTAAACCAATAATCAGAACTGACTGTCATGGGTATCACTAGGAAACCTAAAATCATTAAAATTACGAAGTTTATATAATCTTTTTTTGAATATGTTGAAATTGCTGTCGACATTAAACTCTCCTAATAATCTTCTCACCAAATAGGCCTTCTGGCCTTTTTAAAAGAAAGAAAACTGCTAACACATAAGGTGCCCAACCTTCAATTGCACCTCCAAAGAAAGGACCAATATAGACTTCAAGAACTTTTTCAGTAGAGCCTATAATCAATCCGCCTACTATAGCTCCAGGTATTGATGAAAAACCACCTATAATTAGAACCGGTAGAGCCTTTAAAGCTAAATCGACTAATGCAAATTGAACCCCTGCTCTTGCTCCCCATAAACACCCTGCCACTAAGGCAACAACACCAGCTGCAGACCAAACTAAAAGCATAATATGTTTTAAAGGGATACCAATTGAACTTGCAGCACCTGGGTCATCAGCCACAGCTCTTAAACCCAAACCTATCTTTGTTTGAGTAAATAAAATTGCAAGTGATATGACCATAAATGCAGCAACAGCTCCAGCTGTTAAGTCAAGTGCACTGATAAATATGCCGATAGCATCTGCGATAAACATTATAGGGAAGTCAGGGATGCCTAAATCTAACCTTCTAACTTCTACTCCCCAAGCAGCCTGGGCTAAGCCTTCGAGAACGTATCCTAAACCAATTGTGGCCATCAAAAGTGTGTCTTCACTTTGATTCATTAATGGTCTTAAGACTAATCTTTCTGTGCTAAGGCCAACAACAACCATTAATCCTATTGTTACCAGAAAGGCAAAAAAGAATGGAAGCCCTAATTCCATAAAACCCACAAATGATAATACTGCAAAGAAAACCATTGCGCCTTGGGCAAAATTGAAAGTAGCTGAAGCTTTGTAAATTAATACGAAACCTAAGGCTACAAGTGAGTACATGGTTCCAGCTAATAAACCACCAACTAAAACTTCAAAGAAAAATAATATTTCACTCCCCATGAGAAACCCCTAAATAAGCATCTATTACTTTTTGATTTGTTCTTACCTCTTCTGGCGGTCCATCACCGATTATCTTTCCATAATCTAAAACCACAACTCTATCTGAAATATCCATTACAACTCCCATATCATGTTCAATTAAAACCATTGTTGTTCCAAACTCCTCGTTTACTTCTAGAATAAATCTGCACATTTCTCTTTTTTCCTCGACATTCATTCCAGCCATAGGTTCATCTAAAAGAAGAAGAGAAGATTCTGTTGCAAGTGCTCTTCCTAACTCAACTCTTTTTTGAAGACCATAGGGAAGTTTGCCGACTGGTGTGTTTTTTATTTTTTCAATTTCTAAAAATTCGACAATCTCTTCACATTTTTTTAAGTTTAGTTTTTCTTCTTTTCTAGCTTTAGGAAGTTGGAAAGCTACATCTATAAAATTTGCTTTTGAGTGAAGTTTTCTTCCCACTAAGATATTGTCTATTGCTGACATTCTTTTAAAAAGTGCAAGATTTTGGAAAGTTCGAGAAATTCCCATTTGGGCTATTATATTTGGTGTAATTTTGGATAGAGTGTTGCCTTTAAAAGCAATTGATCCTTGTTGAGGTTTATAAATACCATTGATGCAGTTCAGCATTGAACTTTTTCCAGCACCATTAGGCCCAATTATTGCTCTTACTTCATGCTCTAAAACATTAAATGAAGTATCGGTAATAGCATTTACACCACCAAAACTTAGAGAGATATTATTGACCTCAAGTATTGGACCTCCAATTTTGAATTTTCTATCTTGAGCTGTATTCATGATTGCAAGCCTTTATTTTTTTTTGTTTCCTTAAGAACATCTCTAAAGTTTTTTCTACCTTCAGAGGAAATACCTAAATAAAATTCTTTTACTTTATCGTCGTTCAATAAAGATTTAGCGGAGCCATCCAACATCACTTGTCCTGTTTCGATTATGTAACCATAATCTGCGTTTCTGAGTGCAATATTAGTATTTTGTTCTGCAAGTAGTATACTTACCCCCTCTTTATCGTTTAACTCTTTAACAATGTTAAATATTTCCTCCACAAGTTGTGGGGCTAATCCCATTGATGGTTCATCTAACAATAACATTTTTGGTTTTGCCATCATTGCCCTTGCTACAGCAATCATTTGTTGCTCACCACCAGAAGTAAAGCCCGCCTGACTTTTTCTTCTTTCTTTTAATCTAGGAAAATATCCATACATCCTGTCTAGTTCAGAATTAATTTCAGATTTAGAGAGTTTTCGAGTATAAGCTCCGCTTATAATATTTTCTTCAACTGTAAGGTGTCCAAAGCATCTTCTACCCTCTAGGACTTGGACTAAACCTAAGTTTACCATATCACTAGGGTTTAATTTTTCTACTTGTTGTCCATTATAAGTGATAGATCCTTTTGTAACTTTTCCTCTTTCAGAGGCTAACATAGTGGATACTGACTTTAAGGTTGTACTTTTTCCCGCCCCATTACCACCTAATAAAGCTACTATACTTCCCTTAGGGACATTTAAAGATACATCACTTATTGCAAGAATAACGTCATCATAGACAACTTCTATGTTTTTTATTTCAAGAATATTTTCAGAAATATTTTGGTTATTCATTTTTTTAACTTTTCTATAATTTGAGAGGGGTCAAATACCCCTCTCTCTATGTGCATTTTTATTTTTTTAACATTCCTTAGGAGTGATATTGTTTTCAGCTGCAAACTTAGCTGCTGATGCTTCAACTAAACTACGAATGTAACCAGGGTCTAATGGAGCCTCCCAACCAGTAACCTGATTGAACTTTTCTCCATCCCACTGCATGACAGCAAATTTACCTGCGCCCTCGTGGTTCTCACAAGAAATTGAGAATGGTGCAACCATATTTTCAATTCCTATTTCACCTAATCTTTCAGTAGTCATGTTAAGAGCTTCATAACCGTCTCTGAATTCTGCACCAGTAACTGCTTTACCAACTTTACCATGCATTTCTTGAGCGTTCTTTAAAGCCTCAATCCACATAACAGCTGCGCCAAGTCCACGATTCCAGTAAACTGATCCAACTCTACTTTCATCAGCTAGGTTTCCTTTACCAGCACCGTACACTTGCTCTTTAATGGCAGCGACTAAAGGAAAGTCATCTCCTGGAAGTGCATTTGCAACAGCATAAGTTCCGATTGCTGAGTCACCTGCTGGATACATATCCTCTTCTGCAGCTCCAAAAGTAACATACATCATTCTATCTCTTGGAAATCCAACTCTGGCTGCATTTGTCATAGCGGTCGAATTCATACCTGAACCAGCTCCCCAAAATGTTACCCAATCAGGTTTTTCTTTTCTGATTTGAAGCCACTGAGACTGCTGTTCTAATCCTGGAGGTGGAATTGAAATCTCAACCAATTCCATTCCCCACTCTTCAGTAATAGCTCTCATAGCAGGTAAGGGCTCTCTACCATATGCAGAGTCAATATGAAGGTGGACTATTTTCTTACCCTTCATATTTGGGATACCGCCCTCAATTTCTGCCATAAACTTCAATTTGACAGCTATTTGTGACCAGTAGTGACTAGCAGCATTAAAAACCCAAGGCCAAACTGTTCCGTCAGCACCGTCTGTTCTTCCATAACCATACTGAGCTAAAACAACATTGTCTTCCGCCATTCTGTTAATAACCGCATAAGCACCTGGTGTACCCAGGGTATCAAATACAACGATTCTTTGTCCGTCTTTTTCTAAAAGTCTCTGATAACACTCAACAGTTTTAACAGCGTTATATTCAGTTTCACATTCTTGCCACGTAAGCATAACACCATTAACACCACCATTCATATTGACATAATTCATGTAGTCAATTTGAGCTCCATAGTAACCAGTTCCCATAGCTGAGTAAGGACCAACCCTACTACTAGCAATTGGGAAATATTGTTCGTGAGCTCCAGCAGATACGTTTTGAGGTACAGAGAACATTGATAAGGATCCTATTATCGTAGCGATAACA
>CACJQJ010000025.1 GCA_902595525.1 uncultured Alphaproteobacteria bacterium | reverse complement strand
CTCAGTTTGTCCTTGAATATATTGTTCGTCATAAAGCTTCTCTTCAACAATGGTGTACAAAAGTGCATTGAGCATTGCAACATCAGTGCCTGCTTTAAATTGTAAGTTGTATTTAGCATGTTTTGTTAAACCTTGTTTTCTTGGATCCATAACAACTAACTTTGAACCTCTTTTTGCTGCACGTTTTAGATAAGTTGCAGCAACGGGATGGTTTTCTGTAGGCCTTGCACCAATAACAATGATACAGTCAGCATCAGATGCAGACATAAAAGGAGCTGATACAGCCCCAGAGTTTACACATTCCATCAGTGCTGCAACAGAAGATGCGTGACAAAGTCTAGTACAGTGATCTACGTTATTTGATCCAAAACCAACTCTAACTAATTTTTGAAATAAGTAAGCCTCCTCATTAGAACACTTTGCAGAACCAAAACCAGCTAAACTTTTTGGTCCATGATCTTCTTTTAAATTTAAAAGACCGAATGAAGCTCTTTCGATTGCGTCTTCCCAAGTAGTCTCTTCAAAATAATCATAGATATCAGCATCTTTAATTTCAAGATTTGGGTCTTTTTTAACACCAGCTTTTCTAACTAATGGTTTAGTGAGTCTTCCATCATGATTGATATAGTCAAAACCAAATCTACCTTTTACGCATAACCTATTTTCATTAGCTGGTCCATTTTTACCATCCACGTACAAAATTTTATCGTCTTTTACGTGTACTTCAGTTTGACATCCTACGCCACAATAAGGACAAACACTCTCTACGATTTTATCTGAATATGACTCTCTTTTTCCCTGATCATCAACCAATGAAGACTCCATTAATGCGCCTGTTGGACAAGCTTGGACACACTCTCCGCAAGCAACACAAGTGCTATTGCCCATTGGGTCATCTAAATCAAATATTACCTTCGCAGTTGACCCTCTATAGGCCATTCCGATAACGTCGTTTACTTGTACCTCACGGCAAGCGCGAACACATAAATTACAATTTATACATGCATCTAAATTAACACTCATCGCTTTATGAGATCTATCTAATTCTATTTTTTCTTTACTAGGAAAACGACTATCACTAACGCCTAATTTCTCAGACCAGTTCCAAAACTTTGACTCGGGGTCAGGAGAATTATTTTTTTCTGGTTGGTCAGACACAAGAAGTTCAAAAACCATAGATCTAGATTTTTCTGCTCTTGGAGAGTTAACTGTAACTTCCATGCCTTCGGTTGGTTTACGAATACATGATGCTGCAAGAGTTCTTTCCCCTTTAATTTCAACCATACAGGCTCTACAGTTTCCGTCTGCTCGATAGCCCGGCTCAGGTGAGTAACAGAGGTGAGGAATATCAATATTATTTTTTTTTGCGACATCCCAAATAGACTCATCTTTATTTGCTACATATTCGTTGCCGTCAATTTTAAATTTAATATTATCAGTCATTAGTTGGTTACCTCCTCTGGGAAGTGTTTAATAACAGAGAGCATTGGGTTTGGAGCTGCTTGTCCTAAACCACATATAGAGGCGTCCATCATTGCTGATGATAATTCTTTTAAAAGGTCTACATCCCAGGATGATTGGTTCATGAGTTTAAGAGCTTTTTCAGTTCCATTTCTACAAGGGGTACATTGACCACAACTTTCATCATGAAAAAAGAACATTAAATTTTTTGCAATATCCTTCATGTTATCTCTATCAGATAAAACAACTACAGCAGCCGAACCAATAAAACAGCCATGCTCTTGTAATGTGTCAAAATCAAGCGGAATATTATCTAATTTTGCAGGAAGTATTCCTCCAGAGGCCCCTCCAGGTAAGTATGCTTTAAATGTGTGCCCTTCTTGAATACCACCACAATATTCATCAATAAGTTGTTTTATTGTGATCCCTGCTGGAGCTAGCTTTACACCAGGGTTTTTTACTCTTCCTGATACAGAAAACGTTCTTAAACCTTTTCTACCATTGAGACCATGACTACTGAACCAGACAGCACCTTTTTCCAAAATCTCTCTTACCCAAAAAACTGTTTCAACATTATGTATTAATGTTGGTCTACCAAACAGCCCCACTTGAGATGGAAAGGGAGGTTTATGTCTAGGCAAGCCTCTTTTGCCCTCTAAACTTTCTAACATTGATGACTCTTCACCACAAATGTAAGCACCAGCGCCCCTTCTAAAATGTATTCTAGTTTTAACATTTAAGTTGTTTTCTTCTAAAATTTTAATTTCTTTCTTTAAAAACTTTATTACATCGGGGTACTCATCTCGCATGTATATATATACATCTGTTGCCTCAACTACCCATGCAGCAATTAGCATTCCCTCAAGAAATCTATGTGGGTCTCTTGTAAGATAATGATGATCTTTAAATGTTCCTGGTTCCCCCTCATCACCGTTAATTGCCATTAACCTTGGTTTATTTTCTGCTCTTACAAATCTCCATTTTCTACCTGTTGGAAATCCTGCACCACCAAGACCTCTCAAACCTGATTGCTCCATTTCTTCTATAAGCTTCATCGGATCTTTTTTATTTTCAATACAATCCTTTAGAATTTTGTATCCACCATTTTTTAAATAATCTTCATAGCTAATGTAATTTGGTATAACTGGTTTTGTATCTTGCTCCTTTAAGGCTTTTTGAACTACACTTACATCTGCGTTTACAAAATGTTTTTTTCCTACCTCAACTACCGGTGCTTGGTGACACCTTCCCATACAAGGTGCTCTAACTACTCTAACATTAGAAGATACACTATCATTCAAATTTTTTTCTAAAGTTTTGCATCCGTTCATCTCACATGTAATACCATCACAGACTCTAATTGTTGTTTCAGGAGGGCTAATATCATCCTCTTTATAAATATCAAAGTGAGCATAAAATGATGCTGTTTCGTAAATTTCAGTTAAAGGTAAGTTTGTTAGTTCCGACAGTGCTGTTAAATATTTCGGTTTAAGACATTTATAACGGTCTTGAATTAAGTGAAGGCTTTCAATAAGCATATCTCTTTGTCTAAAATAATCATTAGGTATAAGGTTTTTAAGATCATCTATTGACTGGTCGTCACTTTGGCGACCCTTGTTGAATTCTAATGCTTTTCTTCTACCAGAACCTGGATGTATCTTACTTTGTGAGTCTTTCATTTGTTATAATGTAATAATTTTTTATTAAGTTTCAATTATCAATAAGTAATTAATTGATAAGTATTACTTATTAAAGCTTTTTAAGAATTTTAAAAAGTTATTTTTAATAGGTGATGGGCGATTATCATCAATATGTACTATACCTACCTTATGAGATATTTCCGGAGAAATTAATTGAATAAAATTTGTATTTTCATCGTAGTTAAATGACTGAGTAAATATATATGGCATAATTGTTGAAAATTCTGAACTATTTACATGAGAGTAAATATGAGTCATAGAGTTTGACTCGATTAAAACTCGTGGATTAATATTATTCTCTTTAAAAACAGCATCTAGTATTCTTCTAAATTGATTTTCTTTAGAGATTAAACAAAGATCTAAATTACCAATTTCTTGCCATTTTAATTTCTTTTTATTTTTTAAATTCTTTTTTTTAGATATGAGAAAATATGTTTCTTTATATAAAGGTATCTTCTCAACTCCTAATATTGGTTCATTTTCTAAATAACTTATCCCTAAGTCTAATTTGAAATCATGAAGATTTTTATCAATTTCATTAGAGGACATAGAAATTACTTGCAATTTGACATTTGTAAATTTTTTAACAAAACTATTTAATAAAAAAGAGACCTCTAATAAAGCAGTTGGGATAACACCTATTCTTAAATTTCCAGTTAAATTATTTTTTAATTCTGAGCTTAATTGTTTGATATTAGTATATTCTTTAACAATATTTTTAAATCTTTCCTTTAAAATTTCTCCCTCAGAAGTTAATCCAATATAGTTCTTTCCTCTTTTTACTAATCTTACCCCTATTTCATTTTCTAAAGCCTTTAGCTTCATAGATAAAGCAGGTTGTGATATTTTTAATTTTTCTGCCGCTCTATTGAAATGTTTTTCACTATCTAGAGCTAAAATAATTTCTAAATTCTTTATTTCCATGTATTTTTAAAATAAATATATATGTAAATGGATTATTATCTAGATACTAAAGGCTTTGAATGCCCCATACCCGTCTTAAAAGCTGAAAAATTTATAAAAAAGTTAAAAAAAAATGATGTTCTTACAATAGAAAGTGATGATCCATTATCACAATTTGACTTTAAAAATTTTTGTGAAGAAAAAAAATTTGAGATCATTTCACTAAAAAAAAAGGGTAATTTAGTAAATATCAAATTTAAAATTCAATAAAACTAATCTTTTCACCTTTTTTAATTTTATCTTTTCCTTCTGAGACAAAAGCTAACCCATCTGCTTCAGAGAGGGAAATTAGTTTTGCAGAACCTTTTGAATTATGTGAATGTAGTAAATTATTGGATAATTTCACACGATAAAATTTTGTTACATTAGATTTTTTATTTTCTGAAAATCCTGATTGGAAATATTTGGTAATACTAGAATTATCTTTGCGAGAGGGATCTATAAATAAACTTACTAAAAAAAATAAATTAGTGAAAACAGCTAATGGATTTCCAGGAAGTGAAAAATAAAAATTGGATTTTAATTTTGAAAAAATTACAGGTCGACCTGGTTGAATTCTTACATATTTAAAAAGAAGTTTAGTATTTTGACTTAGAAAAGAAGATATGTAATCTTTAGAGCTAAATGAGGAGCCTCCTGAACTTATAATAATATCAAATTTAGTTTGATTTTTTTTATAAAATTTATCAA
>CACJQJ010000024.1 GCA_902595525.1 uncultured Alphaproteobacteria bacterium | reverse complement strand
AATCTTTAAATCCAAAACCTAAAAATTTACCATTTCAATCAATGCAGGGATTTGAAAAACAATATAAAAATATAATCGATTATATTGTCAGAATTACCTACAGCATATGGGAAGAAAAAAATATTGGTTATATATATGATACTTATAGTCCAAAATGTCGTGTTTGGGATGAACTTGGATTACAATTTGGATCTGAAAAAATAGTCTCTGATACAGTTCATACTAATAACGCCTTCCCAAATATTCGATTATATGCTGATGAGGTTATATGGGCAGGAGATGACAAAACTAGTTTTCATACTTCACACAGAACTATAATTACAGGCACTAACACTGGTTATAGTAATTTTGCCAAACCAACAGGTAAGTCAGTTAGGCTGTTCTGTATTGCAAACTGTGTAGCAAAAAATAATGAAATATATTACGAAAATGTTGTTTATGATACTGCAGGTTTAATTAAACAATTAGGATTAGACTTAAATGAAGTAGCAAAACAAATTGCTAATAAAGGAAATATTGGTCCATTTGCTCCTGATTTCAGAAATACAAAACCCAAAAGAAATATTAAAAAGTTAAAGCCCATAAGTTTCGCGATACCTGAAAAAATTAAAAACATTAGAGAGTTTGTTCATGCGGTTTTTGATACTATTTGGAATAGAAGAAATTTTTCTGCTATTGATAGTGTTTATACAAAAAATATAAAATTTGAAGGCTCAACTAGTCGAAAATTTGTTGGAATACCTAAGTTGAAACATTTTATAATTTCATTAATTGCATCATTTCCTGACCTTGCACTGAGTGTTGAAGATCTATATTGGATGGGAAATAGTAAAGACGGTTATTTAGTGTCAATTCGTTGGGGTGCTGTGGGAACTCATAAAGGAAATGGAATTTATGGAAAACCATCTAATAAAGAGTGTTATCTTTGGGGCATTACACAATGGGAAATTAAAAATAATAAAATCATAAAAGAATGGACTGGTTTCAATGAATTGGCAATCTTAATACAAATTTTAGGAGAAAAAAAATGAATTTAAATGAAAGTAAAATACTGTTGCAAAATATGTACGATGCCTTGAATGCACAAGATTTAGAGGCACAGCATAAATATTGGAATGATGATATGATTTGGCATGGACCTCCGGGTTTTGGTGATATACACGGTATTGAAAATTTTAAATATAAGGTTCTTAAACCATTTTATGAAGCGTTTCCAGACTATCATGTAAAAAATGATATTGTTGTCGCAGAAGGTGATTGGATAAGTGCGACAGGTTATTTAACTGGCACTCATAGCGGAACTTATCTAGGTGTAAAACCAACTGGTAAGGCAATTAAAATGCAATTTTCTGATTTTTGGACAATAGAAAATGGTAAATTTATGGATAATTATGTGATGGTCGATAACCATGGTGTTTTCGAACAAATGGGCCTTAGTTTTAGATAAGAGAGAAAATCATAATAATTTCCGCGACCATTTCTCTTACATTTAAATATTATTTTATTTAGTATAGTTTTCAAAATAACATTTTATTAACATAAAGAAGAGGAAATAAATGAAAAAACTAATAATAGCTCTATTGATCTCTTTTGCATCTACTAGTGTTTTTGCAGGCAGCCATTCACCTTGTGGTGTAACAAGCGGTTCAATAAATATTTTAGCTAACGAATTTACTACATACAGAATTTTTATGGATGAAGTAAAAAGTTGTGCTGGACCAGATGCGGATTTTAATGTCACGCACTCTGTTGACCATAATAAATTACAAGTAGCTGCTTTATCAGCAAACCCTGCTGAATTTTCAGCAAAATTAGTTACTAATGGTTCAATTACACCTTTAATGAATGATGGTTTAATTCGTCCATTAGATGACTTAGTTGCAAAATATGGGTCAAATTTAAATGATAACCAGAAGATTACAATTGATGGTAAGATTTATGCTGTAGCTTTTATGGCTAATGCACAACATCTTTGGTACAGAGAGAGTATTCTAAATGATTTAGGCATAGCTGTTCCTTCTACTTATGAAGAAGTAATTGCTGCTGCTGAAAAAATTAAAGCAGCTGGAGTAATGGAAAATCCATATGCAGGAGCTTTCAAATCAGGATGGAATCTTGGTCAAGAGTTTGTAAATATGTATCTTGGTCATGGGGGTGAGTTTTTTAAATCAGGTTCTGCACAACCTAACGTGAATAATGAAAAAGGTGTTGCAGCACTTAATGTTATTAAAAAATTAACTGAGCTAAGTAATCCTGACTTTTTAACACAAGATACAAATGCTGTTAAAGAAGAATGGGAGTCTGGTAATGTTGCATTAATGCATGTTTGGAACTCAGGTGCAGCTTCTTTACTTGATGACGAAGGTGATCAAAATATCAAAGCTGATACACGATTAGCGCCTTCACCAACTGTGGGTGGTGGAAACAAGCCTGCAACCACTCTGTGGTGGGATGGAATTGCAATTGCAACAAATACATCTGATGAAAACGCAGAGGCCTCATTTAGAGCTTTGGTTGGAGCCGCTTCATCAACTGATTTAGCCAATAACAACCCAAATGCTACTGTTTGGTTGATTAAAGGTTACACACCTGGTGATACAGCAGGGCCTGTTGTTGATGCAGCAAGTAGAGGTACAACACCTTACCCTAGTTTCCCACACATGAGCTTAATGCACGGTGCTTTAAGTACAGAACTTGTGGAATTTCTTCAAGGTAATGAGTCAGCCGAAAAAGCATTAGCTGATGTTGAAGCTGCTTACATAGCCAAGGCTACTGAGCAGGGTTTTTTATAAACCAAAGCTAATTAATTCTATTAAGTGTGGAACTTAGTAAAGTTCCACACTTTCTTATAAAAAAAATATAATGCCTCACAGAACTTTCTTTTGGTTTATTTTACCTACAGCTCTGGCAATGATTTTGTTTATAGGTTTACCAATTGTTTCTAGTTTCTTTCAATCACTGCATATTGAAAATGAACAGGTTCTTATGGAGGTGGAAAATTGTGATCCATTTGGCTGTACTACAAATGTTAGAGTAGATGTAGAAGCTACAGAAAAAATAGAGGCTGAAAATCCTTTAGGAAGATTCAATGGCTTTGGCACTTATACTGATAGAAATCACTTAGCTTTTGATGAAATAAGAAAAGCATGGGATAACACTTCATCAATAGGTGAATTCAAAGATATTGTTTTAAATCTCCCTTTTTATAAGGCATTATTATTTACACTTACATTTTGTTTTGCTGTTACTCCACCAGTGATAGTATTAGGTTTTATAGTAGCTTTAAGTGTCAATACTTTAGCAAAGAGTCTAAAAGGTCTAATTGTATTTGGTACAATTTTACCAATGATTGTAACACCTTTAATTGGTTCTTTAGTATTGTTTTGGATGATTGACTCTCAAGGAATAATTGGAGCTAGTATCCAAATTCTTTTTGATGACCCTAATCTGTCTTTAAAAGCCTCGAGTAATTTAACATGGATAACCCTCATTATTTATGGAATATGGCATAATACTCCCTTTGCATTTGTTGTTTTTTATGCAGCCTTGCAGACAGTCCCACAAGATCCTTTAGAAGCAGCTTACATTGATGGCGCAACAAGATTTGAACGTGTTCGTTTTATTGTTATTCCCCATCTATATCCTGTGGCTACTTTCATAATGCTAATCTGTTTAATGGATAATTTTAGAGTATTCGAACCTATTATTGGTTTTTCTGCTGAGGGTGTAGCTCAATCTTTATCATGGATGATTTATCAAGACTTAAGAAATGAAAATAAAATGCTTTTTGGTTCTGCTGGAGCCACGTCAATGTTAACTATATTAGGGATAGCTTTTTTACTTACACCTGTGCTAATTAGAACTTGGAAAGAATTTAAAACTGAAAGATAAATGAACCAAACAATCAATAAATATTCAAAACAAATAATAATCGTAAACAGTATTTTTATATTATTTTGGCTTACTATATCAATTTTTCCTTTTATTTGGACACTCTGGGGTTCCTTCAAAGTAAAAGCAGATTTTTTCTCAAGAGCTGATTGGACATATGCTTTAAGTGGATTTAATACTTTAATTGAAACAGGCGCCACTACAACATTTAAAGCATATTTAGAGTCATGGACAGAGGGCGAATTTGGAAGAGCTACAATGAATACAATGATTGTAACTGTATCAGTAGTATCAATTTCATTATTTCTTGGAACTTTAGGTGCTTATGCTTTGTCTAGGTCAACATTCAAATATACTTTTTATATTTTAATTATTGCTTTGATATTTAGAGCTATGCCTCACATTACTTTAGTATCAGGCTACTTATTTCCTTTTTTCCAATTGAATATATGGGGAATACTTCCAACTACAATTATTGTTTTGGTTGCTATAAACCAACCATTTACTCTTTGGTTGCTGTACTCTTTTTTTAAAACTGTACCAAAAGAATTAGATGAAAGTGCTTTGATTGATGGTTGCTCATATTTTCAAGCATTTAGATATATTATTATGCCAGTAATGTGGCCTGGAGTGGTTACGGCAGGTTTATTTAGTATGATGTTAGCGTATAACGATTTTACAGTCACCGCATTGTTACTTAATCAACATAATTATACAATGGTGCCTAAAATTAATGCTTATCTTGGTACAGTAGAGTACGGCGGAAATTATATGTGGGCAGTATCAAGTGTTGTTTCTGCGACAGCCCCTTTATTTATGATTATATGGTTTTTTCAAAGACAATTAATCAGTGGTCTAACAGCTGGGGCTGTAAAAGGTTAATTTAAGTTATTTAAATTTTTTAAATCGAAATATCAAAGTATTTTTACTTTATCTGGTACATGTAATTTTAGTAAAATATCCTCTAAAATAAT
>CACJQJ010000023.1 GCA_902595525.1 uncultured Alphaproteobacteria bacterium | reverse complement strand
ATTAGCGGCGTTAACTCTTCCCCATATGACTTTAGTAGATATCTTTTATAGAAGAAAATTTAATTGAGAAAATTAGGTATTTTAAAGGTGATGTTTTCGTCCTCTTTAAAATTTAAAACTTCGATTGCATAAACTTTTTTTATCTGATCAATAAATAAATTTAATTGTTCTTCAGGAGCAGATGCACTAGCTGTCAAACCTATTGTATTGAATTCTGATAAATTTGAATAATCAAAGTCATTTATATTTTCAACTAGTTCACTATGTTTGCAACCAAATCTTTTAGCAGTTTCGACTAACCTAATTGAATTGGAGCTATTGTGGGCACCAATCACATAAAAAGCATCAACATTTTTAGACATTTCTTGTACAGATAATTGTCTATTTGAAGTTGCATAGCAAATATCGGATTTTTTAGGAGCTAGAATTAAAGGAAATTTTTTTTCTAAAGCATCAACAATATTTTGTGTATCAAAAACCGATAAGGTTGTTTGTGTAATGTAGGCAAGTTTTTGATTTGATGGGAAATATAATTTCTCAACATCTTCAATATTTTGAACTAAAGTTAAATTGCTAATATCCTTGAGCTGTCCAGCTGTCCCATCAACTTCAGGGTGATGTTCATGGCCGATCATAATTATCTTATATTTGTTTTTTTCTAATTGAATTATTTCTTTATGAATCTTACTGACTAATGGGCAGATGGCATCATAAAATAATAGATTATAATCTTTGGCTTTGTTAATTACTCTTTGTGCAACACCGTGCGCAGAAAAAATTACTGGTTGTTTTGTATTTTTAGGAATTTCTTCTAGCGAGTCTACGAATACAACACCTTTTTCTCTCAAATTATTGACAACAAATTTATTATGAACAATCTCATGACGGACATAAACTGGAGCTCCATATTTCAAAAGGCTTTTTTCGACCATTTCAACAGCTCTCTCAACTCCAGCACAAAAACCTCTGTGTTTGGCAGTTATAATCTTTTTAACCACGGTAAATTGTTATCATATTATTAAGTGAAAAATTATTTTATAATTAATAAAAGTTGCTGAGCCTCAATATTTTCACCTGCTTTTACGCAAAGTCTCTCAACTATCCCTGGTTGATCTGCATAAATAACGGTTTCCATTTTCATGGCCTCAATAGTGCATAATTTAGCACCCTTTGGTACTTTTATTCCCTCAGTAACAGCGACATCTACAAGTAAACCAGGTATAGGGGCCGCAACATGATCTTTGTTGCTGGGATCAGCAATTTCTTTTGCTAAATCGTCAACTGCAATGGAATTATCTTTTATGTCAACTGATCTGGCCTGGCCATTCAATTCAAAATATACTGTCCTGTAACCTTTTTCGTTTGGCTCACTTAAAGTGAAATATCTTATTATAAGTGTTTTACCAGGTTCTATAGAAACATATATCTCTTCCCCTGTATTCATCCCGAAGAAATAGTTTGATGTTGGGATAACACTAGTATTACCAAATTTCTTTTTGTGTTTTATATACTCATCAAAAACCTCAGGAAAAAATATTTGTGAAATTGTATCTTTCTCTGAAATAGTCTCACTATACTTCTTTTCCAATTCCTTCGTTCTATTTTTAATTTTTAATGAGGGTAGCTTTGATCCAAATCTATAATTAATTGGTTTTTTTCCTTTTAAAATTTTCTTTTGGAGTGCTTTTGGGAAACCTTTATATGGTTGACCTAATCGGCCACTAAAGAATTCGATGACTGATGCAGGAAAGCCAACATCCTTTTTTGGGTCTAAAACATCTTGAATTTGAATATTATTTGCCAACATATAAATTGCCATATCACCAACAACCTTAGATATAGGTGTAACTTTAATTACATCGCCAAAAATTTTGTTCACTTCGGCATACATTGATGCAAGTTCTGGCCACCTCTCGTCTGTAATGCCCATTGACCTCGCTTGCTCTCTTAAATTAGTGTATTGACCACCTGGCATCTGATGTAAATATACCTCTGACATACTAGTGCGAGTTTTGCTTTCGAAAGGTTGGTATTGTTTTCTAACACCTTCCCAATAATTTGCAGCAGTCCTGACAACAGCAGAAGAAATTTTTGGATCTCTTTTATTTCCATCAAGAGACTCTAAAACTGCACCAAAACTAGGTTGCGATGTGAAGCCAGACCAAGAGTCAATTGCTACATCAACAATATCTACCCCTGCTTCCGAGGCGTTAAGCAATGTTGCAACACCATTTCCACTTGTATCGTGAGTATGGAAATGGATTGGAATTTTTATACTTTTTTTTAATTCTTTGAATAAAATTTTTGCTGCCTTGGGTTTACACAAACCTGCCATATCTTTGATTGCAAGAAAGTGAACTCCCATTTTCTCAAGCTTTTGGGCCATTTTTAAGTAGTAATCAAGTGTATATTTTTTCTCCGCTGGAGACGATAAATCGCCAGAATAACAAATAGAAGCTTCACAGATTTTTCCAGATTTTAATACTTCGTCAATAGAGACTCTCATATTTTCAATCCAGTTTAGTGCATCAAATATTCTAAAAACGTCAATCCCAGACTGAGCGGAAAGTTGTATAAACCTTCTTAAAACATTATCAGGATAGTTTGTATATCCAAGAGCATTCGATCCTCTGAATAACATTTGTAATAGGGCTGAGGGCATTTGTTCACGTAACTTTTCTAGACGTTCCCATGGGTCCTCTTTTAAAAATCTTAATGCAACATCAAAAGTTGCACCACCCCAACACTCAACTGAGAATAAATTTTTAAGTCTTTCTTCATATAGGTCAGTTATGCCTAACATATCTTGTGTTCTCATACGAGTTGCAATCAAAGATTGATGAGCGTCTCTAAAGGTAGTATCTGTAATCAATAATTGTTTTTCTTTTAGCACAGTCTCAGCAACAGCAGATGGACCATTAGTATCTAAAATTTGTTTATATGTTTTATTGACAGTCTCTTGAGCTTTTTTTGATCTAGATATTCCATAGTCTGAGAGTTTTGCTGGTGTTGTCTCTCTTAATTTTGGTCTATTAGCAACTTCTGGGTTACCGTTGACAATGACTTCAGCTAGGAAGTTTAATGTTTTGGTTGCCCTATCTTTTCGACCAGAGAATTGAAATAAACTTTTTTCACTATCTATAAATTTTGTATGGTATTTGAAAACATCGAAACCTTTGTGGTTAATTAACTTTAATAAAAAAGGTATATTTGTTTTCACACCTCTGACGCGAAATTCACTCAATGCTCTATTCATTCGTCTCTTTGCTTCAATAGGGGTTTGGCCTTTTGCAGTTACTTTAACTAAAAGAGAGTCATAATAAGGAGTAATAACCGTACCAGTAGATGCGGTTCCGGCATCTAGTCTTATTCCCAATCCACTTGCAGATCTATAAACATTAATTTTACCGTAATCTGGAGCAAAATCATTAGCAGCATCTTCTGTTGTAACCCTTGATTGGATAGCATGTCCTTTCATATGAATGTCTTTTTGAGTTGGTACACCACATATATCATCTCCAATTTTAGCACCAGCTGCTAAGAGGAACTGAGCTTTTACTATATCAATACCAGTAATTTCTTCTGTTACAGTGTGTTCAACTTGAACTCTCGGATTAACTTCAATGAAGAAGAAATCTCTAGATTTAGCATCCATTAAGAACTCTACAGTTCCAGCACATGAATAATTAACTTGTTTTCCTATTCTAACACCTGCGTTACAAATCTCATTTCTCTCTTTGTCAGATAGGTAGGCAGCAGGAGCTCTTTCTACTACCTTTTGATGTCGTCTTTGAAGAGAACAATCTCTTTCAAAAAGGTGAACTATATTTCCATGCGTATCACCAATTATCTGAACTTCAACATGAAAAGCTTTTTCGATTAACTTTTCAAAAAATACATCATCTTTTCCAAAAGCACTTTTAGCTTCTCTCCTAGCGGTGTTGATTTGATTTTCTAATTCTGTTTCTTTTCTTATCACTCGCATTCCACGACCGCCGCCACCCCAGGATGCTTTGAGCATAATTGGATAACCAATTTTTTTTGCAAGATCTTTACATTTTTTTAAGTCTTTTGGTAAGGGTCCTGTGGAAGGTATGGTTGGCACTTTAGCTTTGCCTGCAGTTTTTTTAGCTTCTACTTTATTTCCAAGTGATCGCATAATCTTTGGAGAGGGTCCAACAAAAATAATATTATGTTTTGCACATTCATCAGCAAATTCTGGGTTTTCAGATAAGAAGCCGTAGCCTGGATGGATGGCATCACAACCTGAATTAACAGCAATTTGTACGATACCTTTGTAATCTAGGTAAGCCTGAATAGGACCTAATCCTGATCCAACAAGATAGCTTTCGTCTGTTTTGAAGCGGTGCAATGCAAAACGATCCTCGTACGAGTAAATGGATACAGTCCTAAAGCCCAATTCAGTTGCTGCACGAGATATTCTAATTGCAATTTCACTTCTGTTAGCAATTAATATTTTCTTAATTTGTTTCATAATGGTAAGTAAGTTTATTTTTATACATTATTCTGTTTTTTTTCATAGACAATCTATAGAAAATTAGGGTTTTTTTACTTTTATAGCCTTTGTTCTGTTTGGATAACAATTTGTGCAAATTTTGCATTCAATACCAAAGCAACTTCTAGCTTTACAATATTCTCTTCCATAAAAAATCATTTGTAAATGAAGTCTGTTCCAAGTTGCCTCAGGAAATAATTTTTTAATATCTAATTCAGTTTGGACTACATTTTTACCATTTGTCAGACCCCACCTCTGTGCTAGTCGATGAATATGTGTATCAACAGGAAATGCAGGGTGACCAAAACCTTGGGACATTACTACACTCGCTGTTTTATGGCCAACTCCCGGTAAATTCTCTAAATCTTCAAAAGTCTCTGGGACCCTACCATTGTATTTCTTAGTTAATATTTTTGAGAGTTTAGAAATAGCTTTTGATTTTTTAGGTGCAAGTCCGCATGGTTTGATGATTTTATAAATTTTATTAACAGGCACCATTGCCATATCTTTGGGATTATTTGCCGTTTTAAATAGTAAAGGTGTAATCTTATTCACACGTTCGTCTGTGCATTGAGCACTTAATAAAACTG
>CACJQJ010000022.1 GCA_902595525.1 uncultured Alphaproteobacteria bacterium | reverse complement strand
TGTTACTGTGTTTTTTATTAAAACTTCCATTTTTAGCCATAGCTATTACACCAATAACAACCATTAGAAGAGCTAAAATCATGGATACAACTAAAACAAAAGGCAATACAGTAGATGAAAACATGGTAAATAGTTATCAAATTATCTATAAATGTCTAATTATTAAATTTAAGAAGTATTGATGAGGAAAATTGTATTATTTTTGCATGGTTATGGGTCTAATGGAAATGACCTAATTTCCTTAAAAGATTATATATCTTTGGAAAAAGAAGAAACTGAGTTTATATCTCCTAATGCCCCGGAGCCCTGTGAATTCAATTATTTTGGGTATCAGTGGTTTCCATTAAAAGAAAGATCAATTGAAGAATTAAAAGAAGGCCTAAAATCAGCCTTCTTTCATCTTGAAAAAATAATTGAAAAAATAATTCATGAACACTCAGTTGATGAAACTCAGATTTCTATCATTGGTTTCTCTCAGGGCTCTATGTTGGCGACATATTATGCTCTACAAAAAAATTTAAATTTTCACAGTATCATTTCATTATCAGGATCATTACCAAAAGAAATTTTAAATGATTTAAAAATATCTGAAATCAAATCTAGTTTTTTAATTTTTCATGGAAAAATGGATGATGTCGTACCATTTAATAGGGCAGTTGAGACAAATTCGTTTTTGGAATCAAAAAAATTTTCTAGTAAACTGGTATTAGATGACAACTGTGCACATTCAATTAGCCCAATTGCTTTAGATGAGATTAACAAGCTGTATGAACACTGGAATTAATAAACTATTAAACATACTCTTTTTTGGATATGTTAATATTAAATCATGATTAACTCGAATCATTGTCCATCTTTAGTATTAAATGCAGACTACCGGCCTCTTAGTTATTTCCCCTTATCCATATGGAGTTGGAAAGATACGGTAAAAGCAGTTTTTCTTGATAAAGTTAACATTGTTGAAGAATATGATCAAAAGGTTTCATCCCCATCTTTTGAAATAAAACTCCCTAGCATTATCGCACTCAAAGATTACATACCACATAGTCATAAACCTGCATTTACAAGATTTAATGTTTTTTTGAGAGATGATTTCACATGTCAATATTGCAACGATAAATTTTCAACAAAAGAATTAACTTTTGATCATTTGATACCTCGTTCAAAAGGTGGACTGACAAATTGGGAGAATGTTGTGACTGCATGTTCAAAATGTAATTGGACCAAAGGAAGTAGGGAATTAAGTCAAGTTGGTTTTAAATTGCTTAGAAAACCTAAAGAACCCTCTCAATATTCTTTAAGATTAAAAAGTAAAAATTTCCCTTCTGATTATCTTCATTCAAGTTGGAGAGATTATTTATATTGGGATAGTGTCTTAGAGAAGGATTAGTATTTTTTAGTTATTTTTATTGCAGTATAGCATAGCTGTTTTATTGTTTTAGACAAAAGAATATACCCAGTTGTCATTTCTGCTTGGTGTTCGACGCCTGTATCATGATGTTCTAGCTCATCTTCTCTAAACTTTTTTACAGTCTTCAATAAATCTGGTTTTAATTTTCTTTTTGATAGTTCCTTGGCTTGTTCCTCATAGTGTTGACCAATAACCTCCTCAACAGCAACGGTGCATGCCATTGCAGCTTTTTTCCCCATTAATGCAGTACCTAATCCAAGGGCATAACCTGCTAAATTCCAAAATGGAAATAAAGTGGTTGGTTTAACGTTCTCTTTTACTATGTATTCATCAAAAGTTGATTTATGAATTTCCTCTTGGTCAGCCATCTCCTTAATTTCTTTACCAAATTCTGTGTTTTCTTTAAAAATAGCTAATTGTCCACGATATATTTGTGTTGCTCCATGCTCACCTGCGTGATCAACTCTGATAATTTCTTCAATTAATTTTTTATCTTCACCACTTAGTGATTTATTTTTCTTTTTTGTAGGCATTGAAAATAATTAATAACAGAAAAGTCATTGAAAACAAGAGGTTATAAACTGATAATGGAATACCAAAGTAAGGTAAGTTGGCATCAGAGCATGTGGTAATTAATGTATTAGACATTAATTCCTCTTTTAATTTTGTAATATCATTTGGAAGCGTGGCAGCTTCACATCCGGTGTACTCAATTATTCCAAATGTTGTAAGAGAATGATAACCGGAAATTCCAAATTCAACAAGAAGCAAGATAGTTAGTAATATATAAATTAAATTGAAATATCTCTTAATAAAAAAATAAAATACACCCAATATCAAAATTGAATAATATGGAACACGTTGATATACACACAATTTACATGGGCTATGACCATATGCATATTGTAATATTAAAGCAAAAGACATAGCTACCAGCGAAAACAAAAAAACAAGAAATAAAATATTAGTTTGTTTAATCATGATAAAAAAATAAATAAATAAAAAAGACCATTCCAAGAGGTATGATTATAAAAATTAATAGTTTATTTCTTTGTAAAATTTCCATACCTAATTTCCCAAATTGTTTAATGATAAAAGCAATAATAAAAAACCTCAAGCCCCTAGATAACAATGAAAGGAGTATAAAATAGATAAAATTAAATTGAGCATATCCACTTGTTAAAGCTATAACTTTGTAAGGTATAGGTGTAAAACCACCTAAAAAAACTGCAAAAATACCCCAATCATTGTAAAAATTCATAAATGCACTCTGCTTGCTTATATCAAAATAAGATTGGGCAATATCAAAAATGAAATAGCCTACGATATATCCAAAAGCGCCACCAATGACTGAAAATATCGTACAATTGAGTGCAGTAGCTAAAAACTTGTTAGGATTAAAATAAACAATTGGTATTAAAATTAAATCTGGAGGAATTGGAAAAAAAATACTTTCTATAAAAGCAACTAAAGATAAAAAATATTGTGAATATTTTGATTTAGATTTTTTTTCAATATATATATGTAAACTCTTCAAAATCATATCGATTAATTAATATTTAGTATTTAACCTATAAGGTAATACCAAAGATAAGCAATTATAATAGCTGGGATCGCACTGTAGAGTGTTGCAACTATTGCTGCCTTTGCAGATATAGCTATCGCAGGGAAAAGTGCATCACCGTCGTTAGATATAGAGTTTCCTATTTGTGCAGACATAGGAATTTGACCACTCACATACATGGATGTGATCATTATTTGAGGACCACAGCCGGGAATAAAACCAATTAGTATAGCCATAAGAGGAATAAATGGACCAAATAGGATTAATGAATCAAATATTAAACCATTAGTTGATAGATCTATTAATTCGTAGACAACAAATGAAATAATGACCCAAACAGTAACAAAGCAAGTTGTATCTGCAACTTTTCTATAAGAGTTTTCGTGTATTGAAGCCATTTGAATATCTGTTAATGGATTCAAAACCCACAACAAGACACAGTATATCGCCAAAATAAATGCCATTACTTCGACCACATTAATTCCAATAAAATTAAAGTTTAGTTCAATATTAAAAGCATTTAACATTCCCAAAATAAATCCAGGAGCTAAAAATAAAAACCAAATAAAATAAAACTTATTTGAAATTTTGTTTTTAGGTAAAAGGTTAGTATTTATATTCTTATTAACTTTATTTTGTAAAAAATTTTTTGTAAAAGGTTGAGCAATATATCCAGATATTATGCCAACTATAAAAGTTACTGGTAGTATGATTAAAGCAGCCTGAGGTTTTGTTGCAATGAGAAGAAAAGCTGCATCACCCATAGTACTAATAAGTGCTGCGAGCACACCTCCAAAAGAAACTACTTTTCTAGTGAATAAGCTCATTACCATTATTGCTCCACCACAACCAGGTATAACTCCTAACATAGAGCAAATGGGAATTTCAAATTTCTTATTTTGTAAAATTAATTTTTGTAAATTAAAATTTCTCTTTTCAAGAATAACAAACAGAAGAAGTGTCACTCCAACAAAGCTAGATACAGCTATGTAGGCGTCACTCGATGATGAAATTAAAATACTTCTAGTCTGTTCAGATAATAAAAGAAGGAGAATACATATAAAGAGGAAGATTTTTGAAAATCTTAAATATTGAAATTTTCTACTTAATTCTAATACTAATTCTGTCATATTTTTAGCCTAGGCTAAACAATATAGATATAACTAAATATTAGTCAAACAATTCTTTACTTTTAATTGTTAACAAAATAGATTGAAACAGCTATGAAAAACACTAGATCTAGTGAGCCATATCAATTTTCAAATATCAGAAGTCAAAATAAGAATGAAATTCTAGAGGATTATGTTGAGGCTATTCAAGAAATTTTAAGAAATAAAGGTGATGTTAAAAATGCTGATTTAGCTCAACATTTTGGTGTGTCACAAGCTACTGTAAATAAAAATTTGAAGCGTTTAATAAGTTTTAACTTAGCAAAATCTGAACCATACCGTTCAATTTTTTTGACAGAAAAGGGAGAAAAATTAGCCACACAGTCAAAACAAAAGCATGAAATTGTTTATAATTTTTTAATTAAGTTAGGTGTCTCTAGAAAGACTGCAGAAAATGACAGTGAAGGTATTGAGCATCACGTTAGTGATGAAACATTAAAGTTAATGAAAAAATTTAAATAATTATTTTTTCGTCTTTGACAACATTCTTTTTTCTAATACGTTATCGAACAAATAAATTACGATAGAAAGAAAACAAATAATTGTTAAAGCATGCAAACTTCCATACTCAAACATTTCATTAGATGAATATTCGTATAGACTAGTAGCAAGTGTATCAAAATTAAAAGGTCTTAATAGTAAAGTAATAGGCAACTCTTTTACAGTATCGACAAATACTAAAAAAAATCCTGCTAATATACTCAATTTCACCTGAGGTAAAATTATTCGAAAATATGTTGTTGACGATCTTCTTCCAATTAATCTTGAGGCGTCATCAATTGATTTTCCAATTTTTTCCATCCCTGAGTCTAAAGAATTATTTGATAGAGCAATTAATCTAATTATCAGAGCTAAGGACAAGCCCAATAAAGTGGTAGACAAAGATAATGTTGTTAATCGATCAAAATAAAATAAAAAGAAAAGTACTCCTAAAGCTATTACTACGCCTGGTATTGCATACCCAATATTTATTATTTTTTTGTAATATATAATGTGATTTTTTT
>CACJQJ010000021.1 GCA_902595525.1 uncultured Alphaproteobacteria bacterium | reverse complement strand
TCATCAATTAAAAAAAGGTTATCAATTAATTTTGAGTTGATCAATTTGTTATAATATTTTAGGTCATTTGAATTACTTACAATTGGATAATCAGTTATAACTTTAATATTATTTTTTAAACAAAGATAAATATATTCAAACTTTATGCCAGAAGGTAAAAAATTTAAAATGAAATCTACGTCTTTGTCTTTAATAAGATCCTCATAAGCACCATAATATTTTTTAAAATTATGAGTCTCAGCAAATATCTGTGCTACCTCAATATTTCTTGAACTATTAGCATATAGATTAAGAGTGCTTGATAGTTTATTTTTTTTTATAAAGTCAATTGATTTTTGGTCTGAACTTAATATAGCTAAATTGCTTTTCATTTATATTTTATTATAATCCTTGAATGAAACAGGTTTTTTTAAGCTATCACGATATACATTCTGATTGTATAAAATTAGCAAAATTAATAAAAAAAAAATATAAACCAAAAAAACTAATTCTTATATCTAGGGGTGGTCTTATACCAGGATCTATTATTGCTAATTATTTAGGAATTCAAGATATTGATGTTATAGCTCTGAAAACGTACTCTGATAGAAAAAAAAATACTGATATCATGATTTTTAAAAGAATTAAGTCCGAGAAAAAACTGGTTGTTATTGATGATTTAGTTGATAGTGGCGATACGGCAAAAATAGTTAAAGATATGATGCCAAACTCAAAATTTGTAGTTTTATATGCTAAGACTTCAGGAAAAAAACAAGCCGACCTTCATTTATATGATTTTAAAGATAAAGACTGGCTTGTTTTCCCTTGGGAACAGGATTAAATATTTATTTTATTCTATTGAGGCACCTCTCCGTCAATACCTTGAACATAGAACATCATAGAGGCCAACATACCATCATCAGCAACTTCGCCCTCTTTAACAACTAGCTCACCAGCTTGATTATAAATTGGACCTTCGAATGAATGAAGAGTTCCATTTTCAATTGCTGTTTCCATATTTTTTGCTTCCAAAATTAAGTCTAATGGTAAGAGTTTTGTGTTATAAGGTGACATTTCTACCATACCGTCCTTAAACCCATGCCATGTATCTTCGGACGACCATGTGCCGTCAACAACTGCTTGAGCTTTTGCAGCATAGTAAGGTCCCCAAATATCCTCAATCGAAGTCATGTGAGAATTTGGGCAAAATGCCTCTTGATTTGAGGCCTGACCGAAAGCAAGAACCCCAGCTTTTTCGGCTGCTTGGCAGGGTGCATATGAGTCTGTATGTTGAACTATAATATCCGCACCTTGGTTTATCAAAGTGTTAGCTGCATCAGCCTCTTTTCCAGGGTCATACCAAGAGTAATTCCAAATAATTTTAATTTTTACGTCAGGATTGACTTTAGAGGCAGCTAAATAAAATGCATTAATTCCTCTTATTACCTCTGGTATTGGAAAAGAAACTATATATCCAATGGTATTAGTCTTTGTCATTTTGCCGGCAATGTGTCCAATAATAGTTCTACCCTCATAAAATCTTGCAGAATACGTTGAAACATTATCCATTCTCTTAAACCCTGTAGCGTGCTCGAATTTGACATCTGGAAACTCTTTAGCTACCTCAAGAGTTTGATCCATGTAATTGAAAGACGTTGTGAAAATTAGATCATGACCTGATGCAGCTAATTTTCTTATAGCTCGAACTGCATCTGCATTCTCAGGAACATTTTCTATATAAGTTGTTGAAATTGAGTCTCCGAGAGCATTTTCCATGTAAATTCTGCCTTGATCATGCATATATGTCCATCCGTGATCACCCGGAGGGCCAATATAAATAAAGCCAATTTTCTTTTGATCAGCGTGAACTGCGGATACAGAAATTACAGCTAAAAATGAGAGAATAGTAAGTATTTTTCTTAACATATTTAAATCCTATCTTTTTAAAATTAATAAAATTCATTATAGAGCTAATTTCATTAATAAATAATGAATCTAGTTAATAATGAATATGTAATTAATTTATAACAAAAAGGAAATGGATGCCCTTTATATGAAAAAAAATAAGTGGATAACCTATTGATTTTTTTCGAAAGGTATATTTAAAGATGATGGTGCACTAAGTTTAAGTCTAAGTTTGTTAGATGAAATAAAAACTAATACAATAATTGTAGCCAAATAAGGCATCATGTTAAAAAATTGACCAGGTAATTTAACACCTATGGCTTGTAGGTTCATTTGCATAATAGCAACGCCTCCAAAAATATATGCGCCTACTAATAATCTCCAAGGCTTCCAAGTTGCAAAAACAACTAAAGCTAGGGCTATCCAACCCCTACCAGCAGTCATTCCCTCCTGCCACATAGGTGCATAACATATAGAAATGTAATAACCTGCGAGAGAACTCATTACACCGCCGAATATTATCGTTATATATCTTGTTTTTATAACGTTATATCCCAAAGCATATGCTGAGTTATGATTCTCGCCAACAGCTCTGACTATGAGGCCAGTTTTTGTTTTTGATAAGAAATAAGCAACAAAAAAAACTAACAAAAAAGAAATCACTATGAAATAGTATGGATTCAATCCATCTATAGGTGTTCCACCAAATTTCTTACCAAGCATCGCACTTAAGCCAATACCAAAAATAGTTAATGCTAATCCGGTCGCTATTTGATTAGTCATAAGGTTTAAAACTAAAAAAGCAAATATTCCCGATAAAATTATTCCAGATATTATGGATAAAAATAAGGAATAGAAATAATTTCCAGTTAAAACTAAAGTAATAAATCCAGTTACCGCTCCAACTAGCATTAATCCCTCTAATCCGAGATTGAGGACACCACTTTTTTCAGTAACTAATTCGCCAATACCAGCAAAAACAAGAGGAGTAGTCGATATTAAAACTATATTTAAGATACCTATAATTAATTCAATACTCATTTAATAAGCAACTTATATTTATTTAAAAAATCTGTGCCCAACAAAAAGAATAGAACTAAACCTTGGAATACAAAACCTACAGCCGAGGGTATCTTTAAAAATAATTGTGCATCCTCAGCTCCTAAATATGTTAGTGCTATTAGTAAAGAGGACAAAATTATTCCAAAAGGGTTCAATCTACCCAAAAATGCAACAATAATTGCAGTAAAACCATAATTAGGAGAAATATCTCTATACAATAAACCTATAGGTCCTGAAACCTCAAATAGCCCAGCTAATCCTGCGCATGCTCCACTTATGACAAAAGTATAAAAAATTAAAGTATTAAATTTAAAACCAGCATATTGAGATGCTTTTGAACTTAAGCCAGTAACTTTAAGTTTGAAACCAAATAATGTTTTGTTGTAAACAATATAAGTTATCAAACAAATTATTAATGCAAAATAGACACCAATGTGAACACGAAGGCCATCAATTAATACAGGAAGTCTTCCAGCATCAGGAAAAGGCATTGATTTGGGCAAACCATATCCAGCAGGATCTTTCCAGGGACCAACAACAAAATAATCTAATATAAATAGTGCAACATAGGTTAACATCAAGCTAGTTAAAATTTCATTGGTATTAAATTTTGTTTTAAGGATGGCTGGTATAGTAGCCCAAAATGCTCCACCAATAGCACCAAAAAAAATCATTAATGGAAGTAAAAAAATACTATGTGAGTCATTGAATAAAAGTCCAATACCGCCACCAAATATTGCTCCCATTGTTAGTTGCCCCTCTGCTCCTATGTTGTAAATATTGTTTTTAAAACAATAAGATAATCCTAAAGCTATAATTGCAAGTGGTGTGGCTTTTACAAATAATTCCGAGATACCATAAGAGTTTGAAATAGGACTAATAAAAAAAATTTTAAAAGACTCGATTGGACTTAAATCCAAAATTAAAAAAATAAATGAGCCAAAAAATAAAGTTAAAGCGACAGCAACTAATGGTGACAAATAAAATATGAAATTTGAGTAATCCTCCCTTAATTGCACTCTAATCAAATAGACCACCCATGTACTTGCCTAATTTGGCGATATTGATATTTTCTACATTTAAGGGTTTTGATAAAGACCCCTCATATAAAACAGATATTTTGTGACATACTTCAAGTAATTCATCTAAATCATGTGAAATAATAATTATAGATACTCCTTTTTGCGATAATTCTACAATTGTTTTCTTAATAAATGCTTCAGAACCTGCATCTATGCCCCATGTAGGCTGAGATAAAATTAATAGATCAGGATTTGACATAATTTCTCTTCCAATAATAAATTTTTGAAGATTTCCACCAGAGAGTTTACCAGCTTTGACATTATATGAGGGAGTATCAACGTTGAAATTTTTTATTACATCATTTGCAAAAGAGTTAATCTTTTCAAAGTTTATAAAATCACCTTTTTTAAATTCACTTTTGTGGTTCATACTTAAAAATATATTTTCAGATAAGGACATCTCAGGCACTGCACTATGTCCTAACCTTTCTTCAGTGACATATGATATAGATAGACATTTTCTTTGAAATGTAGATAGATGATTAATGTTTAAATCTTTGAAAAAAATATCTCCACTAAATTCATAATCGTTTTCATTTAGTAGAATTTCCATTAATTCTTTCTGGCCATTTCCTGCCACTCCAGCTATGCCAAAAATTTGTCCCTTTTTTAAATTTAAATCAATTTTATTTAAATTAACTGTAAATGGATCTTTAGATTGAGTAGATAAATTTTTAATATTAAAAATTTCTTGAGAAAAATTAATGTCGCTGACCTGTTTTGCTTTGGACACTTTATAGCCTAACATTTTATATCCTAAAGTTTCAGGATTTTCATTTTGTGTTGAAATTGTGCTTACTACTTTTCCATTTCTCATAATTGTTACATAATCAGACAGATTTATAATTTCTTCTAATTTATGGGATATAAAAATTACTGTTAATCCGTCTTTAACTAAGTTTTTTATAATTTTAAATAATTTAGTAATTTCATCTGGTGTAAGAACAGAAGTTGGCTCGTCCATGATAAGAATTTTTGGATTATTCAATAATGATCTAACTATTTCTACGGATTGCCTCTGACCGACAGATAGAGAACTTATAGGAGAGTTTAAACTTAAGTTGAAACCATACTTATCACAAATTGTCTTAGATTTATCTTTTAATTTAGTTAAAGATATATTTTCATTCATACCCAAGATTAAATTTTCAGCAACAGTAAGTGACTCAAATAAACTGAAATGTTGAAAAACCATATTTATACCTAAGTTCTTCGCAGTAGATGGTGAATTAATTATTGCTAAATCAGAATTTATTAAAATTTCACCACTATCAGGTTTCACATGACCATATAAAATTTTTACTAGTGTTGACTTTCCAGCGCCATTTTCACCCAAGATAGCATGGATAGATTGTTCTTTAATATTAAAGGATACATCATCATTTGCTATTACTCCGGGATAGGATTTAAAAATATTTTTAAATTCAACTATGGATTGCATAAATATTAATAGATTCCTTTTTTTAAAGATTAAATTGTTTTTTTTAATTTAGGATAAAATTATAAATATAAGGGTTCTGAGTCGTAAGATGACCACAGATACCATGTTACAATAGTTGAATAATTTCGCCATTTGTTAGAATGAAAAGAAAATTTAGATAAATTTTTATCTCTATAAAATTTCTTATAGGCATTAATGAAACCAAGGTCTCCTAATGGCATTATGTTAGGCAAACCCAAATAAAATATAGAGAACATTTCAGCAGTCCATTTACCAATGCCAAAAATTTGAGTTAAATTATTGTTTACTTTTTCAAAATTACTGTTGCTTAACTTTATATCATTTACTAAATGATAATTATTTAGAAGTGATTTTAAACATTTTTTCTTATTTTTACTTAAAGGTAAATTTTTTATTTTACTTTTATTAGTTTTAAAATTTTTAAAATTTATTGGGCCAATTATACTCTTAGACTTTTTGTAAATAGACATAGCAGCAGAAACAGATATTTGCTGGGAACAGATAGATTTAAATAAAACA
>CACJQJ010000020.1 GCA_902595525.1 uncultured Alphaproteobacteria bacterium | reverse complement strand
AGCTATAACTAACCTTTAAAATTTGATATTTATGTATCTGATGGATTACTCAGATAATTATTACGTAAGAACAAAAGCATTCAGCCTTAATACTAACAAATTAAATGAGAGCTTACAATGTGATGTTTGTATAATTGGAGCAGGTTTATCAGGAATTTCATCAGCATTATATTTATCTAAATTAAATCCAGATTTAAACATAGTCATATTGGAGAAAAATAAAGTTGGTTGGGGCGCATCTGGAAGAAATGGTGGGCAATTATTACATGGCTTTTCCTCAGAGAATTACTCTAGCCAAAAACACACTCAAGAGGAAATTAAGATATTATGGCAATTCACATTAGACGCTGTTAGAGAAGTAAAAAAAAATATCAAAGAGTTAAATATACAATGTGAATTAATCGAGGGTTATGTTTTAGCCGCAGTAAGTAAATCCCACGATGAGGAGTTAAAAAAATACGTAGACAGGCTTCAAACAAAATTTGATTATGAATCAGTTACGTATCTACCAAAAAATAGAATGGACCAGTATTTTGATAGCCCTTATTACAAATCTGCAATGTATGACTCAGAGTGTGGTCAAATTCATCCACTTAATTATTGTCTAGGATTAGCAAGAGAATTATTAAAAAATAAAAATTGTAAAATATTTGAAGATACAGGAGTAATATCATATGAATCTCAAAAAAAAGTAACAATAAAAACTGAAAAAAATTTAACTGTTAAATCTGATAAATTAATTATCTGCTGCAATGCATATATTGATAATTTGAATAAAAGTTTAAGAAAAAAAATAATGCCTGTTAAAACTTATGTATCAGCATTTACTGAAATTCCAAATACAGAATTGAGTAAATATTTTCGAAAACCTATCACAGTGGGAGATATGTTATTTGTACTAAATTATTTTAGACTGGATTCTAATAATAATTTAATTTTTGGTGGAGGTGTAAGTTATTCTAATATAGATCCAATAAATTTGGAATTATCTTTAAAAAAAAGTATAAAAAAGATACTTCCTGGTTTAGAAAAGTTCAAAGCTTGGTGTACTTGGAGTGGGCACGTTGCCATAACTGTAAACAGATTCCCTCATATCGGTAGTATTGATAATAATATTTTTTTTGCACAAGGATATTCAGGACATGGTTTAGCCATAACAACTATGGTTGGAAAAATGCTTGCTGAAACAATAACAAATCAGAACAATAATTTGAGCTTATTTGAAAAGTTTAGACATAAAAACTTTCCTGGTTTTGGCGTAATTGATAAGCCATTATTAGTTTTAGCAATGAGTTATTTTAAATTAAAAGATCAATTAAGCCTGAAATAACTTATTTTTGCCTAATCTAGAGTTCGGATCTAAGTGTTTTTTTAATTTTTTAATAAAAAGGTAAATTTCACTAGGTTTATATTTTTTTAAAAGATAATTTTTTTTCAAACCAAGACCGTGTTCTGCTGCAACACTACCTTCACTTTGGATAGTCAAATCATAAATAAATTTTGATAGGTAAGCACAATTCTTTTTTGAATTAGGATGTACTTTAAAATTGCAATGCAAATTACCATCTCCCAAATGCCCAAAAAAATAAGGAGTAAAGATGTTATTATCCTTTACAAATGTATTTACCTTCTTAATAAAGACAGACCACTTATCAATGGGTAAAGAAATATCAAATTTTTCAGTAAAGTTATATTTTATCTGATTATATACTAACTCTTCTCTTTTGCTCCATATCCATGATTTTGATTTATTATGTTCCATTTTATAAATTTTAAATTCTTTTAAATTTAAGTATTTTTTTAATTCTTTTTTGTAATTACCAGTAACATTAGATTGTATCTCTATGATTAAATTGAAGTGATGTGTACTTTCATTAAATAAATAAGAGCTAGGTATTGGAAATATTATTTCAAAACTTGTTAAATTATCGAAGTACTTGTTTCTTAAAAATTTCAGTAATCGAATTGACTTATTTAAACTATTTGTTTGTATTAAATATGTAGAATTGTATTTTTTTTTTGGGATTAACTTTAAGCTTGCTCTTGTAATTATTCCAAAAACACCCTCAGAACCACAAAATAACTTCCACAGTTTTGGGCCAAAATTATCTTTTTTGAGTTTATTTAAAAAATTTAAAATAGTTCCATCACTAAGCACTACTTCAAGGCCATTTATATGATCCTCTATGTTACCATATCTTAAGGTTTGCAAACCCCCAACATTAGTAGATATATTACCCCCAATTGTACATTTATCACTTGGCGCAATATTAACTGGAAATAAAAGTTTTTTATTATTTGCTGCTTTTTGTATGGTTTTTAACAATGTTCCGCTTTGAGCTGTTATTATAAAATTATCAGTATCAACTTCTTCAATACGATTCATTTTTTTAAAATCTATTAGGATAGTTTTTTCAAATTGAGGTTTTGTGCCATCCACTCTATTAGTCTCTCCACCAATAGGTAAAATATGAAATTTATATTTGTTAGAAAATTTAACCAGTTTAGATACCTCCAAAGAATTTTTAGGGAAAGCAGTTATTTGGCCACCCCTTCTTATAGTTTTTATTGGAAATTTCATTTAGATGCTCTTCGCAATCTATCATTTATAGCGATTCCTATTTTCTTATAAGGAATAGGTGCGATACTTATATTTTTATATTGGTTGTCGTTATCTGCTAAAAAAATAAAATGATAAAGATTTTTGGCAGCTTCAATTAAATTTCTATTCTTACTTAAATTTTTGAATTGATATCTCTTGTTTGCTCCAAAGTTTATATATGCAGATTTTTTTTTAGCATTTTTGACATTTAAATATATTTTCTTCTTGGGAGAATAATGTTTTTTTGAAGTTCCAGGAAAACTTAAATTTTTGTTATATTTACTAATAACCATATAGGGTAATATTTTTTTCACATTTTCTAATGATATAAACCCTGGTCTTATTATGTTCAATTTGTTATCAGATATTTTAATTAAAGTTGACTCGATACCAACTTTACATTTTCCATCATCTACAATTAATAAATTTGTCTCAATAAATTGCTGAAAAACCATTTCACTGTTGATTGGGCTTAGTTGTTTAAATTTGTTTGCTGAGGGCATTACAAGGGGCTTACCTACTTTATTAATTAAATTTAGTGTAAATTTATTATTTGGAACTCTTACAGCACACTCATTATTTAATGTAAGAGATTTGGGTATTTCGAGAGACTTCCTTTGTAAAACAAGAGTAAGAGGTCCAGGCCAAAATTCTTTAGCTAAAATTAAATTTTCATCATCTAACTTGAAAAATTTATCTACCATTTTTAAACTTGAACAATGAAATATTAATTTTTTTTTCAAAGGTCTTTTTTTTAATAAGAAAATTTTTTTTGCTGCTTTAATATTGGTTCCTAAACCAGCTAGCCCATAAACAGTTTCTGTTGGCAAAACTACTAATTCATCTTTTAATAGTTTAGACTTTAAGAAATGTGTAAGTTGCTTTGATAAATTTGATTTAACGATAATTGGCATAATTTACATAATTAGATATATTTTTAGTATTCAGTTAAGATTAATTAATATTATTTTACAACTTTATGAATATATGCGCCATTATTCTTTCTGCTGGAAAGAGCAAAAGATTTAAGTCACCTAAACCAAAATTTCTTCATGAAATATCTGGTAAAGAGTTAATACAGTATAATTTAGATGCACTAAATAAAATTAAACAAGTAAAAAAAACTTTTATTATCTCAAGTAAAGCTAATAAAAAATATTTTATTCATGAAAAAGTATTTATTCAAAATCCAATAGACGGTACTGGTGGAGCTTTTAAACAATTTTATAAATACAATAATAAATTTGATTATTTTTTATTGACCTTAGCAGACACACCTATTTTCGATTATAAAATACTCTCTGATTTTGTTTCAAAAGGGGTAAAGAATGATGTTGACTTATCAGTTCTTACACAAAATGTAAGAAACCCAAAAGGATATGGAAGAGTAGTTAAAAAAAATAATTTATTAATTAGTATTATTGAAGAAAATGAATGTTCAAATGAAGAGAAATTAATCAATGAGATAAATACTGGCATATTTTTAATTTCAAAAAAAGCTGCATTAAATTTAAAATTAATAAAAAAAAATAAAAATAAGAATGAATTTTACATTACCGATTTAGTAAATGTCTGTTTAAATAAAAAACTTAAAATGACTACTTTTTTAAATAAAGCCACAGTGATATCAGGTGCTAACACCTTAAATGAACTTAATAAATTAGAAACATTATCTCAAGGTTTTATTAAGAAAAAATTAATAGATAGCGGTGTTAGAATTATTCATCCTGATACGGTTTATATAGAGAGCAATGTTGGTATCGCTCCAGGAGTAGTAATTGAGCCACATGTTGTTATAAAAAAAAATGTAAGCATCAAAAGTAATTCTATTATTAAGTCCTTTTCTTATATTGAAAATTCCACAATAGGTAATAACTGCTCCATTGGCCCTTATGCAAGAATAAGACCTGAGGTTATTATGGCAGATGAGGTAAAAATTGGTAATTTTGTTGAGATTAAAAAATCAAAATTATCAAAGGGAGTAAAAGTAAATCATTTAAGTTATATCGGAGACTCATCTATAGGAACAAATAGTAATATTGGGGCCGGAACTATTACTTGTAATTATGATGGAAAAAATAAGCTGAAATGCAAAATAGGTAATAATACCTTCATTGGCTCAAATTCTTCTATTATTGCACCTGTTAATATAGGCAATAAAGCATACATAGCTGCAGGATCTGTAATTACTAAATCAATACCAAATAATCATTTTTCAATAGCTAGATCAAAACAGAAAAATAAAATTAACAATAAAAAATAATGTGCGGTATAGTTGGTATCTTAAATTCATCTTCTTTAAAGAATAACTCTATAGATATTTTAAAAAAGCTGGAATATAGAGGATATGACTCTGCTGGCATTTCCTTGTTTTCAAAAGAACGAATAAAAACCATTAAAAGTGTCGGCAAAATATCAGAACTAAAAAATAAAGCTCAAAATGTATCAGATAAAAATTTTTATGGTGTGATAGGTCATACAAGATGGGCAACACATGGAGTTGTTAGCAAAAATAATGCTCATCCATTTGCAAATGATGATCTTACTTTAGTTTGTAATGGTATTATTGAAAACTATAGAAAAATTCAAAATCGATTTGTAGAAATTCCTAAAAATATTCAATCAGATACTGAAATCAGTTTTTACTTTCTCACCTATTTAGTCAATAAATATAAAAATTCAGATGAAGCTATTAGAGTGTTTAAAAGTGTAATTAAAGGAAACTACGCTTTTGTTATATTTATAAAAAAAAATAATTGTTTTTACTTATTAAAAAATGGCAGTCCAATCGCCTTATCACATAATAGAAACTCCTCTTACATATGCTCAGATTCATCTATTTTATCTGATTATAGTGATAAGATTTATCATCTTAAAGATGGTGATATTATTAAAATTCAGCAGTCTAAAATATCTAGTTTAAATAAAGCTAAAATACTCTTCGAAAAAAATGAAATTAAACAAAACCCATATGATAAAGGAAAATATCAACATTATATGTTGAAAGAGATTCATGAGCAGCCTGAAGTTATAAAAACTACTCAAAAAAATTATGTAAAAGAATTTTTTAATGATTTTGAAAGCAAATTTAAAAATTTAATTTTAAACAAAAAAATAATATTTGTTGGATGTGGTACTGCATACCATGCCTGTTTAGTTGGTGAGTATTACTTTAATAAATATACAAATATAGATACTTCATCAGAATTAGCTTCCGAGCTTAGATATAAAAAAATAAATAAAGACGAAAAAATTTTATTTATTTTTATTTCACAATCTGGTGAAACCATGGATACCTTGATGGCTCTAAAATATATCAAAAAAAACAAACATTCCTCTATAGTCATTACTAATTCTTTGCAGAGTAGTATGGTAAGAGAGGCTGATGTAACCATACCTACTTATGCTGATAAAGAAGTTGGTGTAGCCTCAACTAAAGCCTTTTCTTGTCAAATATTGAGCTTAGCCAATCTTTCTATTGAAATTGGTAAAATGACAAATTTCATA
>CACJQJ010000019.1 GCA_902595525.1 uncultured Alphaproteobacteria bacterium | reverse complement strand
TTAAATAGAAATTCAATAGACTTCTTAAATTATGCTTTAAACAAAATGAATTTAAATAAAAAGACGATTAATAATATTGATCTAATGATTGTTTCAGAAGAACCTAAAATTAATCCTCATTTTAAAAAGATTTTAGAAAGTATTTCAAAAAACTTAAATATTAATAAAAATAGTATTTCTATAAAAGCAACTACTAATGAAAAATCTGGACTCATAGGTAGAGGAGATTTTATAGCCTGCTGGTCAAATGTTTCTCTAAGAGAAAACTAAATTACCTTTTTTAGTTTTTCAAAGTCCTCGTCTGCATGATAACTTGACCTTGTCATTGGTGAGGAGGAAATCATTTTAAATCCCAGATTTAAACAAACATTATAAAGACTTTTGAACTCCTCGAGAGTGTAAAACTTATGAACTTTTTCATGATGAATAGATGGTTGAAGGTATTGGCCTATAGTGACAAAGTCTATATTGGAATTTTTCATATCCTTTAATACTTCAATAATTTCTGAATAATCCTCACCTAACCCAACCATAATACCAGACTTTGTAAATATTGATCTATCGAACTCTTTCACTTCTCTTAAAAGTTTTAAACTCTCAATATAATTAGAACCAGGTCTGATTTGTTTATAGATCCTTGGAACTGTTTCTAAGTTGTGATTAAAAACATCAGGATTCACCTTTGCAATATCGATGTAGTTTCTATTTTTTCTTAGGAAATCAGGTGTTAAGATTTCTATTGTTGTATTATTTGATAGTTCTCTTATGTACTTAATAGTGTCAATAAAATGCTGAGCGCCACCGTCTGGTAAGTCATCTCTGTCTACACTTGTTACCACAACATGTTTAAGTCCTAATTTTAAAACAGATTTAGCAACATTTAGAGGTTCCATTGGATCTGGTGGTTCAGATGGTTTACCTGTTTTAACATTACAGAATGCACAAGCTCTAGTGCAGGTGTCTCCTAATATCATGAAAGTTGCATGTTTTTTTTCCCAACATTCTCCAATATTTGGACATGCTGCTTCTTGACAGACAGTAACTAAATTATGAGATTTAACTATGTCTAGTGTCTCAAAATATTTTTTTGATGTTGGTGCTTTTACTTTTAGCCAATTAGGTTTTTTAATAGTCGTAGGATTAAATTTTTTAATTTTTTCTGGATGTCTGATCATGTTTAAAAATGTAAAGGTTTTTCAAAAGCTGTTAAGACGCTTTCATGGATAGACTCTGATAAAGTTGGGTGTGCAAAAACAGTATTAATAAATTCATCTTCCGTTGACTCAGATGAAATAGCTAATCCAAATGTGGCTATCAATTCTGTGACATCAGGTCCTATAAGGTGTGCACCCAATACCTCTCCGGTCTCAGAGTTAAAGAGGGTTTTAACAAAACCATATGAGTTAGAAATAGTTTGTGATTTACCATTTGCTAAAAATGGAAAATTTCCCGTCTTGTAAGGAGTTTTATTATCTTTAAGTTGTTGTTCAGTGAAACCAACAGTAGCTATTTGTGGTAAGCTATATATACAACCAGGAATATGATTTTCTTTTGGTTTATGAGTATCATTGCCTGTTGAAATATGAGTCACACAATTTATAGCGTCATGCATGGCTTTATGAGCCAACCATGGGGCACCAATAATATCACCAATGGCATATAAACCCTTAATATTTGTCTCATAATTATGGTTTGTATTTATATAGCCGGTATCAGTTAGATTTAAGCTAAGGGAATTTATAAAATCTTTATCTATATTAGGTATAACACCTACAGATAGTATTAAAGCTTCACATGATACATTTTGGTCAATGTTTTTAAAGCTTACATTATTTTTGTCTTCAACAATTTTCTCAATTTTTGCATTTAACTCAAATTTAATACCCTTTTTTTCAAATATTTTTTTTGCTTCATATGAAATATCGTTATCAAACTGAGGTAAAATCTTATTTTGAGACTCAAACACTGTAACTTCCGAACCTAAAGCATTATAAATACTTGCAAACTCTATTCCAATAGCACCGGATCCGATAATAGATAATTTTTTTGGGAGAAATTTAGGTATCATTGCTTCTTTAGAACTCCAAATTAAATTAGAAAATTTAGTGTCACCAATTGTTCTAGGTTTGCATCCCGTAGCAATAATCATATTCTTTGAGGAAATTTCATCTGAAGTTGTATTTACAAAAAATTCATTATCTATTTTTTTTGGATATGCTCTATGTTTATAAATATCTATTTTATTTTTTTTCATAAGTGAGTTAACGCCTTTTGATAAATTATCAGAAGCTGTTCTTGAAATTTTAACAACTTTATCAAGAGCAATTTTAGTAAGATCTTTCTTATCAAGCCCAAAATGATTAGCCTCTTCCATGAATTCTGCTGAATGTAGTAATGATTTAGTTGGAATACATCCCCAATTAAGGCATACACCTCCTAGTTTATCCTCTTCAAACAAAGCAACCTTCATACCCAGTTGTGACCCTTTTATAGCAGCAATATAACCACCAGGACCACCGCCAACTATTGTTAAATCATACTTAATTGTCATCTGAAATATTTTCTAAATTTTGTACAATACTAGAAAAAAATTGTGAAGCTAAAACTCCATCAACAGCTCTATGATCACATGATAATGTCAAATTTATAAAACTCCCTATTTCAATCTTACCTTTATCCACATAAACATCCTCAAAAATTTGGCCTACTGCTAATATGTAAGTTTGTCCTGGTAAAATAATAGCATCAAAACTACGGATATTAAATGAACCTAAATTAGATATACTTATGACACCATCTGACAGATCAGATGGAGATAGTTTATTATCTCTTGTTAAATTTATCTTTTCATTAAGATTGGAGTTGATTTCATTTAGATTAAAATTATTTATCTTTTTAATTACAGGCATTTTTAAGCCAAACTTAGAGTCAACGGCAATACCAATATTATGATCTTTATTAATAATAAATTCGCCACTATCCTTATATGTACAATTTGAGTCTGGAAAAGCTCTGAATGCATTTGATATAGATTGCATTAATATTGCGTTTAAAGAGTACTTATTTCCTTTTAATTTTTGATCTTTTCTAAATTTTAATAGTGTAGCCATATTAACTCTAGTGTTTAAATAAAAATGTGGAATGTTATTTTTTGAATATGTTGTTGCTTTTGCAATTGCCTGTCTTAATCTGTAAATATTTGGGCTTTCAGACAAATAATTTGTATCTAATACGTCTCTTAGAATAATTCTATTATCTGGACCAGTACCTTTTAATTTTGACAAATTTATAGATTTTTCTTTTGATATTTTTTTGGCAAGTGGAGATATAAATACTCTTATGGCCCCATCATCAAAAGATTCTTTTAAATCAAGATCATAGGTATGTATCCTTCTTGAAATCGTTTTTATTTTTGAAATATCTATATTTTTTTTTTGAGCTATTTTTTTAGCTAAGGGTGTAATTAATATTTTATCTGAAACCAAATCTTTGTCATTTTCAGAGGGATTTATTTCTAGGGTTTGTATTTTATTATCTGAATTATTATTTTTTAGAAAATTGTTTATATCATCTTGTGTAAAAGTTAAATCATCTGAAATTATTGCAACTAATTGGTTAACATTTGCCGTTTCACCTTCCTTCGATATTATTTTAGCAATATAACCATCTTCTGGAGACTCGTACTCCATTGTGGCTTTATCTGTTTCAACTTCAAATATAACCTCACCACTTAATATTGGATCTTTTTCTTTTTTTATCCACTTAACAATTTTACCCTCCTCCATTGTGGGAGATAAAGAAGGTAAATTAACTTCATATAACATTAATTTATATATGACACTTTTTTTACTGCAGATACTATTTCATCAGTGTTAGGTAATGCCAATTTTTCTAAATTTTCTGCATAAGGCATTGGGACATCTTTTCCACTAACTTTAATTATTTCTGAGTCAAGGAAATCAAAGCAATTTGATTGGATTAAATAAGATAAGTGTGATCCAAAACTTGTATATCCAAAGCCATCCTCAACAATTACAACTCTATTGGTTTTCTTAACGGATTTATATATTAATTCTTCATCTAGAGGTTTAATTGATCTTAGATCTATAATATCAGGACTAATCCCCAATTTTTCAATTGATGGAAGAGCGTTTAATATTCTTTGAACTGACATTGAAAAACCAATAATAGTTACATCTTTACCTTCTTTAATAAGATTGCCTTTACCAATAGGAATTAAGAATTCGTTCTCCTCTGGAACGTTGGTTTTTTCTTTATAAAGTAATTCATGTTCTAAAAAAACAACAGGATTGGGATTTCGAATTGATGATTTTAATAAACCTTTTGCATCTCTTGCATTTGAAGGAGCTATTACAATCAAGCCTGGAATGTGAGAAAACCAAGATATAAAACATTGGCTATGTTGTGCTCCTACTCTAGCCGCAGCACCATTTGGGCCTCGAAAAACTATAGGAACATTTATTTCTCCACCTGACATATATAAAGATTTAGCAGCAGAATTAACTATTTGATCAATTGCTTGCATAGAAAAATTAAAAGTCATAAATTCACATATTGGCTTGAGCCCTGCCATAGCAGCTCCTATAGCTAGACCTGTAAAACCATGCTCTGAAATAGGAGTGTCTAAAACTCTTTTCGATCCAAATTTATCAAGAAGCCCTTGAGTTACTTTATATGCACCATCGTATTCAGCTACCTCTTCACCTAAGAGAAAAACATCTTTATCTAAATTCATCTCTTCCTCAATAGCTTGGTTCAATGCTTCTCTCATTGTTATTTCTTTTTCAGACCAATTCTTTGACTCTAAATGTTCTTTTGTTTGATTTAAGAGAGAATTAATAGAAATTTTTTCTTCTTTTGTAACAATGTCAGAGCCGTTAGAAGAGACTTGTGAAGATTTTTCAATAGGTTTTTCTGGTATCTCTTCTGTTTCCTCACCATCAACTTTAAGTAAAGCTATCTCAGTATTAACACTTATATTTTCAGTTCCCTCTTTGACTAGTATTTTCTCAACTTTACCATCATCGGGTGACTCTAGTTCCATAGTCGCTTTATCAGTCTCAATTTCTGCTAAAATATCTCCTGAAACTACACTATCTCCCTCTTTGACTAACCATTTTACTAAGTTACCTGTTTCCATTGTTGGAGATAAAGCTGGGAGAAGTATTTTCATAAATATACCTCGGTATATAATTCTTTTAGATCTGGGAGTGGTGACTCAAGTGAAAATTTTTCTACATCTTTAATTTGTTTCTTAATATCGCTTTCAATATCTTTAATCGTGTCCTCTTGAATTTTATAATCATTTAATAAAGTTTCTTTCATCATTAACACAGGGTCTATCTCTTTCATTTTATTCACTTCATCTTTAGTCCTGTATAGACCAGGATCAGACATTGAATGACCTCTAAATCTATATGTATCCATTTCAATAATGTAAGGCTTAGAATTTTTTTCGATATATTCTCTTGCCCTTATAGCTGACTCACTTACATTAAAAAAATTCATACCGTCTACTTTTTCTCCTTTAATGCCAAATACAGTTGCTCGTTCGTACAACTCACCTCCTGCTGCGGATCTTCCAATAGATGTACCCATTCCATATTTATTGTTTTCGATAATAAATAATACTGGTAACTCCCAAAGTGATGCTAAATTAAATGCCTCAAAAACTTGGCCATTACTCATAGCTCCATCCCCTAAATAGACTCTTGAAATCTTTTTTTCATTTCTGTATTTATGTGCAAAACCTATACCAACGCCTAAAGGTACTTGTGCTCCAACGATACCGTGTCCACCATAAAATCTATTAGCTTTGGAGAACATATGCATTGATCCCCCCTTGCCTTTTGAAATTCCATCTTTCCTTCCAGTTAGTTCAGACATTACTAGTTTGGGATCTACTCCACGAGCTAATATGTGTCCATGATCTCTATAAGCAGTGATAACGGTATCCTCTGAGTTAATAGAGGAGAGAATACCTATGACAACAGCCTCTTGGCCAATGTATAAATGACAGAAACCTCCAATTTTTCCAGCTCCATATAATTGAGCTGCTTTTTCTTCAAATTTTCTAATTAAAAACATTTTTTCGTAAAACTTCAGTAACTGGTCATTTGTAAAATTATTTTTGTTTTTTTTATTCATCTTAATCTAACTTTAATATGGTCTCTCCATCTTGAATATTCGGGTTATTCTGTTTTGTAATTTCAT
>CACJQJ010000018.1 GCA_902595525.1 uncultured Alphaproteobacteria bacterium | reverse complement strand
CCGATAATCATATTTGGTATTGTTGAATTTTCTATTTTGGTCGTATGTACTTATTTTTTTGTAAAGAGTCTAAAAAAAACAGAAAAAATTTCATTAGAATCAAAATCTATGCAATTAGAGCAGCTTGATGGAGATGAGGTTATTGAACAAAATAGTTATAATTTAAATTGGTTGAAGATAAAGAATGAAAAAAATTCATTAAGCGTAAATTACGCTGGAAAGAAAAAATTCTTCGCTAGTTTTTTGAGTGAGGATAGAAGGAAAAAATTAAAAAGAATTATTGAGAAGTACAGCTCCTCGTCTAACTAATCATATCTTTGAAGGTGTAAAAGCCTTTTTCCTTTGTTGATAACCATACTGCTGCTTGAATAGCGCCATCAGAAAAAATTTTTCTGTTGTGGGCCTTGTGTGTTAATTCTATAGACTCATTGTCACCGTGAAATATGACCGTATGTTCACCTGGAATATTTCCACCTCTAATAGATGAGAAACCAATTTCATTTTCTTTTCTCTGGCCTTCTTGATCCTGACGTTTAAAATTAAAATTTGATTTGGATAGTCCAAGCTCTGCTACAATCTCTTCTCCGAGCTTTAAAGCTGTTCCACTAGGTGCATCCTTTTTATGTCGGTGGTGTGTTTCAATTATTTCTATATCGAATTCTTTTAAGTGTTTTGCGGCTTTTCTTGCTATTTCAAAAAATGTATTAACTCCATAGCTCATATTTGGTGCGTAAAATACTCTTGTTGAATTACTTGTTTGCTTTAAAAGGTTAAAGTGGCTCTCATCTAATCCGGTCGTTCCAATAACTAATCCTGTATTATTAGAAACGGCAGATTCCGTAAAATTAAATAAGGCCTTAGGTGTTGTAAAATCTATAACTATATCTGCTTTTTCAAATGATTCTTCCCTAGTAGTAAAAACATTTTCTTGAATTTGATTTTTATTAATAAAGCTAGGGTCAATATCTTTAACATCAAATACTCCAACGAGCTCAACGTTATTATTCGATAGAGCAGAATTTATGAGATTATTTCCCATTCTTCCTAATGCCCCTGCGATAGCTATTTTTATTCTAGACATGATTAAGACTTGTTATACATAAATTAGTAGATATGGAATAGCAAAATTATTAAATTTTATGCTAAAATTAACTTATGATTAGACTTGCATTAATTCTTCTTATTTTATTACTAGCTAGTTTATTAATATTTAATAAGAAATTTAGGGAGGCTTTTACAATATCAGTAATACCCCTAGTCCTATTAGTTGTGGGACTTATTGGGTATATGATTTACTATATGTTCAGTACTAACTATTTTTCTTAGAATTTTTAAAATTTTGAGTTATGTACCTTGCTCGGTTTTAAAACCTAAATTAATCCAATCAATTAAACCTTTGTCCATTTCATAAATACTTCCCTGATACCCTTCAGAAACTAGATAATCTGCAACCTTTTTAGATGTAATGCCTGCGGTACAGTGAATAATAATATCCTTATTATCGGGGTTTATGGAGTTGATTTTTTCAACAGTTATTTCTTTAAAAGGGATATTGTGTGAGTTCTCAATTCGAATCATATTGTGTTCTTTTGGATATCTAACATCAATTACAATTGCACCCTCTTGAATTCTTTTAAATGATTCTTCAGTATCTATAGGTGTGTAGTTCATTGTATTACTCTGAGCAAATAATAAATTAGTTAGCAGAAAAAAAAATAGAAAAAATTTTTTTAAAAAATTCACTCTTATTAATCTCTGAAACGAGAGTGGCAACTCTTACAGCTTCCAAATAGATTTTGGTGAAATTGTTGAACACTTTCAATATCACCCTCTAATGAGGATAATTTTGCAAGTGCTGCGTTGTCTTCTGTCTCTTTTGCAATTTGATTAAACAATTCTCTATTATCAATTATGTCAGTACTAGCTTTTGACTTACCTCCAAATGAATCATCAGGGAATAAAGTAGGGTAAACTCTCATTATATTTTCGATTTCTTCATAAATTCCTGCCAAGTCATCGTTAATCACATCGTCTTTAATTAAATTGTTTGCAGCTCTCATTAGTTTATTGAAGTCTCTCATGGACTCTTGCCGATCAAGCACAGGGTTAGAATAAGCTAAAAATGGGAATAAAAATATTAAGGCAAGTAAACTTTTAATCATGATATGTGTTTTTAGCATATCAGTAAATTATGTATGGAACATTAAAAAAATTTTGAAGAAATATCGTTAAATATAATTTTTCCTGAATCTAATACTATCACATAATCTGCAAATTTTTTTACAAGACTCATATTGTGGAGAGATAAAAGAATAGTTTTATTTTTAACTTTAGACAAAGAAGTAAAAAAAATTTTTTCACTTTCTAAGTCAAGGTTCTGATTAGGTTCGTCTAAAATGATTAAATCTTGTTCATAGCTCATTAATCTAGAAATGAATACTTTCTGTTTTTCTCCTTCTGATAAATTTTGAAATTTACGTTTTTTTAATTTATTTAATTTAAATAAATTAAAGTAGAACTTATTTACCTTGGATTTCTTTAATTTGCTTAATAGCAGAAAATTATCCTCTAAACTTTTATTTAAAGAAATAGGTTTTTGAAAAAGCATCGGTATGGGTTCAGAATATTCAGAGTTAATTGTTCCTTTATTAGGAATAATAATTTTATTTATAATTTTTATAAGAGAGCTTTTACCAGAACCATTTTTTCCGGTAATAACTGTAATTTTGTTTCGTATGATATTTAGATTAATATTCGAGAGAATATTTTTTCCATCAATCGTATATGAAATATTATTTACTTTGATCATTATTTTTATTTAAAAAATTAAGGGATATTGATATTAAAAGTGTGAGGGAAATTAATATCGTTCCTAAAACTATACCTAATGAAACATTCCCTTTAGAAGTTTCTAAAGCAATTGTCGCTGTCATGTTTCTTGTGAAATGATCAATTGAGCCTCCTACAATTGCAGCTGCACCATACTCGCTGATAGCCCTGCCAAAACCTAGTAAAAAGACAGTGATGTAAATATTTGTTTTATTTGAAAAGAGTATGAAAATTATATCTTTTTTGGAAGCTCCATAAGACATTAATTCATCTCTATAAATTGGATAATCCTCTTCAATGTTTTTAATAATTAAAGTTATCATAATTGGGAAGATAATTACGATCTGAGCAATGATCATTGCTAAAGGTGAATATAGAATTTCCATCCAACCTAAGGGGCCAGATCTACTTATAAGTATATAGACTAGTAGCCCTGCACATACGGGAGGGATAGAGGTAAGAGAACTTAAGAAAATTACAATTGGTTTTTTTAATTGGAATTGATAAATAGCAATTAAATAGCCAAAGATCATTGATAAAAAAAATGCAATTAAAGTTGAGAAAATACTTACATAAATTGTAATAAAAACTGCGGATTGTATTTTTTCAAAAGTTAGCATTTAGATAGTACTAATTGGTATGAAACAACTTTTCACCGTTATATGTAAACCTATTAATAACATCTTTGCCCTCACCTGTAATCAACCATTCAATGAACTTCTGAGATTTTTTATACTCAACATGAGGAAATTTTTTTGGGTTGACTGCAATAATTCCATAAGGATTATGTAATTCATCACCGCCCTCAAAAAGAATTTTTAAATTATTTTTATTTTTAAAAGATAGCCAAGTGCCTTTGTCACTAATCGTGTAGGCATCGATTTCAGATGCAATATTTAATGTATTAGCCATACTTGTCCCCGTTTTTATATATCTATCAGAGTCAAATTTTTTAATATTTGTCAAACTCCATAATTCTTGTTCTTTTTTATGAGTTCCAGAATTATCATCTCTTGAAATAAATTTGTATTCTGAGTTATATATTTTTTTTAATGCGGATAAAATGTCTTCCTCTTGTGATATTTTCAGTGGGTCAGATTTTGGACCAACTAAAATAAACTTATTGTACATAACCTCATATCTTTGAACACCGTAGCCCTCGTCTATAAATTCTAATTCATCTTTTTTTGAATGAACAAATAATAAATCTCCATCGCCCCTTTTTGCATTTGCAATAGCATTGCCGGTTCCAACTGCAATAGGTCTTACACTAATTCCAGTTTTATTTTTAAATTCTGATGCTAAAAGATCAAGCAAACCCGTATTAGCAATGCTAGTAGTAGATTGAATGACTATAAAATCTTTAGAATAAACACTGATGGAAAAAAATAAAAATAACGATAAAAATAAATTTTTTAATTTCATTTATTAACAACAATATTAACATACATAATTGAAGATAATGAAGTTAGCAAACAGCGCAGATAATTACGGTTTAATTAGCAAGTTATTTCATTGGATTATGGCTGCTCTTATAATTGCAACATACATATTAGGTAAAAATTTAGAGAATAATTTTGAATATTATTATGAAATATTGATGATACACAACACACTAGGTCTTTCAATTCTTGTCCTAGCAATATTTAGATTAAGTTGGAAATTTACCAATATTAGGCCCAAGCCCATCTTAAAAAATAAAATATTAATTTATGTTGCTAAAACTAACTATTTTTTATTTTACTCAATATTTTTTTTACAACCAATATCTGGATACATCCTTACAAACTTACAAGGTGACACAGTAATGTTTTTAAATTTTGAATTAATAAATTTATTGGATCACAACAGTGATTTAAGGTACTTGTTCAAAAGTTTCCATGAATATTCTAGTAATGTTTTATTAGTTTTATTTTTTATACATTCAGGAGCTGCACTTATGCACCATTTTGTATTAAAAGATAGAACTTTAAAAAGAATGACTTTTGGTAGTGATTAAAATTTTAAAGCCACTCGGGTACGGGAAGTTTTTTTGATAACAGATATTCTTTGTTATACAACTTACTAAAATACTTGTTAGCATCATCACACAGAATTGTAACAATGTTTTTACCTGGTCCCATTTCTTTAGCCATTTCGATAGCCCCTGCTACATTTACTCCAGAACTGGAGCCAAGAAATAAGCCTTCTGTTTTGACCATTTTATATAAAAGTTCAAATGCATCATAATCAGTAATATGGTAAGAGAAATCAATAAGGGAAGGTTCAACATTTTTTGTCACTCTATACTGGCCTATTCCCTCCGTTTCTGATGGCTCGCCTTTAACTTCCAATTTAGAATATTTAAAATAATTATACATTTGAGCACCTTGTGGATCTGTACAAGCTATTTTTATATTTGAATTTAATTCTTTGAGTCCAATAGATGTGCCTGCTAATGTTCCACCCGACCCAATTGCACAAGTAAATCCGTCAACTTTTCCATCAAGCTGATTGAATATTTCTTTAGCTGTGGTTTTTGAGTGAAATTTGTAATTTGCTGTATTGTCAAATTGGTTTGCCCACATAACTGAAGTCTCTCCTTTTGATTGTAGATCTTCAACTAACCTCTTTGATACATGCTGATAATTACCTGGATCAGAATAGGGTTTAGTTGGTACAACTTTTAGCTTTGCCCCCATATTCCTTAAAATACTTTGCTTCTCCTCTGATGCGCCGTCAGGCATTACAATTATAGTTTTGTATCCTCTAGCATTATTAATCATTGTTAAAGCAATACCTGTGTTTCCAAAGGTACCCTCAACGACAGTGCCGCCAGGTTCAATTAAATTATTCTCTTCAGCATCAAGTATTATTCCCAATGCCGTTCTATCTTTGATAGAACCAGCTGGATTCATAAATTCTGCTTTACCATAAATATTACAACCGGTAATTTCAGATGGATATTTGAGTTTAATAAGTGGCGTATTGCCAATAAAATCAACTATGTCTCTCATTTTAAATCTTTGATAGGGCTTGGTCTAAATCTGAGATCAAATCATCTACATCTTCAATACCCACAGATATTCTTAGTAATGTTTCTGATATGCCTAATTTTTCTCTAATTGATGGATCTATAGAAGCATGGGTCATGATGGCTGGATGCTCGATCAAACTTTCAACTCCTCCTAGGCTTTCCGCGAGTGTAAATAAATTTAAATTTTTTAGAAAAGTTTTTACCCCATTAATATCTGAGTCAATTACAAAAGACATCATTCCACCAAAACCATCCATTTGTTTTTCTGCAATTTCCTTGTGCCTTTTATCATTACCTGGAAAAAAAACTTTTTCTATCTTAGGATGATTGGATAAATAATTAGACACAGCAATAGCATTTTCATTATGTTGCTTCATTCTTACAGAAAGTGTTTTAATGCTTCTTGTTAATAAATAACAATCAAAGGGAGAGGGGACAGCCCCAACTGCATTTTGAATAAAAGAAATTTTTTCAGCGTATTCCTTATTCTCTTTGATAACAATAGACCCGCCAACAATATCTGAGTGGCCTCCTAAATATTTTGTTGAAGAACTCACTACCATATCTGCACCTAATTCAAGTGGTCTCTGATTATATGGAGAGGCAAATGTGTTATCACATATCACAGGTAATTTAAACTCACTTGCAATATTAACAGTGTTTTTAATATCAATAATTTTCATTAAAGGATTTGATGGTGTTTCAATCCATATAAATTTTGTGTTTTCTTTTATTTCATCATTCCAGTTTATATTTTTATCAAAGTCGATGTAAGTTACGTCAATATTTGATTTAACTTTATCAAATAACCTACGAGTACCCCCATATACATCATCAGAACAAACTATATGGTAGTTTGTGCCAAATAGGTCACAAACTGTATTAATTGCTGACATGCCCGATGCAAATGCAAAAGCTTTATCTCCAGACTCAATTTGTGCTAGTAATTTTTCTAGTATATCTCTAGAAGGATTTTTGGTTCTAGCATATTCATACTCAAAATTTCCGGGTTCCATTTGTTTGAAGGTTGATGAAAGATGTATCGGTGGCATAACGGCTCCCGT
>CACJQJ010000017.1 GCA_902595525.1 uncultured Alphaproteobacteria bacterium | reverse complement strand
AATGTCTTGGGCAAGAGCATTGGTAGAACTTTGTGTCAAGGACCCTAAAAAACATTTAATCGAGTTCAAGGATATTGGAAAACTTATGTTTCAATATTATTGGGATCAAACAATCTTCTTTAATTTAGAACAAGGACGCAATTTAAAAAAAAGACCTGCCTTACATCAAATTGTTTTAGAAAAAATAAATCAATATCGAAAAACTAGTTTACAACCTATAAAATTTATTCGCACTAAAGAAGTAGAAATACCCGTAAATGAAATTATTAAGATTTTAAAACAAGATGTTTCTCATCTTTTTCTAAAAGTTGGTAAACAAAAAAAAAATATCTATAGTTATACAGAAGGGGAGACAAAGTTAGGATTACATCACCCTAATTTAATCAATGAATACTCCCAAATACTATTTGAACTCATTAATTATCGTTGGTCACTAAAACTTGAAGAATTAAATAATTGTCCACGTATTGCTCACAAAGTGAGAGGAACTGATAGGGATGAAGTTCCACGTAGATCATCTTTAAAAAAGTTTCATCGATACTTAGACTATGAAAACCCCAATCATTTTTGTTTTTTTTCAGGTGAGAAAATTTCTAAAGAGGATCTATCAATTGATCATATTATTCCTTGGTCATTCATGTATTCAGATGATTTATGGAATTTAGTTTATGTAAAGAAATCTCTAAATTCTTCAATGAGCAATAAAACAAAGAATAACGCAATTAAGAAAAAATTAATTAATCGTAATAAACAACTACTTGAAAAACTAATTCAAAATAATGTATCCAATAAAATTGTTGATGAACTAAAACTTTCTATTGAGAAAGATTATGTGAAACAGTTTTGGATTAGCGCCTTAGGCTAGTGCTAAGAAAACTGTACGAAAATATTTAAATTAAAATTAATAAAAAACTACAACATATAGTGGTTTTAAAGAGAATATTGGTTTTGTGACATTGTCCTTAGTCAAGTGTGATATCCGTTTCACCACAGAACCATTAGTTGATTTATATACTCTTTTTTTGGATAATAAATTCTTTAAAATTATGAAACATACCTTTTTTAAAATCAGAGAAAGCAAGTTATTTCAATACTCAGTTTTATTTATCATCATATTTAATGCATTTACTATCGGTTTAAATACTTATAATTTAGGAGAGTTCTCAAGAGAGCTCATTAAATATCTTGATTATTTAATAACTATTTTTTTTGTAATAGAAATTTCAATTCGTTTTACAGGAGAGCCGAAAAAATCAAATTTTTTTAAAAATGGTTGGAATATTTTTGACACATTTATTGTTTTGGTCTCATTAATACCAATACCTAACAACTCCAGTTTTCTTCTTTTGAGATTATTAAGAGTATTTAGAGTTTTGAGAGTTATATCTATTATTCCTGAGTTAAAATTAATCATTGAGTCTTTGATTGGATCGTTAAAAAGAGTTTTTTATGTAAGTTTGCTGCTTTTCATAATTCTCTATATTTATGCAACTATTGGAGCAATAGTCTTTTCAAATAGCATACCCGAGAGATGGTCTGATGTGGGGGTTTCAATGATCACTTTATTTCAAGTTTTAACATTATCATCTTGGGAGCAGGTAATGTTGCCTCTTCAAGATATTTATTGGTGGGCATGGATTTATTTTTTTAGTTTTATAATTGTCTGTGCCATTACAATGTTAAATCTTCTGATAGCAATTTTGGTTGATGTAGTTGTAAATCAGAACGAAAAAAAAGATGATTTGATAAAAACAAGAAATAATGCTGAAAAGTTAAACGAACAATTTTCTGAGGAGATTAGTTTAGATAAACTAAAAAAAGATCAATAATGTCAGCAGAAATCATAATGCCTATTATTTATTTTGTATGTCTACTGATTTTAGTAGGACCACATTTTTTGGATACAAACTCTTCTTTAAAACAGTTTTTGAGTAATTTAAGTATATGGGCATTAATAGTAATTGTAATTACGCTGTCTTATCAGGCCTATAATTATTTTACCTAAATTTTCTTTGTTTGACCGTGAGTCATATAAGAAAACTCATCTTTGCTTATCTTTAACTGTTTAGTCAGTTCTTGAAGTAATTTTATAGGCTCATCCATCGGTTCATCTGTCAATTGAAATGTTCCCCAATGCATAGCTATAGATTTTTTAGATCTAATATCTTTGTGAATTTGAATTGCCTCTTCCACATTACAATGTGAGTCTTTCATAAACCACCTTGGAGCATATGCCCCTATGGGTATTGTTGATAAGTCAAACGATCCAAATTTTTTTTGAATATCCTTAAAATCTTTTGAATATCCAGTATCGCCTACAAAAAAATACTTAAAATTTTTTGATTTAACAACCCAACCACACCAAAGTGTTTTATTGGTATCGTTAAAAGATCTTTTACTCCAATGTTGCACTGGGACAGAATGAATTTCTAAATTTTTGAACTGACTCATTTGCCACCATTCATGCTCCATGACATTTCTCGCACCTAATTTTGATAAAATATTTCTTAATTTTAGTGGTACAAAAAATGTAGGTTGATTTACATTTTGTTTTTTTAATAAAAGCTGGATAGTCTTTGAGTCTAGATGGTCGTAGTGATTATGTGAAATTAAAACAAAGTCAATAAACGGTAGTTCCTCTATTTTTAATCCAGGAGATGTTGTTCTTGAAGGCCCCATGAAACTTAGAGGAGAAGCTCTTTTAGTGAAATGGGGGTCAGTTAATATATTTACACCATCAATTTGTATTAAAAAAGTTGAATGACCAATCCAAGTAATTGTTTTTTTAGATTTATTAGATTTTAAATATTCAGGGTCATTTTCAATGATAGGAAACGCAATAGGTTCGGGCTTATTTGATTCCCTCCTCCATTTCCAAAAATCTTTGAAACTACTTTTATGTGAAACGTAGTTATTGACAAAGACCCCATCTACTAGATTGAAAGGTTTAAAGAGTGAGTTTGCCATAATTTTTGTCTTTAGAATTACAAAGGATAATGAAAAAAATATAACCCTTTTTATAAAATCTCTTCTGTGCATCTAAATTAATTTAATAAAAAAACTAATTATTAGTTATTTTAACGAAATTTTTATACAATTGGTTGCACTGCATCACCATAGTATCAATTTCTTTAGCTACCATATCTTTCATTTGAGGTAAGGCATCGGCTCCAAGTGATTTTTCGAGAGCATTTTTATATTCAGGAACTTGAGCCCAATCATCAACAGTGGTTTTTCGAATTTCTAAATGAAATTGAATTCCATAGGCATATTTATCATAACCAAATATTTGATATTTTGTTGAGGGCGAGGTACCTATAATATTAACTTTAGAGTTATTCTCCAAACCTACCACTTCATAAGAATGCCATTGCAATGCTTTTATTTTATTTGGAAGAAAATTAAAAATATGGTCTTCTTTTGCACTTGCTTCAATGTTAATATCCAACACACCAATTTCAGGCGGTTTAGACTCAACTACCTTTCCTCCCAATACCTCACCTAAAAGTTGACATCCTAAACAAAACCCTAAAAAAGGTTTTTTAAGATTTAAAACGTATTCGCCTATTGCTTTTTTTTCAGCTACTAACCACGGATATTGGTCTTCCATAAATGTATCCATAGGCCCACCCATACAAAGCATAGCGTCAAATTCATCTAAATTTTTCGGAATACTATCGCCCTCATCCAATTGGATAGTTATTATACTATGACCATCTTCAATAAGAAAATCTTTAAACGTTCCTGGATCCTCAATTGATATATGTTGTAGAGATATAAATTTCATTAAATTAAATTAATTTGAACTCAGTAAAGGGTACGCCCTGTAAAGCGCTAAACTTAATCGTCGTCGCCGCCGGTTACTGTATCTTTAACTTTGTTATAACCTTTAGATACGGCTCCCGCTACAGTATCGTAAGCATCATTAGCTTTTTCGCTAACAGTTGCGCAACTAGTGATTAAAAAAAATGAGGAAAGTATGATTAATATTAGTTTTTTTGACATTAGTGGATTATCAGAAATCTAACAAAAATGTCAATTTATTTAAATGATAATCTAAAATATATTTCATAAAGGGTGATAAAATTTTTATTATGATAGAAATTTCTTTAAATGAGGATCAAAAAAAAGATTTTCAAAAAAATGGTTTTTTGATTATTGAGAGCTTTCTTGATAAGACCCATTTTGAGCGATTGTATGAGAGGTTTCAGAGTTTATTTAATGGAAACTTTGAAACAGGTATTGAGCCTGACGAGTGGAATTGGAAGTTTGAAAGTGGACCGAAAGATGTTACTAGACAAATTTGTAACGCTTGGAAATCAGATAATTCTATAAAGGAAATAGTTTGTAATGAATTTTTAGGAAAAGCTTGTGCTGAACTAATGGGCTGGAGCGGATCAAGACTTTTACAAGACAATGTTTTATGGAAACCACCTGGAGGTAAAACTCTAGCTTACCACCAAGATGCTGCATACGATGATTGGATTGTACCGCAAACTATGATGACATGTTGGATACCCATCGATAATGTCGATAAAGAGAAAGGGACACTAGAATATGTAAAAGGATCACACCTTTGGGGATTAAGTCCCCCTAAAGGACAGTTTCATTTTCCTAGAGATTATAAAAAAGAGTTAAATGAATATGCTTCAAAATTAAATAAAGAAATTCAAATTCAATATGTTGAAGTTCCAGCAGGTGGAGTAGCATTTCATCATGGATACACTTGGCATGGATCAGGTATTAATAATACAAACAGTAATAGAAGAGCAATAGTTGCTCATTGCGTTCCTTCTGACTCAAAGTTTCATCCTACAAACACAGGAGGTACAGCGAGAATTTACAAAAAATATAAAAAATTAGAAACAGATGAGTTAGATGAAAGTTTTTTTCCAATTATTTGGACAAAGGAAGGATATAGAACAAATGTTTGATGAAGAAGAGCCAAAAAAAATAAAACCAATTGATTTAGATGATTTGAGTGTTGAAGAAATTGAGGAGATGATTGGCAATCATAAATTAGAAATCAAAAACCTTGAGACTTTATTGAAAAAGAAAAAAGAAAAACTCAAATTAGCCGATCAATTTTTTATAAAGAATTAATATCCCTCTATCAATATAAGGTCACTTTTTGTACTTTTTTGCCTGATTTTCATAGCCTTTGAGTATTCAACAGACTCATAACATTTTTTAGCATTTTCAAAGCTTTCAAACTCTACTACGGTAGTTCTGTCTACAGGCCATTCCCCCTCTAAAACATCAGTTTTCCCACCTCTAATTATGTACTTACCACCATACTTATTCATCACTTCTGTTGATAAGGGAGGATATTGTTGAAATAGATTAGAGTCGAGAATACAAACCCTCACAATAATGTATCCTTTTTTCATAATCCCAAAGAAGTTAATATTTTTAAACAGAGTTATCCACATATATTTAGAATGCATCTAGATTATTAATTAAATCATGATAGTTTTGGACACTTTTTTTTTTAAAAAAACTATATTTATCAAGATTTTTTTGTAGTTTGTTCTCTTTCAGTAGATTTAATCAAATTGTTTGTGCAATTTTTGAGAAAAAACATTAATCTTTCAAAAGTTATGCACAGGCAAAAAGTTAATTTTTCAAAGGTCATTTATCTTGTTGCTTTTCAAGCTTTTTTTTTAATAAGTTACTCACATTCTGACCACCTTACAGCTAAGGTAACAGGATTTGTTGACGCTAATAGTCCAATTCACATCTTAGGGTATGACAGGAAATATTATTTTGAGGAAAATTCCGCACCCCTATTTATCGTTGTAGAAAAGGATATTAACAAATTTAATAAGATTAATTTAAAAGCATTCCCACATATCAATATTGGTTTATTTGCTTTTCAAGATACTGATGGAAATGGAGAATTTTCAAGAGATTTTAAAGGTCAACCTCTAGAACCATTCGGGTTTTCATTAAACCCTAATTTAAATTTTGAGGATGTTGTTTTTGAAAACATAGTTTTTGATATGACTAAATTTCAACAATTGGAAATTCGACTTAAGTAATAATATTCAATATTTTTTTTACAGCCTTACTTAAAGAAACTCTAGAGGTATCAATTTCCAATTCAGGATTTGTAGGCTTTTCATAGATACTGTCTATCCCTGTGAAATTCGGTATTTTACCCTGTCTCGCCTTTTTATATAAACCTTTTGGGTCTCTTTTTTCAGCAACTTTTAAAGGAGTTGAAATATAAATTTCTTTAAAATTGTTTTTTTCGAAAAGTGATCGTGCCATTTCTCTTTCTAATCTAAATGGTGATATAAAAGCAGTGATCACAATTAGTCCAGCATCACACATAAGTTTTGCCACCTCTGCAACTCGCCTTATATTTTCGACTCTATCTTTGTCAGTGAAACCCAAATCTCTATTTAAACCGTGTCGTATATTATCTCCATCAAGAATGTATGTTTTTTTACCTTGAGAATATAATATTTTTTCTAGTTCATTAGCTATAGTGGATTTTCCTGATCCTGAAAGACCGGTCATCCACAGCACTTGCCCTTTATGACCATTAATCTTTTCTCTTAAATTCTTATTGATGGTTAAGTTTTGAAATTGAATATTTTGTGATCTACGAAGAGAAAAGTTTATCATACCTACACCTATTGTTTGATTTGTTAAAGGATCTATAAATATCATTGAGCCTGTAGTTTTATCATCTTTATAATTTGAATAAGGGATATTTTTATTAAATGATATAGTAACCTCAGCAACATCATTCAGTTTTAATTCTGTACTTGGCTTATGCTCCAAGCTGTTTACATTATAAAGTTTTTTGATACTTAAGATTTTAACACTACCTGTAAAATTATGAATTTTTCCAATATAAGTTCTGCCAGAAAAGCATTTTTCATAACCCATCCAAATCATATTTATATTAAATTGACCTGAGGTTTCTATAGGGGAATTGTTTTTACATATTACATCCCCTCTGGAAATATCAATTTCCTTATTTAATGTTAATGTCACGCTGTTATTGATAAAAGCTGTTTTTATTGACTTTTTTCCTAAATAAATTTCTTTTACTTTGGCTTTTTGATTTGATGGAATGTTTATAATTTCATCACCAACATTGATCTGACCAGAAGATACTGTTCCTGAAAACCCTCTAAAATTTAAATTTGGTCTATTAACTCTTTGAACTGGATAGATAAATTTTGAATTTTTTGCAGATTTAACATTTACAGATTCTAAATATTCAAATAGTGTTTCATCTTTATA
>CACJQJ010000016.1 GCA_902595525.1 uncultured Alphaproteobacteria bacterium | reverse complement strand
ACTTCACGGCAAAATTTTTATTAATAAAATATTTATATTTCTCATAATTCTCACTTTCAGTTCCTTCATTATTGTTCATTATCTCTAAAAATTGATTTGACTCTTTTTCAAACCATTCTGAAACCTCTGATGCTTGGAGTGTTGAAAAAGAAAAGATAATTAAAAATATTAGTAGATAATTTTTCATATTCATTAATAAATATACTTTGATCGACTATTCAATATAAATTTTTGGCACAGGAAGGTTTTGTATATACTCCTCCTCAAGTTGAGCATTTCTATTCTGATAATATATTGATTTTATCATTTCATACCTATCTGAGGATGCTTCTCTAACTCTATCTAGTTGTTCATCAATTTCGGCTCTCTCATTTAATCCGTCACCTATTGTTATATATTCTCTATTGGGCACGTTATTTGATATTGGATCTACGAAATATTCAACTACATCTCCACTCAAATCTCTTAAATTACTTGGGCCTATAATTGGTAGTACTATGTAAGGACCACTTGATACACCTCCTTTAGCTAGAGTGATTCCAAAGTCAGTCTCATTTTTTTCCATTCCAACCCTTGATGCCAAATCAAAAGTCCCTAAACTAGTAAATGAATTAATGGTAAATCTTCCAATTGAATTGAAAGATTTATAGAACTCCCCCTGAAAAATAAAAGATATTGTTCTAATTGGCTCTTTTAAATTACTAAAAAAATTAGAAACTCCTTTTTCAACTGGTTCTGGTGCTATAAATTTGTATGTTTTTACTATTGGCCTTATAGCAATATCATCAATAAAAAAATTAAAATTTAAAACTGCTCTGTTTATTGGTTCAATAGGGTCGTATATTTCATCGTATGAAATACTTGATACATTTACATCTTCGTTAGAATAAGATGAATTTATTTGTAAAAAGCTAATCGAAATTATTAAAAGAATTGCTTTCAAATGTTTTTTCATTACGTAAAATCTTGATTCATTATATAGATATTACATTCAATTTATGGATCTAAATACATTAAATAAAGAACAAAAAATTGCTGTTGAGCATAAAAATGGACCACTTTTGGTGCTTTCAGGAGCGGGAACGGGGAAAACTCGAGTCTTAACTTCTAGATTTGTTTACATTGTAAAAAATTTAAATGTTGATTTTAACAAAATAATTGCAGTTACATTTACAAATAAGGCCGCCAATGAAATTAAGACAAGAGTTAATATAGAGATCAAAAGAAATATTGATACTCCTTGGGTGGGCACCTTTCATTCAATTTTTGCAAAATTTTTGAGAAAGCATTCAGGACTAGTAAATTTAAAATCAAACTTTTCAATTCTTGATGTGGAGGACCAAAAAAAACTATTAAAACAAGTTTTAGATTATTGCAAGATTGATAAAGATATAAGTGAAGGTATTTACCATAATGAAATTCAAAATTTAAAGGATAATAAAATCCTTTTTAATGAAAATAAAAAGATAGTTAAATTCTCATCTATAGAAAGACTAGATGATATTTATTCTTATTATCAACAAAGATTAATTGAAATAAATGCAGTAGATTTTGGAGATATCCTTTTACATAGTTACTACATTTTATCTAATAATCAAGAGATACAGAGATCTTATCAAAATTTCATTGAACATATTCTTATTGATGAGTTTCAAGATACAAATCTAATTCAGTATGATCTAATAAAATTATTATTGAATCGTAATAAAAACTTATTTTGTGTTGGAGATGACGACCAATCTATTTACGCTTGGCGAGGTGCAAATATTGATAATATAATTAATTTTCCAAAAGAATTTAATTCACCTGTAGTGCGCTTAACAAAAAATTATCGTTCAAATAGTTCAATTTTGGAGGCAGCAACTTGTATTATTAGTAATAATAAGAATAGATTAGGTAAAGATTTAATAAGTTTTAACAAAAAAATACCTGACCAAAAAATTAATTTAAATTCGTTTTACTCTCAGGAAGAGGAGTCATTATGGATATCTGATAATATATCAAAGAAGTTTGATGAAAATAAAAGTATAGGAATTTTAGTAAGACTTACTGCCCAAATGAGAAGTATTGAGGATAAGCTTATAAAATATGCATTGCCTTACGAAATCATTGGGGGACCTAGATTTTTTGAAAGGAAAGAAATCAAAGATATTCTTGCATACCTAAAACTCGCGAGTAGTTTTCAAGATGATCTATCATTTGAAAGAATTATCAATTTACCTAAAAGAGGAATAGGCGATCAAACATTAAAATTAATTATTGATAACGCTAGAGAAAAAAAAGTTTCATTTTTTGAGTCTTTAGAGACTTTAGCTTATGAAAATAAATTACCAGGATCTCTAATATTAAAAACCAAATCTTTCATTGATATAATAAAAAAAACATCTGATCTCATAAACAAAACAACTTTAGAAGATATAGGCATTTTTATTATTGAGGAGTCAGGATATTTAAAAATGTTAGAAAATGAAAAAAATAAATTGAAACAATTAGAAAATGAGTCAAGGATTGATAATTTAAAAGAATTTGTAAATGCTCTCTCTGAGTTTGAGAATTTAGATGATTTTTTAGAACACGTAGGTCTAGTTAATGAAAATCAAAAAAAAATAGAAACTAATTCTGTTAAACTAATGACATTACATGCTGCTAAAGGACTAGAATTTGATCATGTTTACCTACCAGGTTGGGAAGAGGGTATCTTTCCTAGTTCTCGAGCATTAGAGCAAAATTCATCAAAATCATTAGAGGAAGAAAGGCGACTAGCTTATGTTGGAATTACTAGAGCAAAGTTTGATTTAAATTTAAGTTACGCAACTTCTAGATATACCTATGGTATGAATAATTATTCATTGCCATCAAGATTTTTGAACGAAATTTCAAAAGTTGAGAAAGACACAACAAACATAATAGGGGAATATTCCTCATCTAACTTAAATAAAAGGATTACATCAGATAATACACAATTAAGTCCTGGAAAAAAAAGAATGTTAGATTTTTTAAAAAAAAATAGTAAATGAGACCTCATCATATTAAAAAATTTTTAATAGAAAAAAAAATAGATTTTTATCTAATCACTAATAATGATTTACATCTAAATGAGAGTCCAAATTTAGATTTAAAAAATATTTATGAATTATTTAGATTTGATTGTACTAGAGGATACGCACTTATTTTTTCCGATAAATTTGTTTTTTTTACTGACTCACGATATACATTGGCAGCAAAAAAATTTTTTGATAATAAATGTGAAATTTATAATTTAAGCGAGGTTACTGTTGTTGATTACCTAATTATGCAAAACAAGAGACTATCTGGTATATTAGACTCCAAATTAATTTCAGTAAAAGAATTTATAGAGTTAAATTCAAAATTAGAAAAAAATAACATTATTATTTACCCTCAATTTAAGAATTTTTTTAAAAAAAAATATTATCCAAATTTTAATATTTCTTATCCCTTAAGTATGCCAAAGCATTTAATTCCAAGACAATTTAATGAAAATTTAAATAAAATAAAAAATAATTTGAAAACTGAAGGTATATTAATTTGGAATAATTCACATGTAGCATATCTTTTAAACCTTAGATCGTTTGAACTATGGAATTCTACTAAGCCATTTGCAGGCTTATTTATTCCAAAAAAAAATTTTAAACCTGTTTTAATATCTAATAACCTAAATTTAAATAAAATTAGCAAAATAAGTAGTAGTTTTAATATCTATAAAGAAGAAAAATTTATTCAATTTCTTAAATTATCAAAAATTAAAAATATTGAAACCTCTTATGAATTTTTAAATTTAAATTTATATATCCGTTTATCAAAATTTTTAAACTTATCTGAAACTAATATAAATATTTCTAAATATTTGGGTGTTAAAACATCTAAGGAGATAAAAAATATAGAAAATTGCCATATTGAAGATGGTTTAGCCGTTGTTAAATTTATCATTGATTTAAAAAAAAAAAATATAAATCCTAAAAATGAATATGAGATTTCAGAACATTTATATAATAAAAGAAAAGAGGGTATTAATTTCTTTAGAAATTCATTTGATTATATTAGTGCATTTGACTCAAATGCTGCCATTATTCACTACAAACCACTTCCAAAAAAATCCTTATCTTTTAAAAATAGAAATTTATTATTAACTGACTCTGGTGCTCAATATTTAGAGGGCACTACAGATGTAACAAGGGTTATTAAAGTTGGGAAAAAAAATTTTTCTAAAATAAAATATACTTATACTTATTTACTAAAGTCTTTAATTAAAATAGAAAACAAAATATTTCCAAGAAATGTAAGATCATCAAAAATAGATTTATTTATCAGAAATTATTTATCTAAATTTAAAATTTATTATAGCCATGGCACGGGTCATGGAGTTGGTAATTTTGGGGATGTGCATGAAAAATACCCCATCGTCTCATCTAGATCTAAAGATATTTTAACTAATAATAATTTATTTTCCATTGAACCTGGCTATTATGTCGAAGGTCAATTTGGTCTAAGATTAGAAAATTTGTATATAACAAAAAAATCAAATAGAGGTATGAGTTTAAAAAATATTACATTAGTGCCTTACGATTTAGAATTAGTTGATTTAAAGTTAATTACAAATATTGAGAGAAAATTTATAAAAAGATATCATCAGAAAATATATAAACTTCTCAAATCAAGATTAAGTAATGAACATAAGAAATTTTTTTTAAAAAATTTAATTAATAAGATTTAAAAAATCCTTTTCATTTAGAATACTTATATTTAAATCTCTAGCTTTTTTTAATTTGGAACCTGATTTTTCTCCAAATACAAGTATGTCTAAATTTTTTGAAACATTTGATGCAATTTTATATCCTTTTTTTTTAGCTAATTCTTTCGCTCTATCTCTAGACATTTTTTGAAGAGTTCCCGTAAATAATATGCTCTTATTAAGGCTCATTATATTATCCTCAATTTCCTGAATTTTAATCATGTCAAGGATCATAAATGACTCGTCAAGGTTACTTTTATCAGAAAAGTAATTAATAAAAGAACTAATAGCTTTTTCTCCTAAGCCATCAATGTTTTCAAGCTCTCCTCTGAGTTTTTTTGATTTAATAATATTTTTAAATCTAGTTTTATTTTTAAAATACAAAGATACAAGTTCAGAATTGTTTTCACCTAAGTACCTAAGACCCAATGAAAATAAATATCTTGATAGAGATGTAACTTTAGATTTATTTATTGACTCAATGAGATTTTGAAAGGACTTTTCTCCAAATCCATCAAGTTTAATAATTTTATCTTTATGACTTTCTAATCTATAAATATCTATTTTATTTGATAGTAAGTTAAGACTAATAAATTTTTCAATCAATTTTTCACCAAGGCCATCTATATTCATAGCTTTTTTAGAAACAAAGTGTTTGAAGGTCTCCAAGTTTTGATATTTACATTGATTTTTTCTAGCACTGCACCTTTGCACTGCTTCATCTTGAATTTTTGTTATTCTAGATCCACATAAACATTTTTTTGGAACGACAAATTTTTTACTAGTTTTTTCCCTTCTTTCAATTTCTACTTTTGAAACATATGGAATTACGTCACCAGCCCTTTTTACCCAAACAAAATCATTTATTCTTATATCTTTTCTAATAATTTCATCAAAATTATGAAGAGTTGCATTCGATACAATTACACCTCCTATATTAATTGGCTTTAGTCTAGCAACAGGTGTGATAGCCCCAGTTCTTCCGATTTGTAGTTCTATTTTTTCGATTTGTGTCAAAGCTTCCTCAGAACTAAATTTGGCAGCTATTGCCCATCTAGGGAATTTGTTTGTGCTTCCCAACATTCTTTGTAAAGCTAAATCATTAATTTTAATAACCATCCCATCAATATCAAAGTTTATGGAAGATCTTTTTTTCTCTATATCAGATACGTAACTATAAATATTTTTTAAACTAGTATATTTTTTAGCATAACCAGTTTGAGTAAAATTATTTTTTTTACAAAAACCTATAAAATCTTCAAAATTTAAAAACTCTTTTTCATAAGAAAATTTACCATACCCATGTGGAATAAATCTCAAAGGTCTATCTTTAGTGATTTTACTATTAATTTGGCGAAGAGATCCTGATGCAGCATTTCTCGGATTTGAAAATTGATTTTTTTTATCAAATTGTTTATTTAATTTTTCAAAATCTCTTCTAAAAAAAAATACCTCACCTCTTATTTCAATTAGGTCAGATTTACAATTTTTTAAAACTTTTGGTATGCCTATTATACCCAAAACATTTTCTGTGATCTCTTCTCCAATTAAACCATCTCCTCTAGTTATAGCTTTAAATAATTTATTATTTTTATAAATTAAAGATAATGAGACTCCATCTATTTTGCAATCCACATAAAATATGTAATTTGAGTCTTGCTTCTTTAAATAATTAGTTGCTTTTTCAAAGAAATCCTCTGAGTCACTTAAATTAAAACTATTTGAAAGTGAGAGCATCGGCTCATAGTGCTTAAATTTTTTAAACTTCGATGAAGGCGATGTGCCTACACCTAAATTATCAAACTTTATTAATTCAGGATTATTTAATAATAAATAATCATACTTTTTCTTTAAATCATCATACTTTGAGTCTTCGATTGAGGGATTTGAGTTATAATATTCTTTATTATATCTCTTTAACTCATCTCTAATTTTTATAAAACTATCTTTTTCTTTCATTTTATTAATTTTGAAGTAAATCAGATGCTACTTTTTTTGCAGTCTCAGTAATTTTAGTTCCACTTATTAAACTTGCTATTTCATTTACTCTTGATTCATCATTTAATTCTATGATTTGACTTGTCATTTTGTCATTTTTAATAATTTTCTCAATTTTCCAGTGCTTGTGTGCTTTTGAGGCAACTTGAGGTGAATGTGTTATGGCAATTACTTGATTTTTCTTTGAAATATTATTAATTTTTTCAGAAATATTAGACGCTATTTTACCACTTAAGCCACTATCCACTTCATCAAAAATAAGAGTTAGATTGTTATCATGATTGGCTGATAATGATTTAATTATCAAAAGCAATCTTGACAACTCTCCTCCAGAAGCTACTTTTTTTATTGAGCTAAATTCTGAACTTTTATTTGTTCTAAATAATACGTTTAATTCATCATAACCCTCAGCATTGTAATCTTTTTCATCTTTTTCTGAAAAATTAAAAATAATTTCACCTTGTTCGATATTTACAATTGGAAGTTGTTTATTAATACTTTCTGATATTTTTTTTGACTCAATTTTTCTAAAATTTG
>CACJQJ010000015.1 GCA_902595525.1 uncultured Alphaproteobacteria bacterium | reverse complement strand
TAACGAGATAATTGGCATTGAAGAATTTGTAACAAAATTTTGGTTTCCTATAAAAAAATCATTTAAGCCTATCCAAAGAAGAATGGATATCTTTTATGCTGGCACAAATTTAGTTGACAATCATTCTTCAAAATGGGTTGTGAATATGGGACATTTGCTTGGAATTTTTAATTTTCCTTTTTTTGACATTCAACCAAATTTTAAGACTGTAATGTTATGGTATTGCGAGTTTTATAAAGTAGAGGATAACAAAATACAAGAAGGTGCTTTTTTTTTAGACATTTTAAAATTTATGCAACATTTAAATTTATCAGTTGTCCCAGAGTCAACGGGGATGATTGGCTTTAATCAAGGACCTAAAACACATCAGGGTTTATGCTTTGAAAAACAAAGTGAAATAGAAGGAAAGAAAACTCTTGAACTTATAATGAGAATGGCAAATCGATTAATTGGTGAGGGGATGAGGACATCAATTCCTGATTTACAAAAAGACTGGCATGAGGACATGATATGGTGGGGACCAGGGGGTATTGGTGCATCATATACCTATGATGGTTATTTAAAAGGTCACACGGGCCCCTTTGAGGATAATTTAGATTTTATTGATTTCTCCGGGCATATACTTGAAAACTCAGAGGGAAATTATGGTGGATGGTTTGGTTGGCCAAATTTAAAAATGAAACCAAAAGGTAACTACATGGGATTCAAACAAGACACAAATCTTATTGGGGAGATGAGAGTTGTTGACCTTTATAGAAGAGATGGAGATAAAATAGCAGAAAATTGGATATTAATTGATCATCTTCATTTTTTAAGATGTGTGGGTATTGATTTACTTGAGAGAAATAAAAATGAAAATTCTAAATAAATTTTGAAGCGAGTTTAGTACCCTCTACTAATGCAATAAGTTTTTCATAACAAATATTTTCATCAATTTTTCCAAAGCCTGCAAAAGTACTAAAGCCACAATCAGTTCCAGCCATTAATTGTTCTTTAGGCACTACTGTTGAATACTTTATTAATCTTTCAGCTACTACTTCTGGGTGTTCTACAAAATTAGATGTAGAGTCAATTACGCCAGGTACTAGCACTTTATCTTTTGGTAATTTAATTTCTTCAAAGACTTTCCACTCATGTGCGTGACGAGGATTGGATGACTCAATTAGAAAATATTTAATTTTTGATTTTAAAATTATAGGTAATATTTTTTTTAGAGCTATATCATGAGTATGTGGCCCCTCATAATTACCCCAACAAATATGCATTCTAGTTTTTTCAATATCAACGTTTATTAAAGCATGATTTAAACACTCAATTTGCATTTCAGCTTTTTTTAAAAAATCCTCCTCAGATAGATCTTTAAAATTCATATGCCTAGCTAGTGCTAAATCTGGACAGTCTAATTGAACATGAATATTTGCATTAGTAATTTGTTCATACTCATTTGCCATAATACTAGAGAGTTTATTTAAATATTCATCATCACTAGCATAAAATTTATTTGGCATAAAAACATTAATAACACCCGGTGATGCTGCATTCATAAATGCTTTTGCATGACCATACTTTTTTAAGGCGTTGCTAAAATTTTCAATATCATTTAACAAAGAAAAATTATCTTTTATTTTTAATTCATTGGTGCAACATGGTCTTGAATAAGTAGGTGTTCCACCACTAATAGCTAACTTTTCCTTATAGTCTGGAAAATCGTCTAAATCGGCAGGTGCTCTTCGTTCACTTTCTCCTGAAAAACCATCAATTCTATCCTTAATATAAGTAGCATAACTAATCTTGCTCATCTCACCGTCACTTATGAAATCTAACCCAACTTCAAGTTGTCTTTTTACAATTTGTTCAACATTTGAGCTTAAAATATTTCCAAATAATTTTTTGTTGTATTCTTCACCCTTATCCTTGGCAAAGAGATATTCTGATAGTTCTTTGGATCTTGGTAAGCTCCCAACGTGTGTTGTCAAAATTTTAGATGTCATAATAATTATGAATTGATAAATTTTTTATACTTATCTAAAAATTGTTTTTTCGAAAATTTTTTATTTTTTCTTAAGAAATCAAAAATTATTTTTTCTTTTTTTATCATTTTTTTAATAGCAAATGGTAATTCAATTAAAAAGTCTCTTTTTATTATAACAGCACCGTGTAAGTCTGCGTGAATAAGATCGTCAGGTTTTACTTTCATATTAAAAATATCAACATTGCAATTGATTTTGTGAATTTGATTGTATCCATGCCCTACTCTTATTTCACCACTTAATATTTGAAACTTTCTATTTATCTCCTGTAAATCTCTCATTGCTCCATTTGTTATAGCTCCAACAAATCCAAAATTTAAATGTATAGATGCATTAAGTTCACCCCACCATGCACCAATTGTATTAGTCTTATCCTTATCCTCGATAACACAAATCTTTGGGTAGTTTCCTTCGAACATATACTCGTAATATTTATCTCTATTTTTAATTATATTTGTATTTTTCTTTTTTCTGGATGTAATAATCGCTGTTTTGGCAAAACCAATGATTGGTTTTAAACTCGGATTTAGACAATGCATTGTTTTTTGTGTGTGTCCTTTTGATCGTAGAGTTGGATCTAATAATTCTAGTGAATTTGAGATAGTTGGAGAGTCATAATTTCTAATGTATTCAATAATTTTCTTTTCTCTTTTTGTTAGTAGTTTCAATTGTTATCCAGTTTTTAATAAAATTTGTTTCCAAATTATTGTTTCGTCAAATAGAACCCATTCATTTTTGATCCCTCTTGGACCAAATTCAGCCTGAGATATTCCCATTATATGAACATTAGCATTACTAGGATTAGAAAATAAACCAGGTCCCGAATGAATTCCCTCTAGTGACCATCTAATGGATGCCTTTTTATACTCATTTTTTTCCTCTAAATAGCATACATGTTCAACTTTAAAAATTGAATCTGGGAACATAGATCTTAGTGAAGACCAAAAACTCTTTACCTCATCTACCCCTAATGCTTTCGTGCCTCCGGGCTGTTCTTGATTAACTGATCGATCATAAACTTTATCTATTATGTTAAAATTATTATTAAATATTTCCTTTAAAATATTAGCATAATCTATTCCTGTATTATTTGTTGAGATGGGTATTTGTAAATATTTTACTTCATGTGAGGTGTTATTATTAAAGGGAGCTGGGCATTTATCTTTACCACCTTGATTTTCAATTACTTTTGCTGCATGTTTTTTAGGATCAATGTTTAACTGCCGAACAATAGCACCCTGGTCTCTAACAAGCCATTCATCATAAACCTGATTATTCTTGCAAGCACAATCAGCTATTACTCGATACTTGAGAGTTTTACCAGTAGCTTTTCCATAAATACCATCATTTAGATGCGTCGCCTTAGATAAAATTCTATGTGATGATAAATATCCATTTTCTTCATTACCAATCCAAATTACATCTTCGCCTAATAACTGTCGATCTGGAAATTCATTCAAAGTGGCATAAGTAGCTTTCACTACAGCATCAGGGCCATATATTACACCGTCTGGAGACCTAACTGGAATACCCTCAGCATAATAGTCTCTAATTGACTCAACATCTTTATTTTCCCAAATTTGATATGTTATTTTAAATATATAATCTGGTAGATCTAAAAATTTATTATCAAAACCTTTCATTATTAGAGGTTTTTTTGTCGTATAATAAAGATACTTCCTTCTTGATTGCTAATATTTTTTAAACTTCTATTTGATCCTCTTGGAGACGAGAAAGAGTCGTTTGGTCCAATTGTGATTTTTTGATCATTGCAAGTTACTTCCCATTCACCCTCTAAACATAAATAAACTTCAGACTCTTTTAATGTGTACGGATGAATATGAGCATTATTACCTTTTAACATCGTCAAACCAAAGCCTGTATTATGGTCTATGTTTGGCTCAAAATCTTTGTTATGAACATTAAAATAGTCAAGGTAATTTAAAATTGAATTAGAGTTATAATGCTCATCATCTTTTAAATATTTATCCTTATTTTCATAACGTATTACATATTTTTCAATTTCTTCAGAAGTGTAATGATCGAAAGACTCTAGATCTTTTTCTTTAATAGGTTCAAGGGCAACTTTTCCATCTGGAATTTTATTTTTATCAAGATCGATTAAGGTATTATCATTTAATAAAACCATTCCGGACTCTTTTGCTTTTTCTAAAACTTTTGGCGTCCATGTTATCACACCAGGGTCATTTTCTCCTAGGACAACAAATATTAATGCATTTTCATCACTAACATTTTGAAATCCCCGAAACATATTAGTGGGAAATGAAGCAACATCTCCTTTGTTTAAAACTACTTCGCCCTCTCTACCATCTGTGCCCCAATAAAAGCGCCAAGAGCCTGAAAATATCAAAAATACCTCTGCAGTAGTGTGACTATGCAGTCCCGATCCGTTCATTGGAGCGGCACTTACTGCACCGATATTGAAACCATGCTCTTCAGCTATCTTGACGTTTTGTTTGGTATCCTCACTCACTCCAGGACCAACTATGGAATAATTAAGTCTATCTTGATGCCCTTTGAGCTTACCTTCTACAAATGGAACTTTACTTGGAACTAGCTCATTAAACTTTACCAAACGACTGTTAATATCCTGCGTCATTAATTAGATTTTAAATTTCCTTATTTTGTTAAATATTATTTAAATTATAAAGTTAATCAAAGTAATATTTATTTATATTAGATAGGTGAGGCAATATAACTTGAGCGAAATTAAAAATTTTGATACTGGTATCCCAATTAAAAGTGGGGCAAAAATTATAAATTTGGACCCGAAAGAAAATATATTAAATAAAAAAAAAATTAGAAATCTTCTCAAAAAAATTTCTGAGTCCAAAGATAGTGATTTAAGTCAAAATATAAAGAATGCATATCATGAAAATGCTGAAATCTATGCATTCCACCCTGTAAATCATATAAAAGGCATTGATGAAATAATTAATACACTTTGGAAACCTTTACTGAATTCTTTTCCAGATTTAGAGAGAAGAGATAATTTAATAATTGGAGGGAGTTTTCAAGATAGGGTTTATGTCTCAACTGTTGGTCATTTGACTGGCACTTTTGTTAATCCATGGTTAGGAGTTCCCTCCAATGGTAAAACTATTCATTTACGAATTTGTGAAGTTCATCAAATAGAAAATGAAAAAATAATCAATACTCACGTGTTAATTGATATAATGGATTTCATAAGGCAAGCAGGTTTTTGGCCAATTAATTCATCTTTGGGTATAGAAGAAATGTGGCCAGGACCCATTACTGGAGACGGAACAACTTTTGAAAACCTAAACTCTGATTTATCAGCTAGAACTCTTGATCAAGGTCTTACGATGCAAAGAAGTTTAGATATAAAACCAGAAACTGAGACTGGAGCTACTAAAGATAGTGTTAGACAGAAATTAATTAACCATCCTCAAAAAGATTATTGGCATCCAAAAATGATGTGGTACGGACCATGTGGTATAGGCACTGCTAGAGGTTTAAAAGGTTTTATTGAGCACCATCAGCTACCATTTAGATTAACGTTTAAAGAAAGAAATTATTGGAAAATTGGTCATTACATTGAAATAGGTGATGGTAATTATTCAATGACAGGTGGTTGGCACAGTATTCAAGCAACACACGGTTCAAGTGATTGGCTAGGATATGAACCTACTAATAAATTAGTTACTATGAGAGTAATGGATTTTTATTTACATAATGAGGGTCTTATTAGGGAAAATTGGGTACCAATAGATATTGTCCATATTTTATTTCAATTAGGAATAGATGTGATCAAATTAGTTCATAAGAAATAAAAATGACAGTTGAATTTATAAAAAAAAGCTTGAATGAAAAACAAAGAGCAGAAGAAAACAATAAAGTCAAAGCAGTAGTTGAGAACACTTTAAAGGAAATTGAATTAAAGGGAGATAGCTATGTAAGAGAATTATCAGAGAAATTTGATAAATACTCACCTAGTTCATTTAGATTATCTGAAGATGAAATAAGTAAATTAGTGGATGAAGTTTCTGATAATGACAAAGAGGATATTAGATTTGCACAAAAACAAGTTCGATCGTTTGCTGAGGCACAATTAAAAAGTTTAAGTGAAATTGAAGTGGAAACTCAACCAGGTGTAATTCTTGGACATAAAAATATACCTGTTCAATCAGTTGGCTGTTATGTTCCTGCAGGAAAATTTCCAATGGTGGCATCAGCTCATATGTCTGTAGTCACTGCTTCAGTTGCTGGAGTTCCTAGAATAATAGCAACAACACCACCCTATCAAGGAAAACCAAATGCTGCTGTAGTTACAGCTATGAAAATGGGAGGAGCACACGAAATATACGTTTTAGGTGGAATGCAAGGTGTTGGAGCTATGGCTATTGGAACTGAAACCATAGAACCAGTAGATATGATTGTTGGTCCCGGAAACGCATATGTTGCGGAAGCAAAAAGACAATTATTTGGTAAGGTTGGGATCGATTTATTTGCTGGTCCTACTGAAACAATGATTATCTGCGATGATACTGTAGATGCAGAGATATGTGCTACTGACCTTCTTGGACAAGCAGAGCATGGTTATAATTCACCTGCAATAATGATTACTAACTCAAGAGATTTAGCAACAGAAACAATAAAAGAAATAGATAGACTACTCAAAATTTTACCAACAAAAGATACTGCTGGTGTTAGCTGGAAAGATTATGGTGAAATAATTTTGTGTGAAAGTTATGATGAGATGTTAATGAAAGCTAATGAAATAGCATCAGAGCATGTTCAAGTTATGACAGATAGAGATGAATGGTTTTTAAACAATATGAAATCTTATGGAGCACTTTTTTTGGGTGCAAGAACAAATGTTGCGAATGGAGATAAGGTAATAGGAACAAACCATACTTTACCGACAAAAAAAGCTGGAAGATACACAGGCGGTTTATGGGTTGGTAAATTTATAAAAACTCATACTTATCAAAAAATTACAACTGATGAAGCAGCTACAAAAATTGCAGAATATGGATCAAGATTATCATATCTAGAGGGTTTTATAGGCCATGCCGAACAATGTAATGTTAGAGCAAGAAGATATGGTGGTATTAATGTAGCTTATGGAAAACCAGTATCTAAAATTAGACCTAAGTGATGTATTTAAAAAGTTTAAGTCTCAAGAAAAAAATAGCACTTGTGACAGGTGCGGGAAAAGGTATTGGAAGAGCTTCAGCTATTGCTTTAGCAGAAGCAGGTGCTGATTTAATAATTTTAAGTCGCACTGAAAAAGATCTAATTAAAGTTAAAAAAGAAATAAATAAATTAAAAAGAAAATGTGAATTTTTTGTTTGTGATTTATTTGATTTTGATCAAATAACTGAAGTTTTTTCAAAAATTAATAGATTAGATATTTTAGTAAATAATGCGGGAACAAATATACCAGAGTTTTTTAACAAAATTAAAAAAGAAGATATGAATTACATGGTTGATTTAAATTTAAAAGCTTCTTTTCATGTTGCACAATTAGCATCCAAAAAAATGTTAAAGTCTAAAAATAGAAAAACAAATGGAGGAAGTATCATTAATATGTCATCTCAGCTAGGCAAAGTTGGAGCACCGAATAGAAGTACTTACAATATGACAAAATTTGGAATTGAAGGGTTAACTAAAGGAATGGCTCTAGATTTAGCTTCAAGAAATATTCGTGTCAATTCTGTTTGTCCAACGTTTGTTGAAACTCCAATGGTAAAAAAGTTTTTTATTAATAAAAAATTTAAAAAAGAAACTTTAAAAAATATACCTCTTGGTAGATTAGCTACTGAAAGTGACGTTGCCACTGCAGTTGTATATTTGGCATCAAATGGTTCATCAATGATTACAGGGTCGTCGATAGTGGTAGACGGTGGTTGGACTGCTAAATAAAATTAGTAATTAACAAAATTTAGATAATTTTATGAAAGCAATAATTTTTGGATCTATAGGAACTTTAGTTGAAACGTCTGATATTCAAAGACAGTCATTTAATCATGCATTTATGGAAATAGGACTAGATTGGTATTGGGATAAAAATAATTATAAAAATTTACTTAAAAAATCAGGGGGAAGAAATAGAGTTGAATATTTTGCTAATATTAATCAGAACACAGTAGACTCAAAAAAAATTAGAAAACTAAAAACTCAATATTTTAACAGATATTTAAATTCTAATACTATTAATCCAAGAGATGGTGTTTTAGAGGTAATTAAATTTGCTAAATTAAACAATATAAAAATTGGTCTAGCATCAACGACTACAATTGAAAATATAGATGCTATTTTCACAACTCTTAAAGATAAAATAATAAAAACAGATTTTAATTTTATTGGAAACAGTAAACTAATAAAAAAAGTAAAACCTTACCCAGATATATATTTTGAAGCCCTTAAAAAATTGAGTGTAAAAGAAAATGAGTGTATAGCAATAGAGGACTCAGTTGAGAGTGCATTATCAGCCAAGAAAGCTAAAATAGAATGTATCGCATTTCCAGGACTATTTCATATGGATGATGATTTCAGTTTTTGTAAAAAATGTTTGAATAAATTAGATATTTCAATTTTTAAAAATTGATAAATTAACATTTAACCCTTTATTATATTGATAGCTTGGCGCGCTCTGCAGGATTCGAACCTGCGACCCTCTGCTTAGAAGGCAGATGCTCTATCCAGCTGAGCTAAGAGCGCATTTATTGGAATATTTACCACTTCAACTTTATATTTTCTACTTTAATATGCATTAATTTTTAAATGAACAATATTTTAATAAAAGTTGAAAATTTGGTGAAAACATTTGGTGGATTAGTTGCACTAAATGATTGCTCTTTAGAAATTAAGGATAAAGCTATAACAGGAATTATTGGACCTAATGGGTCTGGTAAGACTACTTTATTTAATGTAATTACTGGTAATCTGAAACCAGATACTGGTAAAGTTTTCTATAATGGTGTTGAAATAACAAATGAAGAGTCACACGACTTATTTCATTTAGGAGTATTAAGAACATTTCAAATTGCACACGAATTTTCAAATATGACAGTTATTGAAAATTTAATGGTAGTGCCAGGTAATCAAAAAGGTGAGAAGCTTCTTTATTCACTAATGAATAGTCAAAAAATTAAAAAAGAAGATGAATTAATTAAAGATAAAGCCATGGAAGTATTAAAATTTTTAAAAATTGAACACCTTAAGAATGAGAGAGCTGGAAATCTATCTGGAGGTCAAAAAAAACTTTTAGAATTGGCAAGGACAATGATGGTAGATGCTAAAATAGTTTTTTTAGATGAAGTTGGTGCTGGAGTTAATAAAACACTGCTTAGAGACATAAGTGACTCAATTTTAAAACTAAATCAAGATAAAGGTTACACATTTTGTATGATTGAACACGATTTTAATTTTATAAGTGAACTGTGTGACCCTGTAATTGTTTTAGCTGAGGGATCAGTACTTTTTAAAGGCTCTGCTGAGGACGTAAAGTCAAATGAGCAAGTTATTGAGTCTTATTTAGGTAAGGGATATAAAAAATAATGTTTTTTTCTGCTTCAAATTTAACTGGTGGATATGGAGGTGTAAACATTATCGAAGAATGTTCTTTTAATGTTAACAGAGGTGAAATTGTATCCATTCTAGGTCCTAATGGTGCTGGTAAATCAACTGCAATGAAAGCAATGCTTGGTATACTTGACTTAAAAATTGGAAACGTCGTGCTTGATGGAAAAGATATCACAAAACTGAAAACCCAAGATAGAATTAAGCTAGGAATATCCTTTGTACCTCAAATTAAAAATATTTTCACAGAATTAACAGTAAGAGAGAACTTAGAGATGGGTGCTTTTTTAAATGATACTAATTTGTCAACGAGATTAGAGAAGATGTATGATTTATTTCCCATAATTAAAGAGAAAAAGGATCAATTTGCAGGTGAATTATCAGGTGGTCAACGGCAACAGGTTGCTATCGCCAGAGCTTTAATGACTGAGCCAGATGTTTTAATGTTAGATGAACCAACTGCAGGGGTTTCACCAGTAATTATGACTGAATTATTTGAGCACATATTAAATATAAAAAAACAAAACATAGCCATACTAATGGTTGAGCAAAATGCCCGCCAAGCTTTAGAAATATCTGATCGAGGTTATATATTGGTGACTGGTAAAAATGCCTACGAGGGCAAAGGTGATTACCTTCTAAATGATAAAGAGATTAGAAAGGCTTTCTTAGGTGGGTAAATGGATTTTTTAAACTCGATCATACTTGTAACTAATTTCATTATTGTGCCCGGAATAACTTATGGATCACAGTTGGCTTTGGGTGCAATTGGGGTAACTTTAATTTATGGCGTTTTAAGATTTGCAAACTTTGCTTATGGAGATTTAATGGCTTTTGGAACAATGATTGTAATCCTTGTTACTTGGTTTTTACAATCAAAAGGAATTACATTTGGTTTACTTCCAACTGCTTTACTAGCATTACCAATTGGTATCCTATTGACAATTGCGGTGAGTTTATTTTTTGACAAAACGGTATTTGAATATTACAGAAATAAAAAAAGTGATCCCGTAACATTTATAGTTGTTAGTCTTGGTATAATGTTTGTTTTGAACGCAGTTGTTAGAATTATCATTGGACCAAATGACATAAACTTTATGGATGGTCATAAGTTTATCATGAAAGCTAGAGAGTTTAAGCAAATAACAGGATTAAATGAGGGACTTGCATTAAAATCAACACAAGTGATAACATTGATTACAACAATTATTACTTGCTCCATACTTTTTTATTTTTTAAATAAAACGAAAACTGGCAAATCTATGAGAGCTTATTCGAATAATGAGGATTTAGCTTTGCTATCAGGAATCGATCCTAAAAAAATTGTTTTACTTACTTGGATAATTGTTTCTATTTTAGCGACTGTCGCTGGAACGTTGTATGGATTGGATAAAAGTTTTAAGCCATTCACTTATTTCAATAACCTTCTGCCTATTTTCGCAGCAACAATTGTTGGCGGTATTGGAAATCCCTTAGGTGCATTTTATGGGGGATTTCTAATTGCTTTCTCTGAAATAGGTCTTACCTACGCTTATAAAAAATTTTTTAAGTACATCATGCCTGAAAGTTTAGAACCGAGCACACTAATACAATTTATCTCTACTGATTATAAATTTGCGATCTCTTTTGCAATATTAATTGTCGTTCTTATTTTTAGGCCAAATGGTATCTTCAAAGGAAAAGTCATATGATTAAAAATTCTGAGTTTCAAATTTGTTTCTCAGTAATGACTGTTTTAACTATTTTAGTTGGTATATTTCAGTCATGGGGCATAGCATTATCAATGTTAAATCTCTGTCTTATCTCTGCTGTTATGGCGATGGGAGTAAATATTCAATGGGGTTTTGCTGGTTTAATTAATTTTGGTGTAATGGGTTTTTTAGCCATAGGAGGGTTAGCAACTGTTTTAATTTCAGTTCCCCCTGTTCCTGAAGCTTGGAGTGCTGGCGGTATTGGAATTTTAATTTCTGGTTTATTTTTATTAGCAGTTGTTTTTAGTGTTTTAATAATAAATAAAAGACTACCTAATCATAAATATAAAAATTATTTTATATTCATAATCATAATTTTATCTATACCATTACTTAAATTTATTGCAGGTCCATCAATTAGTAAAATTGAGTCAATTAATGCAGCGACATCAGGTTTTTTAGGTGGAGCTAATTTGCCAATTATATTTTCATGGTTTGTTGGTGCAATTTTGTGTGCATTAGTAGCTTTTGTGGTAGGAAAAGTTTGTTTAGGATTAAGGTCTGACTATTTAGCAATATCAACTTTGTTAGTCTCTGGAATAATCATAACAATTGTCAAACATGAGGAGTGGTTATCAAGGGGAGTAAAGAACGTTATTGGTTTAAAAAGACCAGTTCCATATGAAGTGGATTTACAAAACTCTGATTGGTTTATAAAAATTGTTGAATTTTTAAACTCTTCAAAATTATCAAATGTCTTGGATTTTGATCAAAGAGCCTCTTTACTTAATCAACTTGTAATCTCCTCTTCTGGAGTATTTGTAAAGTTATGCTTTAGCCTAATCTTTTTAGCTGTTGTATTAATAATTCTATATTTTTCTGAAAAAGCCCTTAACTCTCCGTGGGGTAGAATGATGAGAGCTATTAGAGATAATGAAGAGGCTGCAAAAGCAATGGGAAAAAATGTTGTAAAACAACACCTTTTTATTTTTATGTTAGGTTCTGCAATTATTGGATTTGCAGGTGCAATGCTAGTTACCTATGACGGTCTTTTCACACCATCAAGCTATCAACCTTTAAGATATACTTTCTTAATATGGGTCATGGTCTTATTGGGAGGCACTGGTAATAATTATGGAGCTATATTGGGAGGTTTTGTTGTTTGGTTTATTTGGATACAATCAGCTCCTTTTGCGCTGCTTGTAATTAACATTTTCACTAATCACTTAGATGAAACTAATTACATTAAAGAACATCTAGTAAATAGTGTTCCATACTTTAGATATTTAATGATGGGTCTTGGACTTTTATTAGTTATGCGATATAGACCTAAAGGGTTACTTCCGGAGAAAATTATAAAAAATTAATGACATCTTAGCCCCACCCATAAGATGGGGCTAATAAATAGTAATTATCTTTGAGCTACGTCGGTAAATTTACCGCCTTCAATTCCTTTTTCAAGGAATGCTCCAAATGCCTCTCCTACTTCTGTAAAGTTGACATCTGTCGCCCCGTCGTAATCAACTGCAAATCCAGCACATGCTAGTTCAAGACCCTTTTTGAGTTCTCCAGCATAAATTTTTGTACCTGGACCATTCGCTACGCTCATAATGTTTGATGCAATTGATGCGCTATCATCAGACTTACCCTTACACATAGCTAGCATAATTAATGCAGCAGCGTCATATGACTCTCCAACATAAACTGATGGATCAACACCGTTAGCTTCTGCATAAGCTTTAAATTTCATGGCACCAGCACCAAGAGAACCCGGCATTGAACCAAAAGAGCCATCAAGATCAGTTCCAAAGGTATCAGTTAATGAATCACCAATCATACCATCAGATAGTACAAATGTATCAAAAGCGCCACTATCTAATGATCCTTGGATTATTTGATTACCACCTTGATCTAAGTAACCGATAACGACTAGTGCATCTCCACCAGCTGATGAAAGTACACCTACTTCAGCACTATAGTCTGCCTTGTCGCCTTCATGAGCAGTTTTAGCTGTAACTTCAATACCTCTAGCAATTGCTGCTGCTTCATAGACATCTGCTAAGCCAACACCATAATCAGTATTAACATATGTAATTGCAACACTTGAAATACCTCTGTCACTAGTAATATCCGCTAGAACCTCTCCGCCTCTTGCATCTGAAGGAGCTGTTCTAAAAAACAAACCATTATCTTCAGCAGTGGTCAAAGCAGGTGATGTAGCAGATGGTGAAATCATTGGTACACCATTTGGAACAGCTACATTTGAGAGAACGGCACCTGTAACTCCAGAACAGTCTGCTCCCATTATTGCTGTAACACCCTGTGATATTAGGAATTCAGCTGCAGAGGCTGCTGCTGCTGAGTCAATACATGTTGAGTCAGCTCTTATAGAGCTAACAGTTGAACCATTTAATAATGCGCCTGAATCAGAAGCTTCATTAAAAGCTAACTCAGCACCTGCAGCCATACCTGGCGTTAATGATTCAATAGGTCCTGTAAAACCTAAAATTATGCCAACTTTAACTTCTTTAGCGTATGACGTGCTAAACATAAATAAAGCAAGCAGAGTAGTAATGAACTTAATCATTTCTTTCCCCCTTATTAATTAATAATTATGTTGTGATAATAGTATTATATTTTGAAAAATGAATATTTAATTATTAGTGGGTCCAGGAAATTTTTCTGTTATTTGAGAAATTACTGGCATAACTCTTTGGTTTTATTGGTTTATAGGTTTGATCAACAACCTTGTATTTATATGAGTTCTTTTGACACCATAAAATAGCGTCATCTAAATTATCAAAGTTAAGTTTTAGTTGTTTAGTTGTGTTTTTCGAACTATTCCAACCCATCAGTACATCTTTTTTGAGGCTAGGATCGAAATCAAACTCAATAATCCATGATTTAGTTTTTCTTAAACCAGATTGCATGTTGGTTTTTGAGGGACGCTTAATTGTAACTTTTTTCATTATTTTTATGGTCGGGGAGACAGGATTCGAACCTGCGACTTTCTGCTCCCAAAGCAGACACTCTACCAGACTGAGCTACTCCCCGAGTATTGAATATATATACTTTTGTCTTATAAATAGTCAAACAGTTAAATCTCATGCAAAAAATAACTAAAATAAAAAAATTACTTATATCAAATAGCTTTTTCAAGTTTTGGAAATATCAATTTTTAGTTCGTAGCTATAACAAGAACATAAAACCTTATAAGATTTTTAGAGAAATATTAAATGTTGGAGATGTCGTATTTGCTCTTTGTTTTAGCACTGAGGAGAAAAAATTTTATTTGATCAAGCAATTCAGACCATTTTACTTTGTTAGAAATAAAACATTAAAATATGAGATTGTAGGAGGATTAGTAGATAAAGGTGAGTCATTAATTACTGCTTTAAAAAGAGAAATCAAAGAAGAAATAGGGGTTAAAACAAAAAAAATTGTGAAATTAACTACTTACTGTCCAGTGCCAGGATACTCCGATGAAATAGTTCATGTTTATTACGCAGAGGTAGACAAAATAAAACTAAAAAATCTTTATAATAAAAATGAAAATGAGGAAATTAAAATTTTTAAGCTGAGTCTTGATGAGTTAAAAAAAATTAATGAGAGTAAATCCATACAAAACGTCTTAACAAAAATTTCTATTTATGAGTATTTGAAAAAATTTAAAAAGAGTTAACGTTGTTAACAATCTTATTTTCTTTTAAAAAATCAGCAACTTGATTTGCTACATCAATTGCAACATTAGATTGAGCTTCTTTTGAGGAAGCACCTAAATGAGGTGTTAAAAGTAAATTTTTAGTTCCAAACATAATATTATCTGTTGCAGGCTCATTTTCATAAACATCAATTGCTGCACCAGCAATAATATCATTATTAAGTGCATCTTTTAAATCTGATTCATTAATCAGACCGCCCCTTGCACAATTTATAATTACTGATGTGGGTTTCATTTTTGATATTGTTTCTTTGTTAATCATATATTTTGTTTCATCATTCAATTTTGTATGAAGAGAAATAACATCAGCCTCCTTAATTAAATCTTCAGTTGAAACCTTTTTAACATCAAATTTTGATAAATCATCATCACTTGCTGATTTAGAATTGGTAATAATTTTCATTCCAATTGTTGAGCATATTTCAGCAACTCTTTGGCCTATGTTGCCATAACCGACAATTCCAAGTGTTTTTCCTTTAAGCTCAGTACCAAGAAACTTAGGTTTTTCCCATTTTCCTTGATGAGTTGAATCATTAGCTAGATGAATATTTCTCATAATAGAAAACATTAAACCGACACTTAACTCAGCTGTTGCCTCTAGGTTTCCTAGAGGTGTATTCATAACTAGAATTCGATTTTTTGTTGCTTGATCTAGGTCAACATTATCGACACCAACTCCTGCTCTACCAATAACTTTAAGATTCTTACAGTCAGCGAGTATATCTGAGGTTAATTTAGTTGCAGATCTGATTAAAATGCCATCATATTGATCAATCACACCTTTAAGTTCATCAGGAGACATCCCAGTTTTGATTTCATAATCAATTTGCTTTGACTTTAAGATATCTTCTACCTTATCGCTCATCTTATCAGAAATTAAAACCTTCATTATTAATACCTTCCCATTGTTTCAAAAAAAGACCATTCAATCCATGGTAAAACTTTTTCTATGTCAGAGGCTTCAACAGTTGCACCTCCCCAAATTCTAATGCCTGCTGGTGCATCTTTATATGCATTAATATCGTACCCAGCGTCCTCTTTCTCTAATGTAGAGCATATTTCTTTCACAAGTTTTTTTTGATTATCACTATCTAAAGCTACAAAATCAGGATGTGTAAACTTAAAACATATGCTTGTTGAAGAATATGTATTTGGGTCAACAGCTAAAAACTCTACCCAATCTCTCTGATCAATCCAGTCCTTAATAACTTGAAGATTTTTTTTTGATCTAGATATTAATTCTTTTTGCCCACCTATTTTGATACACCAATTCAATGCATCTAATGCATCTTCTGCAGCGAGCAAGGAGGGAGTATTTATAGTAGCTCCTTCAAAAATTTCTTTGGAAAACTTCTTGTTTTTAGCTAATTGAAAAATTTTAGGCATTGGCCAAGATGGCTCATAAGTTTCAAGTCTTTCAACTGCTCTTGGTGATAAAGCAATCATACCGTGTGCAGCTTCTCCTCCAAGAACTTTTTGCCATGACCAAGTCACAACATCTAATTTTTTAAAGTCCATATCCATAGCAAAAACTGCTGAGGTGGCATCACAAATAGATAAACCTAATCTATTTTCTGGTATCCAATCTGCATTGGGAATGCATACACCAGAAGTAGTGCCATTCCATGTAAAAACAACATCATTATCAAAATTTACTTTTGACAAATCAGGGAGTTCACCATAGTTATCAGTTTTATGAACTGTTACATTTTCTAATTTTAACTGTTTTGTAATATCCTTTACCCATGTTAGACCAAAAGTTTCCCAACCACACACTTCTACATTTTTTAAACCTAGAAGGCTCCACATAGCCATTTCTATTGCCCCAGTATCAGAGGCAGGAACGATACCTACTAGATAATCATCTGGTAACTCTAAAACTTGCTTAGATTTAACTATTACTTCATTGAGTTTTGCCTTACCGCTTTTTGCTCTATGCGATCTACCTAAAACGGCATCGTTTAAAGCTTCTAACTTCCATCCAGGCCTTTTGGAACAAGGTCCCGAGGAAAAGAATGGATGATTTGGTTTAATAGTAGGTTTTTGCATAATTAATATATCTCCTTAACGTTTTGAACTATTCAATAATTTTGTAAAAAAATAAACCATCTAGTGGTTTGGGTTCAAACCACGTAGCCTTGGGTGGCATAAATTTCAAATTTTTAGAGTATTCTATCACTAAATCCATGCTAACTGGTCTCATTAATGTTGATAAATCTGTTATACCCGTATCAACTTGATTAATCAAATAATCAGTGCCTAATGAGGGTGGGACGAATTCGACCCTTTGATCATTAGTTTCGTCCTGAATATTCAATATTTCCTTCAAGACAAACTCACCAAAATCAATACAATCAGCGCCATTTGTGGAGAAGTCGTTTTTCAAATCTATTTTAAAATATTTACCTTGATAATAGATTACAAAAAAGCGGTTTATCTTCTCATGATATTTAAGCTCTTCAACATGGAAATATTTTTTTAAGTCAGATATGAACGAATCTTTATTGTATGCATCGGGAAATATAACACTTCTGTTATATGCTAGATTTAAGCATTTAGATTTTGGAAAAACAATAGATAAAAATTTAGTATCTTTATTAACATCTAATTGAGCAAAACCTTCTATTCTATGATGGCCATCTGCAACAAAAAGTTCCTTAAAATTAATACCAGTGAAATCGGTGTTAGTCTTGTATATGGAGTGAGTGTACTTACCAGATTTAAACTTTATTAGTGGTTTTTTATCATGATGAATATCTAGGTTTAAATCTATATTTTCATCATCATAAAAAAGGTAAATTGGACACAATTGAAATTTTACTTTAGATAATTGATCAGCTCTTTCTTTACCTTTGCTGACTAAAATTTTTTCATGTGGCTTTATATTTCTATTTATGTAGTCTTGTATATTTAACAAAGAAATTAAACCTGTTTGTGAGTGACTGTCAGAGTCTATTCTATATAAGAAGTACTCATTTTCAGATTTATATATAATTTTTTCATCGATAAGTCTTTGGTAATATTTCTTTGATAAATCAAAAAATTCATTATCAGAAAGTTTTTTATTAAAATAAATATCAGGCCTTAGAATTTGTAAAAGATTGAGCTTGTGGATCTGATCAGAGCTAAAATTATAGTCAATGATATCTGTGCTAGGTGAAATAATTGATTGTAGATATTTATTGTTAAGCACATAAGTATTTGGTAATAATGGCTTCATTTATGAACAGAAAAAAAGCACCATATTATTTTGCTTTAGTAGTAGCTTTGATCTTCTTTTTTTATGGAATATTTTCAGTTTTAATTCACTAATCTTCTTTGTTTGTTGAATTTGGAAGACTCTTTTCTTCATACCAAATAGATTTATCTGGAATGTTGCCATCCCATAAATAATTCTCATAATCAAATTTTGGCATACCTTTATCTGATCTTTCGTAATAAAGTCCGAACTCTCTGCAATATTCAGATAATTGATCTGCCTCGATCTCTAATATATTTAGCTTTTCCCATTTTTTTGAGGATGCAACCCATTTAAAACCTTTAGATTTTAACCAATCCTTGTGATAATAAGTTTCAGAACCTGATACTGCGAATGTAATATTTTCACTCATAAAGAACCTCTTGAAATAATTTGTACGGATAATATGTAAAAATAGATAAATTTTCAAAAGAATTTTTTGAATTCACAAAAGAATTTAGATCTTTGAGGTTATATATCAGCAAATTTGGCATAAATTTCTTTTGTTTGTCTAAATTGCTAAAATTATTATCTGAATTACTATTTAAAGTA
>CACJQJ010000014.1 GCA_902595525.1 uncultured Alphaproteobacteria bacterium | reverse complement strand
AAATAGAAAAGGCAATGGAAAGAGATAGATTCTTTGACCCTGAAGAGGCGCAAAAATTTGGTTTGATAGACAAAGTAATTACTACTAGAATTGAAAAATAAAAATGTCTGATGAAAAAATAATCTCTGCTAATAGCTCTGATAAAAAAATATCATGCTCCTTTTGTGGTAAAAGCCAAGAAGAGGTTAAAAAATTAATTGCTGGACCTAATGTCTATATTTGTAATGAGTGTGTGGTTTTATGTAAGGATATACTCGTTGAAGATGATAAAATTGACACGAAGAAAAAATTTGAGATACCAAAACCAAGTGAGATCTATAATTATCTTGATGATCATATAATTGGTCAAGATCATGCAAAAAAAATATTATCTGTATCTGTTTACAATCATTATAAGAGAGTTCAAAACCCCTCAAAAGATATAGAAATTTCTAAATCAAACATATTACTTATTGGACCAACAGGTTGTGGTAAAACACTTTTAGCTCAAACTCTAGCAAAATTTTTAAATGTACCTTTTACAATTGCTGATGCTACCACGTTGACGGAGGCTGGATATGTAGGTGAAGATGTTGAGAATATTATTTTAAGATTACTTCAGCAATGTGATTATGATGTAGCTTTGGCTCAAAAGGGTATCGTATATATTGATGAAATTGATAAAGTGGGCAGAAAAAGTGAAAATCCATCCATAACAAGAGATGTATCTGGTGAGGGAGTTCAACAAGCTTTGCTAAAAATAATTGAGGGAACAACAGCTAGCGTGCCACCTCAAGGTGGAAGAAAACATCCTCAACAAGAGTTCCTTCAAGTTGATACAAAAAATATATTGTTTGTATGTGGGGGCGCGTTTGAAGGCATAGATAAAATTATAAAAAATCGAGTAAATAAAAAGTCTATAGGTTTTAATAAATCAATTAACCAGGACCAACCAATGACTTCACAACTTGAAAATGACGATTTGATTAAATTTGGATTAATACCTGAATTAGTAGGAAGACTTCCTGTAAGCGCTAGTCTCAATGAATTATCTTTAGATGATTTAAAAGAGATTATTACAAGACCAAAAAATGCAATATCTAAACAATACAAGGCTCTTTTTTCTTTTGAGGGGGTTGAATTCGAGATAACAGAAGATGGTAGGGAGCAAATTGCTCAATTAGCTGTTGAAAAAAAAATTGGTGCACGAGGCCTAAGGTCAATCATGGAAAAGTTACTTCTAGATTGCATGTATGATATTCCTGATAAGGATTCTGTGGATAAGGTAGTTTTAAGTAAAGAGTCAGTAATCTCAAATAGACCAATTATCGTATATAAAGAAAAGGCAAAAATTAAAAAAAAAGTGGGTGAAAATTAAAAATTCCTCACTATCTTAATAGTATGGAAAATCAAATCATTGGACCCATTTTACCCTTAAGGGACTTAGTTGTTTATCCCTCGATAACCTCACCTTTATTTGTCGGCCGCGCAAAATCCATTGATGCAATTAATTTTGCCATGAATAACAACAATAAGATTATTTATTTATTCACTCAAAAAGAACCAACCACCGATGATCCCCAAGTTAATGATGTATACTCTTATGGAGTTAAATCAAAAATTATCCAGTTTCTAAAGTTACCAGATAATACATATAAAGTTCTTACTGAGGGATTAGAAATCGTAAAGATAAAGTCTGCTGTTAAGGCTAGTAATAACTTTCTTACAGCTAAGATTGAACCAGTGGTAATTAACAAAAAAAATTCAGTTGAATTAAAAGCTTCTTTGAGAGTTTTAAAAAATGAATTTCAAAATTATATTCAAAATATAGGAAATAATAATGATATTCTCGAAGGTCTATTGAATATTGAGGATCCGTATCAGTTCATTGATAACATCTATTACAACTTAAATATTGCAATTGAAGATAAACAAAAAAATTTAGAAATTACTGATATTAATAAAAAAATTCAAAATCTGCTGAATTTTTTCTCAAAAGAACTTAATTTCTCTGCACTTGAGAAAAAAATTAAAAACAGAGTAAAAAGACAAATGGAAAAAACTCAAAGAGAGTACTACTTAAATGAGCAAATGAAAGCTATCCAAAAAGAACTTGGTGATGGTGAAGATGGTTCTAACGAATATTCTGAAATAGAGAAAAAGATTAATGAGGTAAAATTATCAAAAGAGGCAAAAGAAAAAGCTTTAAACGAATTTAAAAAATTAAAATCAATGAGCCCAATGTCTGCTGAAGCATCAGTCATTCGTAATTACCTAGAATGGATACTTGATATACCATGGGAAAAATACTCTAAAGAAGTTATAGACATAAAAGGTTCTGAAAAAATTTTAAATGATGATCATTATGGCCTTGAAAAAGTTAAAGAGAGAATACTTGAATTTTTAGCTGTAAAAAAAAGATCAAAAAAAGCTACTGGTACAATACTTTGTTTTGTTGGACCTCCAGGCGTAGGAAAAACTTCATTAGGTAAATCCATTGCGAGAGCAACTGGTAGAGAATTTGCTAAGATTTCTCTTGGTGGAATTAGGGATGAGGCGGAAATTAGAGGGCATAGAAGAACATACATTGGCTCAATGCCTGGTCGATTTATCCAGGCTATGAAGAAAACAAAAACATCTAATCCAATTATTTTATTAGATGAAATAGACAAAGTTGGCAGTGACTGGAGAGGAGATCCATCTTCTGCTTTATTAGAAGTCTTAGATCCTGAGCAAAATAATCAATTTAACGATCATTATCTTGAGGTTGATTATGATTTGTCAAATGTGATGTTTATTTGCACTGGTAATACTTACAATATACCTGGTCCACTACTCGACAGATTAGAGGTCATTGAAGTATCTGGTTATACAGAAAAAGAAAAAGTTGAAATTGCCAAAAAATATTTAATTCCAAGAAAAATGAATAAAAATATTTTAAAAAATAATGAATTTAAGCTTGATAAAAACTCTATTACAAAAATAGTAAGACACTATACTAGAGAGTCAGGTGTCAGAGGGCTTGAAAAAGTTTTTGATAAGCTTTTTAGAAAACTTGTTTTCCAATTAGAAAAAAATAAATCTAGATCAAAAAAGCCATTTATTTTTGATGATAAGGCTATAAAAAATTTTCTAGGCCCAGAAAAATTCAAAGATAGTGTTTTAGAAAAGAAAAATTTAGTGGGCATCACCAATGGGCTTGCATGGACTCAGGTTGGTGGAGATATCTTAAATATTGAAGTTAATTTATCCTCAGGTAAGGGAATGATTAATGCAACAGGTAAACTTGGTGATGTGATGAAAGAGTCTATCACTGCTGCTTTAGGTTATATTAAATCTAATTCTGTAGAGTTTGGAGTAAATCCAAAGGTTTTTGATAAAATAGATATTCATTTACATGTACCTGAAGGTGCTATACCTAAAGATGGCCCAAGTGCTGGTATTACAATATTTACCTCATTAATTTCATCTCTTACTGATATTAAAATTAAAAGAGATATTGCAATGACTGGGGAAATTACATTAAAAGGAAGAGTTCTTCCAATTGGGGGATTAAAAGAGAAATTATTGGCTGCTATAAGGTACGGTATTAAAACTGTTATAATCCCAAAAGAAAATGAAAAGGACTTAGTTGAAATACAAAAAGACATTCAAAACAAGTTGATAATTAAGAAAGTAGAGTTTGCAAAAGAGGTATTGGACTTAGCTCTCGATGGAAAAATTAGTAAAATCAACAAAAAATTGGACTGGAGACACTTAGTTACAGAGTCCATGAAGCCAAAAAACCAGCAAAATCAAGAAAAAACATTCGTAAACTAGTATATTGTTGTTGATTTTCTTACCTTTTTCTTACTACAATTAACTAATAGAATCACTAAGGAGGTTCGGTATGAACAAAAATGAACTCATTGCTGAATATAGTACGAAAAATGGTGTTGGAAAATCAGATGCAACTAAGGCTGTAGAAAGTTTATTTGATATTATCACATCTACTTTGAAAGCAGGAGGGGATGTTAAGATTGCCGGTTTTGGTACTTTTAAGGTAGCTAACACAAAAGCTAAGACTGGAAGAAACCCAAGAACGGGAGAGTCAATCCAAATTCCTGCATCAAAAAAACCAAAATTTCTTGCTGGAAAACAGCTTAAAGAACTAATAAAGTCCACAGTCTAATTTTTTGCAAATTAGATAGGGCGATTAGCTCAGTTGGTAGAGCATCTCGTTTACACCGAGAGGGTCGGCGGTTCGAGTCCGTCATCGCCCACCATTCGGCAACTGTCGGGGGTGTAGTTCAGTTTGGTTAGAACGCCTGCCTGTCACGCAGGAGGTCGCGGGTTCGAGTCCCGTCGCTCCCGCCACTTAAGAACTTTTATTTTATTTTTTTTAATTTTTTCTTTATTTTCATGCTCATCTTATAAATCAAAAGATGTTTATGGATTAAAGACTCTTGGTATGAGTTTTGGCGATACGACAATTAAAGGTTTTAAAATTGATCCAGGTTGGAATTCTAGTTCAAAAGATGAAATAAAAAAATATCAAAGAAAAAAAAACTTGGTGCTTTTTCAACTCCAGAAAGAGAAAACGAGATATGGAGATACTGCTTTTTTTATCCAAGCACCAGGAGATGAGTGTTATAACAAATTAAAAGATTGCTCACGACCAAATGGTGAAAAACAAAAAAGAGTAGAGGTAGGAACCGATTACGGTTTTCAGGGGGAAATATGGTTATCCTATTCTTTTTTAATCACTGAAAATTATGAATTAAATAATGATAGCGCTATGAATAAATCAATATTGCAATTTCATAGTACAGAGAGTTTTTTTGGTCCGATGTTTATGCTTCAGATAGATAAGAAGAGAGGTTTGCTTTGGAGACATGAGTCTAGTGAAGGAGTAATTATTATTGAAGGAGGGAACGATGATTGCTCACCTGGTGCTGGGGGGCCAGAGGATACTGATAAAAGAATTTTTTGTGAAGCTAGGCATGATTGGTACCAAATAATCTCCGCTAAAAATTTACAAAGAAATAAATGGTATGATTTAGTCTTCAATATAAATTTTAATAAAAAGGATATTTCAAAAGCTTTTCATAAAATTTGGTTAAATGGAAAGTTATTGCATTACAGAAAAAACCAAACACTTTGGAAAGATCAAAAAGGTGTAAAAAACTCAGATAATTTGGCAAATTTTAAATTTGGTATTTATGGTTCAAGATTAGATGGCTCTTATCAATCTATTTATGCTGATGAAATCCACTTTGGAACTGAATGTGAGGACCTTTTAATAGAAAATATTGGCTATTATTGTAGTAATCTAAAAAAACAAACAATAAATGAGTCATTTCCTATCTTTACAGAAGATAAAGTTGCTTATTACTCTAGAGGATAAAAAAAATTTTTTAACTTTTTTACACTCAAATATTTAAAAATCATGTGTAAGACAAATGCGTCATTTTTATCGTCACTAAATACATATTGTTTCTTATAATGTATTGCGTTACGGAAAATCAAAACTTTTAATGTATAACCTAGATTATATTTTCATATTGATATTTATTGTTATTGGGGCAGGGATGGCAATCGCTATGTATTTGCTCTCAAAAATATTATCACCTAGCTCACCTGATACTGAAAAACTATCTGCATATGAATGTGGTTTTGAGGCATTTGACGACGCTCGATCAAAATTTGATGTTAAGTTTTATTTAGTGTCAATACTATTTATTATATTTGATTTAGAAATTGCGTTTTTATTTCCTTGGGCCGTGAGTCTGAGCAATATTGGAGCTCTTGGTTTTTATTCAATGATGTTTTTTTTATTTATTCTCACAGTAGGATTTATATATGAATGGAAAAATGGAGCACTAGATTGGGAGTAGTATTAGAAAAAGACAAATCATTAAATATTGATGAGCTATTTGAAAAAAAAGGATTTGTAACAGCTTCATTTGAAAATTTAATAAATTGGGCGAGGTCAGGATCTTTATGGCCTATGACTTTCGGTTTAGCATGTTGTGGTGTTGAGATGATGCACTCGTATATGAGTAGATACGATCTAGATCGTTTAGGTGTAATTCCAAGAGGTTCTCCAAGACAGTCTGATGTAATGATTGTTGCGGGAACTCTTACAAACAAAATGGCCTCTGCTTTGAGAAAAGTTTACGATCAAATGCCTGAACCAAGATGGGTAATCTCTATGGGCTCTTGTGCTAATGGAGGAGGATATTATCACTACTCTTACTCTGTTGTTCGAGGATGCGATAGGATAGTGCCTGTTGATATTTATGTCCCTGGATGTCCACCTACAGCAGAAGCTCTTTTGTACGGCATTATGCAACTTCAAGATAAAATTAAAAAGAAAAAGAAGATTTATAGGTAAATTTCTTGTCTCCAAATATTTTACAGAAATATTCAACTGGTAACTTCCATTTTCCAATAAAATCTGGAATAGATAGCATCTTAGTTAACAAAGACTCCATACTAGAAGTTACACAAAAAATTAAAGAAGACGAAGATCTACTCTATGACCAGTTAGTTGATATTACTGTAACTGATAATATGCTATCCAAATCTAGTTATTTAAATGAACGATTTACTCTTATCTATTCTTTTCTAAGTTTAAAATTTAATAAAAGATTATTTATTTTTACGAACATTTCCGAAGATAATTTAGATATCAATTCAATAACACAAATTTTTGAGTCTGCCGATTGGTTTGAAAGAGAATGTTACGATCTTTTTGGCATAAACTTTGTTAATCACCCGAATCTTCAAAGAATAATGAATGATTATAATTTTCAAGGTCATCCGCTCAGAAAAGACTTTCCTCTGACGGGTTATGAAGAGGTTCGTTATGATGAAAACTTAAAAAAAGTTGTTTATGAACCTGTAACATTAAAACAGGAATTTAGAGATTTTGACAATGAAAGTCCTTGGGAGGGAATGAAAGAAACAATTAAAGAGGAGCTTGAAAAGAAGTAATGTCAGAGAATTTTAAACCTGTAACTCTAAACTTTGGACCCCAACATCCTGCTGCTCATGGTGTTTTAAGACTTCTTGTACAATTAGAAGGGGAGGTAGTTAATAAAGCTGAACCCCACATTGGACTTTTGCATAGAGGAACTGAAAAATTAATTGAACAGAAAACTTATACTCAAGCAATTCCATATTTTGATCGTCTAGATTATGTCTCACCAATGTGTCAAGAACATGCTTTCGCTTTAGCTGTTGAGAATTTATTAAATATTGAAGCTCCTAAACGAGCACAATACATCAGAGTTATGTTTGCAGAAGTTACGAGGATACTAAATCATTTATTAAATATACCAGCATTTGCTATGGATATAGGTGCCGCTACTCCAATGTTGTGGGCTTTCGAAGAAAGAGAAAAAATGTTGGAGTTCCATGAAGCTGTATCTGGAGCAAGATTTCATGCAGCTTATTTTCGTCCTGGTGGAGTTCACCAAGACTTGCCTGAAAATATATTAGAAAAAATGAAAAAGTATTTTACTAATTTTCCTAAATTCATAGATACGCTTGAAGAACTACTAACTGAAAATAGAATATTCAAACAACGATCTGTTGATATAGGTATTTTAAAAAAGGATGATGCAATAAGACTAAGTTGCAGCGGCCCTGTTCTTCGTGCTAGTGGCGTAGCTTGGGATTTAAGAAAATCTCAACCTTATGATGTTTATGATGATTTAGATTTCGACATACCAGTTGGAAAAACTGGTGACACCTATGATAGATATTTGGTGAGAATGGAAGAGATGAGAGAGTCAGTTAAGATTATCTTACAATGTATTGAAAATATTCCAGAAGGACCCGTAATGGTTGAGAATAATAAAATTACTCCACCTAAGAGATCAGAAATGAAAAATTCAATGGAAGCTATAATTCATCATTTTAAATTATTTACCGAGGGTTATAGGGTTCCTGAAGGTATCACATACAAAAGTGTAGAGGCACCAAAAGGAGAATTTGGTGTTGTATTAGTTTCAGATGGAAGTTCCAAACCATATCGATGCAAGTTGAGAGCACCGGGCTTTGTCCATTTACAGGCACTACATTTTTTATCAAAGGGCCACCAACTAGCTGACGTACCATCAATTTTAGGAAGCCTAGATATAGTATTTGGAGAGGTAGACAGATGAGCGGTAATCATCCAGGTTTATCAAATAATTTTTCTAGATCAGGCGAAAAATTTTCTTGGTCAAAAGATAATCTAAGATCAATCAAAAATATAATTTCTAAATACCCTAAAGGAAGAGAACAAAGCGCAGTTATGCCTCTTCTCTATTTGGCTCAAGAGCAAAACAATAATTGGATAAGTATCGAATGTATAGAAACAATCGCTGAAACTTTAAATATGCCTAAAATAAGAGTCACAGAAGTGGCCTCATTTTATTCAATGTACAATACAAGACCTGTTGGAGAAAATCTTGTTCAGATCTGTAGAACCTCTCCTTGTTGGCTTAGAGGTTCAAATAAGATTACGAAAACTATTTGTAAAGAAACAAAGTGTGAAATTAATGGTACTAGTGACGATAATAAATTTACAGTTGTTGAAGTAGAGTGTTTAGGTGCTTGCTCAAATGGACCTATGATACAAATCAATAATGACTTCTTTGAGGATTTAGATGAAGAGTCTACAAAAAAAATTATAGACAATATTAAAGAGGGAAAACCAAATATTATTGGCTCTCAAAAAGGCAGGAGAAGTTCAGAAAATGCTTAATGAAAAAGATAAAGTTTTTCAAAACCTTCATGGTTTTCAAGAACCCTTCATAGAGGGAGCTTTAAAAAGAGGCTCCTGGTCAAACACAAAAGAAATTTTGTCTAAAGATCAAAATGATATTATCGAATTAGTTAAATCCAGTCAGTTAAGAGGAAGAGGTGGAGCTGGATTTTCTACAGGTCTTAAATGGTCATTCATGCCAAAGAATACTGGTAAACAGCATTATTTGGTTGTAAATGCTGATGAGTCTGAACCTGGTACTTGCAAAGATAGAGAAATTATTAGAAATGATCCGCATACTCTTGTAGAAGGGTGCTTGATAGCTTCATACGCAATTCAAGCCACTAAATGTTACATATACATTAGGGGCGAATACCATCACGAATATGTCCAATTAGAAAAGGCAATTGAAGAGGCATATGAACGAGGATTTATCGGAAAAAATGCTTGTGGTAGCGGATTTGATTTTGATCTTTATGTTCACAGAGGGGCTGGTGCTTACATATGTGGAGAAGAGACAGCTCTTTTAGAGAGTTTAGAAGGAAAAAAAGGACAACCAAGATTAAAACCACCTTTTCCTGCTGGTGTAGGTTTGTATGGTATGCCAACAACTATTAACAATGTTGAGTCAATCGCAGTAGTTCCAACTATTTTAAGAAGAGGCCCAGATTGGTTTAAGTCAATTGGCGCTGAAAATAATACAGGCACAAAAATTTTTTGCATATCAGGTAACGTCAATAAACCATGCACAATAGAAGAGGAAATGGGAATACCACTTAAAGTATTATTAGAAAAGCATTGTGATGGAGTTGAGGGAGGATGGGATAATTTAAAGGCGATAGTACCAGGAGGTTCTAGTACCCCAATGCTTCCAAAAAATATTTGTGAGTCAGTTCTAATGAATTTTGATGATCTAAAAGCTAAAGGCTCAGGCTTAGGTACAGCAGGAGTGATTGTTGTTAACAAGAATAATGATATTGCTGAGGTGATTGAGAGATTTGCTCACTTTTACAAACATGAAAGTTGTGGCCAATGTACACCTTGTAGAGAGGGAACAGGCTGGATGCATAGAATGATGCAGAGATTAGTTAGAGGAGAGATATCTCCTGAACAAATAGAGCTTTTAGAAAATGTTACAAAGCAAGTAGAGGGTCATACTATCTGCGCTTTAGGAGATGCAGCAGCTTGGCCTATACAAGGACTCATTAAAAATTTTAAATCAGAGTTAATAAGTAAATATAATAAAAAGTTAAAAGCTTCATGAGTGACGATTTAATAAATATTAAAGTTAATCAAAAAGAAATTCAGGTGGATAAAAATCTGACTGTGATGCAAGCCTGTGAAATCGCTGGTGAAGAAATTCCAAGATTTTGCTATCACGACAAACTCTCTATAGCTGGTAACTGTAGAATGTGTTTAGTAGAAATAGAAAAAGCCCCAAAATTAGTATCTTCCTGCACTATGCCTCTAATGGAGGGCATGTCAATAATCACCAATTCTGAAAAAGTAAATGCAGGTAGAAAAGGCGTAATGGAGTTTTTATTAATTAATCACCCCTTAGATTGCCCAATATGTGATCAAGGTGGAGAATGCGATTTACAGGATCAGGCCATGTACTACGGTTTCGACAAATCTAGATATAAAGAGAATAAAAGAGCTGTAGATAATAAAAATATGGGACCTCTTGTAAACACTATAATGACTAGATGTATCCATTGCACTAGGTGTGTAAGATTTGCCACTGAAGTAGCCGGAGTCCCAGAATTAGGCATGTTAGGTAGGGGCGAGAATGCAGAAATTACCACTTACCTTGAACAATCAATCACTTCAGAGCTTTCAGGAAATGTAATTGATTTATGCCCTGTCGGAGCACTTACGAGCAAGCCATATCAATTTAAAGCACGTCCTTGGGAGTTAAAACGTACAGACTCAATCGATATCTTCGATAGTGTTGGTTCTAATATAAGAGTCGATAGTAGAGCGGAGGAGATTTTAAGAGTTACACCAAGAACAAATGAATACATAAATGAAGAGTGGATATCAGATAAAGTTCGATTTAACTATGATGGTTACTACCAACAAAGAATAGACACACCCTATATTAAAGAAAACCAAAAATTATCAATATCAAATTGGGAAGAGTCATTAAAAGTTTTAAAAGATAAATTAAAAACTCTAAAACCATTAGCTTTGATTGGTGAGCACGTAGATTTAGAAACCGGATATGCAATCAAAAAATTTATGTCAAATTATGGTAAAGACAATGTGGAGTGCCGAACTGATAATCATGCTATCCTAGAAAGCTTAGATAGTTATCGTTTTAACACACCTTTAAACGATATAGAAAATTCAGATTTAATTATACTTTTAGGAACAAACCCAAAAATAGAAACACCAATTATAAATCATAAGATATTTAAAGCTTACAATAATGACTCAAAAGTATTTAACATTGGTGAAAATATATCTTTGAACTATAAAACAGAGTATCTAGGAGAGACTTTATCATGTTTAAATAATGAAAATCTAATCAAAGCATTAAAAAAATCTTCAAACCCTCTTATAATTATTGGCTCTGCGTTTTTAAATAAAATTAAAAATATTAAAACTTTAAAATCAATTTTTTCATATGCTGATAAATACAAAGTTATTACAAAAGAAAAAAATAATCTAAATTTTTTAAATCCATATGCCTCACGTGTGGGCCAATTGATTATAGGAAATACTACTAATGAACTTTGTGAGCCGTTTTCTAATTTAAAAAAAGATAATTTTGAATTGGTTCTTTCTTTTGGTTCAGAACATATTGCCAACGAGCAATTCAATAACTGTTTTAAAGTTTATTTTGGCCATCATGGTGATGATGGAGCGATGGGGTCTGATATTGTTTTACCAACCCCTCTTTATACAGAGAAAAATGGTACTTTTGTAAATATTGAAGGCAGACCTCAAGAAGCAAAAAAATGTCATAATCCAATTGGATCCGCCAAAGAGGAGTGGTCGATACTAAAAAAATTATCTGATGAATTATCTTTTGATTTTATCCCAAATACTTTTGAACAATTAAGATCTGAGTTATTTGACAAATACCCAATTCTGTCTGATTATCATGAAATTATTGTTGTTGAAGATTCAACTTCAATTATACCAAATATTGAATTTGAAGATTGTAAGGCAGAATATCCTATAAGTAATTTTTATATGTCAGATGTGATTTCAAAAAATTCGGTCACTATGGCTAAATGTGTTGAGGAAATAACCTCAACTCCATCTCTTTTGGAGAAATCAGCATAATGACAAGTTTATCTTTTGAGTTAACAATTGGTATTTTAAAAATATTTAGTTTCGTTGTCCCTGTTCTAGTTTCTGTTGCATTATTAGTTTACTTAGAAAGAAAAGTGCTTGGTGCTGTTCAATTAAGAAAAGGCCCTAACGTTGTTGGACCATTCGGAATACTACAGAGTTTTGCTGATGTCTTAAAATTACTCACTAAGGAGAATTTACTTCCATCTAGCTCAAACAAGTTCCTCTTTATCTTTGCGCCTATGCTTACTTTAATATTAAGTTTAATAGCTTGGGCTGTTATCCCAATTAGCTCTACTTATGTTATAGCAAATATAAATATAGGTATTCTATATTTGTTCGCTGTGTCATCGTTTGGTGTTTATGGGGTCATTATTGCTGGTTGGGCCAGTAATTCTAAGTATCCATTTTTAGGGGCATTGAGATCAGCAGCTCAGATGATTTCTTATGAAGTATCAATAGGGTTTGTAATTATAACAGTCTTAATTTGTGTCGGCTCATTAAATTTAATTGATATTGTAGAGAGTCAAAAGAATATGTGGTTTGCCATACCACTGTTACCTATGTTTGTTATATTTATAATTTCAGCATTAGCTGAAACAAATAGACTCCCATTTGATTTGCCTGAAGATGAAGCCACATTAGTTGCAGGTTTTTTTACCGAATACTCATCAATATCATTTGGCTTATTTTTTTTAGCAGAATACGCCAATATGATTTTAATGAGTTCCTTAACTGTAATTCTATTTTTAGGTGGTTGGTACCCACCAATAGATATATTCCCTTTAAACGCAATACCTGGAATATTCTGGTTTGTAATTAAAGTATTTTTAATTCTTTTCGTGTTTTTATGGGTCAGAGCAACTTTTCCAAGATATAGATATGACCAACTTATGCGACTTGGTTGGAAAATCTTTCTACCTTTTACTTTGATTTGGGTAGTTATTACATCAGCATTTTTATTTTACTTTGGACTATTACCTAACTAACAATGACAACACTAATTAAATACATTAAATCCTTTACCCTTTTCGAATTAATGAAAGGTTTGAAATTAACGATAACTTATTTTTTTAAGCCAAAAGTCACTCTTAATTACCCCAATCAAAAAGGTCCTATTAGTCCTCGCTTCAGGGGAGAACATGCTTTGAGAAGATATCCAAATGGTGAGGAAAGATGTATTGCATGTAAGTTATGTGAAGCAGTTTGCCCTGCTCAAGCAATAACTATTGAAGCAGAACCAAAACCTGACGGAAGTAGAAGAACTACCCGATATGACATTGATATGACTAAGTGTATTTATTGTGGTTTATGCGAAGAGGCGTGTCCAGTAGATGCAATTGTTGAAGGACCCAATTTTGAATACGCAACTGAAACAAGAGAGGAATTACTTTATGACAAGGAAAAGCTTTTACGAAACGGAGATATTTGGGAAAAACAAATTAGTGAAAATTTAAAAAGGGACAGTAAGTATAGATAATGTTCCTTGTTGGCTCTTTTTTTTTGTTTGCAGCATTTTTGATCACCACATGTATATTTGTAATATTTTCAAAAAACCCAGTTAACTCTGTACTTTTTCTTGTACTTGCGTTTCTAAATTCTACTTTTCTATTTATTCTTATTGGCGCAGAGTTCGTTGGTATTATTCTTGCGATTGTTTATATAGGAGCAGTAGCAATACTATTTCTTTTTGTTGTGATGATGCTTGATATTCAAATCACAACTTTAATGTTTAATATAAAAAGATATATACCCCTTGCATTACTTTTTGCTGGCATAATTTTAGCTGAAATAATTTATTTAACTGTATTTAAAACTTCAAAAGATAATTTAGACACCTTCATTAGGTCTAAAAATAATACTGAGCAAATTGGAGATGTGCTTTACACAGAGTATTTTATCGATTTTCAATTAAGTGGTATCGTTTTGTTACTTGCTATGATTGGTGCAATTGTTCTAACACATGTGTATAGACCAACCATTAAAAGACAAAACATAGAAAGTCAAAACTCAACTACAGCCGAAGATAGAGTAAAACTAGTAAAAATTAAGTCTGGTGAAGGCATTAAAGATGACTAGCCTTACGTATAATCATTTCTTCATACTTTCTTTAATTATTTTTATTATTGGATGCTTCGGATTATTTTTAAACAGAAGAAATATGATCCTAATTTTAATGTGTATTGAAATTATATTATTGGCTGCAAATATTAATTTTGTATCAGCTTCGGTTTTCCTAAATGATATTAATGGTCAGGTATTCTCCATTTTTATTTTAACTATTGCCGCTGCAGAAGCAGCCATTGGCTTAGCTATATTAGTTATTTATTTCAGAAATAAGGGAGAGATTGATATTACTCAAATCAATCAACTAAAAGATTAATGTTAAGTTATAAATTACTTTTTTTTCTTCCTCTAATTTCAACCATTTTTACATATCCTTTTGGAGTGCTATTAGGTGAAAAAACTGCCCAATATTTCTCTTCTACTCTAATATCTATAGCAGCTATTTTAAGTTGGTTCTTATTTATCAGTTTTTCTAATTCTTCATCGTCTGAAATTATAATTCCTGTTCTAGAGTGGTTTTTTGTTTCTGGTCAGTTTTTTAATTGGGGGATTTCTGTTAATTCTCTTTCTCTTTTGATGTTAACACTTGTTCTCACAGTTTCTGCATTGGTTCATATTTATTCAATTGAGTACATGTCTCATGATAACTCAAAAGTAAGGTTCATGACTTATTTGAGTTTATTTACCTTTTGTATGGTTGCATTAGTTGTAAGTGATAATTTAATTCAATTATTTTTTGGATGGGAGGGTGTTGGTCTAGCCTCTTATTTATTGATAGGTTTCTGGCATCATAAGAAATCTGCAAATTTAGCTGCAATGAAAGCTTTTTTAGTAAACAGAGTTGCAGATTTTGGATTTCTCATCGGTATTGCAACTCTCTATATATTTTTAGACACATTATCTATTAATGAAATAATTGCAGGGAAAGAGAAATTATTTAGTTATCAAATTAATTTTTTAGGATTTGAAATTAATGCTTTAATTTTTTCTTGTTTTTTCCTTTTCATAGGCGCTATGGGAAAATCTGCCCAGTTTGGCTTTCATACATGGTTACCTGATGCTATGGAGGGACCTACACCTGTCTCAGCATTAATTCATGCAGCAACAATGGTAACAGCTGGTGTTTTCTTGACTGTAAGATTTTCAGAATTAATGGTCATGTCTGACTTCATAATGACTTTTGTTTTAATAATAGGTCTATTAACAGCATTCTTCGCTGCATCAGTGGGCTTTTTTCAAAAAGATATAAAAAAGGTAATAGCTTACTCAACTTGTAGTCAGTTGGGTTTCATGTTTGTGGCTTGTGGTTTGGGCGCATTTAATATTGCAATTTTTCATTTAATAACACATGGTTATTTTAAGGCATTACTCTTTTTATCCTCAGGATCTGTTATTCATGGTGTTCACGATGAGCAAGATATGGATAAAATGGGAAATCTTTTTTCAAAGATGAAAATCACTGCAGTAATGATGTGGATTGGTACATTAGCTATTATAGGTTTTCCATATTCATCAGGTTACTTTTCAAAAGATCTAATTTTAAGCTCATCATTTAACTTAATTACTTTAGGCCCATTGGTTTATGTAATTTTAGCTATAGTCTCTGCCATGACCGCATTTTACTCGTTCAGGCTCATATTTAAGGTGTTTCATGGGAATTATAATGGATCATATGATTATGAAAAAATTCATGAATCCGGTCCTTTTATGTTAGTTCCATTATTATTACTTTCCGTAGGAGCAATTCTAGCAGGCTTCTTCCTAAACGATTTATTAGCGGGATATAATTCAAAAAATTTCTGGAATGGAATAATATTTTTGAGTCAAGATAAGCAGTATTACTCGTCTTTTTATCCAATTTTATCAAAATCTTTGGTAGCTTTTGGTGTAGGGCTAGCGGTTTATTATTATGGTTATAATTTAAATAAACTTGCTGACTTAAAAAAACGGTTTTACTCAATCTATAATTTTATTTTGAACAAATGGTATTTTGATGAACTTTATAATAAAATTTTTGTTTTACCACTTTACAATTTAGGAAAGTTTTTATGGACTAAAATAGACCAAGGTATAATTGATAAGTATTTGCCAAATGGAAGTGCCTCGATAGTTTCTACAATTTCAAAAGCATTTAAAAGGATACAAACAGGGTATATTTTCGATTACACTTTTATAATAATTTCTGGTTTCACACTCTTTATAACTATCATTTTTTATATATCCATAACCTAAGATGAGTTTCCCAATATTATCAATGTTAATCCTAACACCTATTATAGGAGCATTAACACTCTCACTTTCAAGTAGCACGCAACTCAAAAACAAAACTATTTTTCTATCAGGTTTATGGATAACAACAGGTGAATTTCTTCTTAGTTTGTTATTGCCAATTTTTTATGATAAATCCAAAAATGGTTATCAATTTATTGAGTTTCATACTTGGTTTGATAAATTTGATATAAATTACTATGTCGGAGTTGATGGTGTTTCAATACCACTTATATTACTGACTACCTTCTTAGTCCCTATTTGTTTATTGTGTTCTATTAATTCTATTCAAAATAGAGCCAAAGAATTCGTTATTTATTTTTTATTGCTTGAGAGTTTTATTATAGGAGTATTTGTTAGTATTGATATTGTAATTTTTTACGTTTTCTTTGAGGCTGTTTTAATCCCGATGTTTTTGATTATTGGAATTTGGGGAGGAGAAAATAGACTTTATGCTACTTTTAAATTCTTTCTCTACACACTAGCAGGATCTGTTTTAATGTTACTTGCGATTATTTATATTATTTCTAAAGTGAAATCAGGCAATATTGAGTTAATTTCGGACTTTACATTTGATCAGCAAATAGAGTTGGTTCTCTTTTTATGTTTTTTTGCATCTTTTGCAGTAAAAGTACCGATGTTTCCTTTTCATACATGGTTACCTGATGCACATGTTCAAGCGCCCACGAGTGGTTCAGTAATTTTAGCTGGTGTGCTTCTTAAATTAGGTGCATACGGTTTTATCAGACTATCCTTACCTTTTTTTGAGTATGCCTCAATTTATTTTCAACCAATGATTTTTGCACTAAGTTGTGTAGCTATTGTTTACACTTCAATCGTAGCTCTAAGACAACTAGATATGAAGAAAATGATTGCCTATTCCTCTGTTGCTCATATGGGATTTGTCACCATTGGCATTTTCACTTTAACTCAAGATGGAATTAATGGTGCTTATTTTCAGATGATAAGTCATGGAATTGTTTCTGCAGCATTATTTTTAATAGTTGGTGTGGTATACGAAAGACATCACACTAGAATGATATCTGATTATAGTGGTGTAACAAATGTAATGCCTAAATATTCATTCTTTTTTATGGTTTTTATGCTCTCATCTGTGGGTCTTCCTGGAACTAGTGGTTTTGTTGGGGAGTTCTTAGTTATAATGTCAACTATAAGTGTTAGTGTTTATCTTACTTTTTTTACCGCTATTGGAGTAATCTTAGGAGCTTCATACATGCTCTTATTGTATAAAAATATTAATTTCGGAGATTTAAAATCAGATATTAAGCAATTAGCTGATTTAACAAATATTGAAATTTTCTACTTCTCCTGTTTAGCATTTCTCACAATGCTTTTAGGGATTTATCCAAAACTTTTATTTGAAATGATAAATAAGAGTATTTCCTTAAGCATTATTTAATGATTAATTTATTTCTATTCATACCAGAAATTTTTATCTTATCTTTGATTTTAATAACTTTATGTTTTGGATTATTTAATAAGGACAGGGCTATATCTTTAAATACTTTAGGTTTCATTTTGTTGAGTATTTTGCTTTTAAATTATGGAAAAGATTTCTATAGCTCCACACAAATATCACTTAATACGATTAACTTATTTGTTTTATCTAAGATTATTTTATCTATTGGCTCAATCGTATTCATCTTACTGTTAAAAAGACCCTTGAAGAATGAAAATTTATATAGATACGAATATGTGTTATTTTTACTGTTTGCTATTCTCGGCTCATTTGTTCTAATTTCTAGTAATAATTTTTTAACAGCTTTTATTGGTTTAGAGTTACAATCTTTATCCTTGTACTTGATGGCTGCTTTCAATACTAAAAATTTATCTTCAAATGAAGCAGGTATAAAATATTTTTCTCTTGGTGCTTTATCATCAGGATTTCTTTTATTTGGTATTTCAATGATTTATTACGATACTGGTTCTTTTAATATACAAAACCTAGATAATTTCACTGCAATAAGCGAAATAGGATTATCATTAGTTCTTATTTCTTTATTTTTTAAAGTTTCCGCTGCTCCATTTCATATTTGGACACCTGATGTGTACGAAGGGTCTCCAACTATATCTACACTCTTTTTTGCAACTTTACCTAAATTTGCATCATTAATATTTTTATTTAGAGTTTATCAAGAACTTAACATTTCTGACATCAAATCTCTTAATTACATTTTTCAAATGGTATGTGCTATTTCACTATTAGTAGGAGTGTATGGGGCCATTACACAAAAAGTTATAAAAAGACTTCTAGCCTTCAGCTCTATCAACCACATTGGTTTTATGCTTCTCGGAATAATGAGTTATCAATTTATGTCTGAGGGTACATTATTTTTTTACTTGATTATTTATCTGATTACTACGTTTGGTATTTTTGCTGTTTTACTGAACTTGAGAACTGTAGATGGGGAATTTACAAAAATATCCCAACTGAAAGGTTTAAGATTTACCTCAAATTCAAAATCCATAAGCATGTTGGTGTTTTTCTTTTCTCTCGCGGGAATACCACCTTTTGCAGGGTTCTTCGCAAAGTTCTTCATTCTTTCAGCTTCTATAAACGATGGATTTATTTTATTATCAATTATTGCTGTTTTAAGTTCAGTAATTGCTGCATTCTATTACTTAACAATTATTAAGAATATGTTTTTCAATAAATCTGAAATAGAGTTACTAGATGATAATAACAAAACAGGCAAAGTTATATTTATATCATCTGGAATAATTATAACCTTATTTTTCATCTATCCAGATCCTTTAATTAATTTAGTAGATAATCTTTTTAAATAAAAATTGTATAAAGTTATCTTTGACTCAATTAATTCTACACAAGATGAAATTATTGGCTTTAATAATTATAAAAAAATTTTAAAAAATAATAATTTATATATCCAATCTTTTAGGCAAATTAAAGGTACTGGAAGAGGTAAAAAAAAATGGTTAAGCCCTATAGGTAATATTTATTTAACAATTAATCAAAAATTAAAAGCTTCACATGCTTTAAGAAATAACTTTTATATTTGTTACATAATCCACAAATTTTTTAAAATTAATTTTAATATTAACCTAGACTACAAATGGCCAAATGATTTATTTTATAAAAATAAAAAAATAGTTGGTGTTGTTGTCAAATCAACCATCTTAGGTAAAAAATC
>CACJQJ010000013.1 GCA_902595525.1 uncultured Alphaproteobacteria bacterium | reverse complement strand
GTTTTCTAATGAAATAAAATTTTTAAAATTTTGTGGAATAATAGCTCCTGTATTTATTTTATAGGCTAAATTGGGATTTAATATTTTATGTGAATATCCGGCACTTAGAAGCTTATTAGATATTGATATTTTCTTAAGATTTTTATTAGAAATAATATATCCATCTAATCCTGCGGTGTTTTGTAAAGGTAGATTTATTGGTGAAGTAATTGTTCTTGATACTACTGCATTATGTGCGTCCTTTAATTTAATCTTAGACTCTTGAAATAACCTCTTTTTTTCCCGAATGATTATCTTTTGCGCAAGTTTGAATGATATTAGCTTAGGAATTTTCATAATATATTTTAGTGGCAATTTTTTCTATTTGATTGTGATTAAAGGTCTGAATTGGATGATCATTATTATCGTCTGTAACAATCAATTTAACATTATTTATAGATTTGTAGAGGTAGTCTTTGTTATTCTTTTGTAAACTTACTTCTAACTTTATCAAATTATCAAATCTCTTAAACCCTTCAAATATTATCAAATCACAGTCTTTATTAATCTCTACCAGACGTTCTAAATTAATATTTGACTCAGCTTTCTCTTCTATGAATGCAAGTCTTTTATCTGATACTAATGTAGTTTTATAAGCTCCGGATTTTCTAATTTTATAGCTATCTGTATTGGGATGATCAATGTCAAAAGAATGGTGAGCATGTTTTACTACACCAACTTTTATATTCTTTTCTTTAAAATATTTAACTAAATTACTCACTAAGGTAGTTTTGCCACTATTTTTCCAACCAATAACAGCTATTGTTTTCACCTTGTCACCATAATACAATCAAGAAAAAAATGACAGATTTTTTAATCAAACCAAGTGTAAATAACAGTTCTTTATTTAAATTAAAAAAATCAATTAATGAAAAAGGCGAAATAACTAAAATTCCAATTATTGAAGAAAAACCCCTCACACTCTACTTAAACAATCAAGAAATTGTAACTATAATGACTATCGGTGATTATCCAAAATATTTAGCTATAGGATATTTGTTTAATCAAGGAATGCTTAAAAATATAGATGATGTAAAAAAGATTGAGTTTCATAAAGATCTAAAGACAGTTGTTGTAAGAACAAAAAGCAAAACTAATTATGAAGAAAAATTAAAGAAGAAAGTAAATACATCTGGTTGCGCACAAGGGACTGTATTTGGGGACTTATTCGAAGAAATAAACTCCATTTCCTTGAATAAAAAAATAAGAATAGATCATCAACAGCTTATAAATTTGTCCAAAAAAATTAATACTGAGCCAAGTTTATATTTATCTGTTGGTGCAATACATGGTTGCGTCTTATGTCTAGGAGATAAACCTTTGTATTATTTTGAGGATGTAGGAAGACATAATGCTGTTGATAAGATAGCTGGTTTAATACTTGATAAGAAAATAGACGCAAAAGAAATGTCTTTTTACACTACTGGCAGGTTGACAAGTGAAATGGTATTGAAATGCATCAAAATGGAAATACCAATATTATTATCTCGTTCAGGTTTCACTGCTTGGGCAGTTGAAATAGCTAGAAAGAAAAATTTAACAATGATTGGAAGAATTAGAGGTAAAAGATTAAATATTTTATCTGGAGAATTTAGATACACCAAAGATGAGTAAGCTTGTATCTGTAATACTAACAGGTGGTAAATCCTCCAGAATGGGTTATGAAAATAAAAGCTTTCTAAAAATCAAAGGTAAGTTTTTTATTGAAATTTTAATTGAAAGCCTGCAAGGAAAGTCTCATGAGATTATAATTAATGCTAATAGAGATATAAATAAGTACCAAATCTTCGGTCATAAGGTCGTGAGTGATAAAATTGTTGGTTATAAAGGGCCACTAGCTGGGTTACACAGCGCTCTTGATCTATATAAAAACTCAAAAGAGGATTTATGGTTTGCACTTTTCCCCACTGATGCGCCAATAATAAACACAGGTATCATAGATAAATTTATCTCAATTACAGAAAAAAAGAATAAAGTCTATATTTGTAAGATTGATAATATTATCGAACCAATGTTCTCTTTTTGGTCATCAAAAATATTTACAGAATTAAATGAAGTACTTTTAAAAAATAATGGTTATAAAATTATGAAATTTGCTGAAGAAATTGGATTTGATTTTATATATTTTAAAAAAAATAAAAAAATAGAATTTTTTAATGTAAACGACAAAAATGACTACACGGAACTTCTAAGTTTTTGAGAAATTAACTAACAAAGAGCCCTTATCATTAATTTTTTTTTCAGAATGACGGTATCCTCTCTCAGTTAAATAAGGAACTAAATCGTTAAAATTTATGTATGTAAAAGCTGGTAAGCCTTTTCCAAATTTTAAAGGCTCTACAGTAATAAAAATTTCATCAATTAAATCAGCGTATAAGAAATAATCATGAACACTTGTTCCTCCTAAAATTAAAACACTTTCTTTGCAGAGATTTTCAAATTCATCCCACTGGTTAATATCTGGATTAAAATAATACTGATTTATTGAATTTTTAATTTGTTTGATTTTTTGGTATTTTCTCGAAAAAATGATCCTTGATCTAGAGTCGTTTGGATTTAATTCATGAGTTTTTCTACCCATAACTTGCCATTTATGATTCTTTATTAAATTGTCTAAGTGTTTTTTGTCTTCCAAGCTAGTCCATTCAAATGGATTATCACCAGAATATTTTGCAATAAAACCATCGCTTGAACATGCAAATGCTAAGGTGTATTTAATCATTAATTTATTTTGTTAATTTTAAGTATAATATTTTATTTCAATAAATGAATTTTTATCTACCTATTGCTGAAATATCTATAAATATTTATATTTTAATTTCACTTGGAGTTGGAATTGGTTTTATATCTGGACTCTTTGGAATAGGTGGAGGTTTTATATCCTCTCCTCTATTGATATTAGTTGGTATTCCTCCAGCTGTTGCAGTTGGAACTACAACTGTTCAAGTATTTGCCTCAACATCAACTGGCGTCGTAAATCATTTTCAAAGAAAAAACATAGATTATCAGATTGGCTTAACAATGGTTATTGGAGGATTAGTGGGGACACTTTTCGGTGTATTAATTCTAAATAATTTAAAAACTATCGGTTTAATTGATAACTATTTAAATATTATCTATATAATTCTTTTAATAATAACTGCTGTATTTATTCTTTATGAAACAGCTAAAGTTAATATCGTACATAAAAATAAAAAATTTAAATTACACCAGCATTCTTGGATACATGGACTTCCTTTTAAAATTAAGTATAGAAAATCAAAACTTTATATAAGTATTTTAGCACCACTATTAATTGGTTTGTTTATAGGATTATTGACAGGGCTGACTGGTATCGGTGGAGGCTTTATACTTATTCCATGTATGATTTATTTTTTAGGTATGAAAACTATTTCAGTAATAGGGACATCTCTATTTAACATCACGATAGTATCCTTTGTATCTTTATTTTTACAAATTTATATAAATCAAAATATAGATTTCGTGTTGGCTTTAGCATTAATAGTAAGTAGCTCCATTGGTGCTGCACTTGCTACAAGGATAGTTGATGTACTTGATCAAGAAAATTTAAAGGTTACATTTGGCATGTTACTATTAATTATTTCATCATTTTTAGCCTATGATTTATTTAGGACACCTGAGAACTTATTCATTATAAATTATGTATAGATATATTTTAATAATCATATTTTTTTTTAAAATAGGTTTTGCATCTAATTTTTCTTTAGATCAATTTGAAATTGAAATAAACTCAAATTTTTTAGGAAAAGAAATAGTTTTATTTGGAAATAAAGATAAAGACAGTGATATTATCTTCATTTTCGAAGGAGAGAATAAAAAAGCTAAATTTACAACAAAAGTTAAAGAAGGTTTTTTATGGATCAATGAGACAAAAGAGTTAAATAATCAACCTAGTTTTTTTGCAATCTTCACATCTCCTAAAAAAACTTTGAATGAAATATTTTTATTTTCTAGTCTAAAAGATAGACATTTATTAATCAGTAATCACTCTCTTGAGCTACATAAAATAAGAAAAGCAATGAAAGTGAAAAATTTGTATATAGAAGATGAGCTTGAGAGTTTAAGTGGAAGTCTATTTTTAAAAAAATTTTTAATACCAGATAATATCTCACCTGGAAATATAAAAGTTTATATGTACGAATTAAAAAACAATGAAATTGTTAAGATGGTATCTAAAAACTTGCAAATAAAAAAAGGAGGTATTTCATTTAAGTTGGAAAAGTTGTTAAAAACTGAGTCATTTATTTATATAATAATTTTGATTGCTATATCATTATTTCTTAGTTTAGTTACAAATTTAATATTTAGAAAAAAATGAAAAAAAATAAAAATAGAAATTATTTTGTAGTTATTGATCAAAGTGCTGAAATGTGGACTGCAGTTAAATTTGCTATAAGGAGAGCAAAAATAACTAAATCTAATATTACTACAGTTAGCTTTATTCAAAGCGCAAGCGAAGGTATGATGCTTACATCAGGGGCTGAAAAAATTTTGGATATAGATCAGATCACAACTGAAAAATTAAAACACAAAGAGGTGCATAAGTACATCTCAGATAAATCTAAAATTAAAGCAAAATCTGAAATATTTAAATATAATGAGATTGATGAGTTTATAAGTTTCTTAAATAAATATTCATCTAATTCAACAATTGTTCTTGCTACAAGTAAAGATATTGGTAAACCTGGGCCCTTAATTGACAAACTAATATATGAAAAATCTAATTCGTTACATTGCCCTCTTGTTATTATCAATGGCAATCTCGAGGATAAAGAAATTGAGAAGATTATTTAACTGAATAAAAAAGATTTTAAAATTTGTATGGTCTGCCAAAGACCTTTTAATTGGAGAAAAAAATGGGAAAAAGTATGGAATGATGTTAAATATTGTTCAGAAAAATGTCGAAGGTCAAAATCAAAAATAATCAAGAAAAAATAGCAAATTTACTGTTGAGCATTGGTTGCGTTAATATCAACTTTAAAAACCAATTTACTCTTACATCTGGCAAAAAAAGTCCTGTTTATGTTGATTGTAGAAAATTAATTTCATTTCCAAAAGAAAGAGAATTAATTATTAATGAAATGAGTAAACAAATTAAATCAAAGTATAAAGAAAATTCGACTATAATTGCTGGAGGCGAAACTGCTGGCATTCCCTACTCTTCCTTTCTGTGTCAAAAGATGAAATACCCAATGATATATATAAGAAAAAGCCCTAAAGGGTTTGGAAAAGGTAAGCTAATAGAAGGAGAGTTTAAAAAGAATACTAAGTCAATATTAGTCGAGGACATGGCAACCGATGGAGGAAGTAAATTACACTTTATAAAGGCTTTAAGACAAAATAAACTTAAAGTTAAAGATATTTATGTAATTTTTTACTATGGTATTTACCCTAAAGCTAAAAAAAATATATCTAAAATGAAAGTGAATTTAAATTATCTCACATCATGGAGAGATATACTAACTATTTCTCCAAATTACATTTCAGATAAAGATTACGATAATTTAAAAAATTATTTAGAGTCTATTTCAAGTGGAAAATAAAATTATTAGTGTTGTTTCAGGGGGTTTTGACCCGATCCACCCTGGACATATTATGATGATGAAAGAATGTTTAGAGTTTTCTAATTTTTTAATTGTAGGTGTAAATTCTAATAAATGGTTAATTGATAAAAAAGGAAATTTTTTTATGGATATTCAACATAGAATGTATGTTGTTGGTAGCTTAAAAGTGGTAAATGAGGCTATGGAATTTGAAGATGATGAAATGGGAAGTGCAAATAATTTGCTAATTCAAATAAGAAATAAATATCCAAATGAAAAAATTATTTTTGCTAATGGAGGTGATAGATCAGACACTTCTAAAATTTTAGAATATGAAACTGCAAAAAAATATAATATTGAATTAAAATTTGGTGTAGGTGGATATCACAAAGAGTCGTCTAGTTCTGACTTGTTGAAAAGATGGATTGAATACTCTAAAAACTAAGGGCTAAGGGTATACGATACCCAATCATTTTCTTTAGACTCAAAAACTTCTCTTTTGTGAATTCTATGGGGCATATCCTCCCAAAACTCGATTTTTGAATATTTTACTATAAAACCTCCCCAGTAATCAGGACGAGGGAAATTTTCTTTTTCAGGATATTTATTTTTAAAAAATTCAATTTTATTTTCTAAATCATCTCTTGATTTTAAGACCTTTGATTGATTAGAAGCCCACGCACCTATTCGACTTAAATAATGCCTTGAATTAAAATATTTATCAGATGTTTCTTTTGAGACTTTTTCGACTTTACCCTCTATTCTTATTTGTCTTAACAATGACTTCCAATGAAAATTTAGGCAAACATTGGCATTTTTTAAAATGTCATTTCCTTTATTACTCTCGTAATTTGTATAAAAAATAAAACCTTCATCATTATAATCTTTTAATAGAACCATTCTTGAGTGAGGGGCATTTTTATCGTCAACTGTCGATAGACACATCGCATTAGGATCATTGATCTCTTTTTCGGTGGCTAAATCAAACCATTCTTTAAACTTAATAATTGGATTTAATTTATATGACATGGTATGAGTATTATATTAATTTTAGCAAAAAATGGATTTAAAAAATAAAAAAGGACTTATAATGGGTGTGGCTAATGATAAGTCTATTGCATGGGGTATTGCTCAACAATGCGCAAATTTTGGTGCTGAATTAGCTTTTACTTATCAAAACGATCTTCTATTGAAGAGAATAGATCCTTTAGCTAAATCATTAGGTTCTAATTTATTGATACAATGTGATGTTAGTGATGAAGGATCAGTAAAGAATACTTTTGAAAAAATTAAAGATAAATGGGGAAAATTGGATTTTTTTGTTCACGCTGTTGCTTTTGCAGATAAAAATGAGCTAAGGGGTAAGTATGTTGATACTTCTAAAGAGAATTTCTTAAATAGTTTAAATATTTCTTGTTATTCCTTCACTGAGTCTTGTAAATATTGCTATGATTTAATGGATAATGGTGGGAGTATTTTGACTTTGACTTACTATGGAGCAGAACAAGTTATGCCACATTATAATGTAATGGGAGTCGCGAAATCAGCGCTTGAGGCTTCCGTAAAGTATCTTGCTGTTGATATGGGAGATAAAAATATTAGGGTTAACGCTATATCAGCAGGCCCAATTAAGACTCTTGCAGCCTCTGGTATTGGTGATTTTAGATTTATTTTAAAATGGAATGAACTAAATTCTCCATTAAAAAGAAATGTTACACTTGAAGATGTTGGTAACACAGGAGCCTATCTTTTAAGCGACCTTTCATCTGGTGTAACTGGAGAAATCCACCATGTTGATTGTGGTTATCATACAGTTGGAATGGTGGCAGTTGATGAAGCTGAAGGTGTAGCAGGATTATTAAATGAGTTTAGTAAAAAATAATTAGTTCATGTCACACAATTCTTTTGGAAATTTATTAAAGTTTACTACTTGGGGAGAAAGTCATGGTGAGGCTATAGGTTGTGTCGTTGATGGTTTTCCAGCGGGTATACCTGTTAACACAAAATATATTCAAACAAGATTAAATTTAAGAAAACCAGGTCAGTCAAAATTTACAACACAAAGAAAAGAGAAAGATGAAGTTAATATACTCTCTGGAGTTTTTAACGGTAAAAGCACTGGTGCTCCTATATCAATGATAATTTATAACTCTGATCAAAGAAGCAAGGATTATTCAGAAATTAAAAATAAATTTCGACCTGGTCATGCCGATTACACCTATTATATTAAGTATAAAAATTATGATTATCGAGGCGGAGGAAGATCAAGTGCGAGGGAAACTGCAATGAGGGTTGCTGCAGGTGCTCTTTCAGAATTACTTATTAAAAAAATTTCAAAAAATAAAATAAATGTTACAAGTGCTGTTATTCAAATAGGCAATGAGAAGATAGAAAACCCAGCTTGGAATAATAATTTTATTAATAAAAATCCATTTTTCTCGCCAAATAAATCTATCCTTAAAAAATGGGAAGATCTAATTCTTACACACCGAAAAAAAGGTTCATCCCTTGGTGCTGTAATTGAAGTTAGAGTCTCAAATTGTCCTGTAGGTATAGGAGAGCCAATATATCAAAAACTTGACTCAGAGTTATCAAAAGCAATTATGAGCATTAATGCTGTAAAAGGTATAGAGTTTGGTACTGGTTTTGATTTAGTAAACTATGATGGAATTAATGGATCTGATCAAATTAATTACAAAAACAAGAAAATTAATTTTCACACTAATCATGCAGGTGGAATATTAGGTGGTATTTCTTCAGGACAAGATATTATTTTTAGATATGTTGTGAAACCTACAAGCTCAGTGTTGAGTGAAAAAAATACTGTTACAAAGAATTTTAAAAATACTAAAATCAAAACTAAAGGACGTCATGATCCTTGTGTAGGTATTAGAGCAGTGCCAGTGGGAATTGCTATGACTAATTTTGTGATTGCAGATTTGTTATTAATTCATAGGTCCAAATTACTTTAAAAATTTTATTAACTTTTTATATATTATTTTTGGTGAAATACCTGATTTAGAATATTGATCTTCTATGTCAGATTGATCAATAAATTCATCTTTCATAAAAAAATTTAATATTTTTGGGGTATTGATTAGTTTGTTTATTAAAAAGTCATTAACCTGACTGGAGAACCCACCAATTGCATTCTCCTCAATAGTAACAAAAATATCATGATTTTTCGTAAGTTTTTCTATTAATTTGACATCAATTGGCTTTGCAAATCTCATATCTATTATGGAGCAATCCAATTTATAATTTTTTTTAATCAATTCGGTAATCTCTAATACTTTATTTAATCTCGTTCCTAAATTAAGAAAGGCAATTTTTTTTCCATTTTTTATGACCTTGCCTTTTCCTATTTTTATTTTTTGAAATTTATCATTATTTTTATATTCATGTGCTAGATCTCTCGGATATCTAATTGCACAAGGTTTGTTATTTATACTCAATGCAAAATTGATCATATTTTTTAATTCTTCACCACTAGACGGTGCCATAACAATAAAATTTGGGAGGCAACAGAGATAACTGAGATCGAAAGATCCAGCATGTGTAGCACCATCAGCGCCTACAAAACCAGATCTATCAATCAAAAATCTAACAGGTAATGACTGTATAGCAATGTCATGTACTACTTGATCATAAGCTCTCTGAAGAAAAGTTGAATAAATAGCAACAAAAGGCTTAATTGACTCAGTTGTCATACCTCCAGCAAAGGTAACAGCATGTTGTTCAGCTATTCCTACATCATAAAATCTAGAGGGGTATTTTTCTTTAAACTTGTCTAATCCTGTTCCTGAGGGCATTGCTGCAGTTATTGCAACAATTTTTTTATCTTTTTTTGCTAATTTTAAAATAGTGTCACTAACTACATTAGTGTATGTAGCAAGTTTAGATTTATTTTGTAAACCTGTTTTAACATCAAATGATGATACACCATGAAATTTATCTTTTGATATCTCAGCAGGTTTATAACCTCTTCCTTTCTGAGTAATTAAATGAAGAAATACTGGGCCATGTAATTCTTTTTTTTTGTATTTCTTAAATAATTGAACCAATAACTTTAAATTATGTCCATCAACAGGTCCCAAATAATTTAAACCCAATTCTTCAAATAAAGTATTACCTGTAAGATAACCTTTAAAATAACCCTCTGTTTTTTTTGCAAATTCACCAACTTCACTAGGAAGTCTTTTAGTAAAGTTTTTGATTATATCCCTAAAACCTTCATACGATTTGGAACTTAATAAATTAACAAGATATTTACTCATTGCGCCTACTGGTTCAGCTATGGACATCTCATTATCATTTAAAATAATTAGGGAATTTTTATTTAAATGTCCTAGGTTATTTAATCCTTCAAAAGCCATGCCAGCGCTGATCGCACCATCACCGATAATACTAATGACATCAAAATCTTTATTTAACATATCACGAGCTGCTGTAATTCCTAAACTTGCAGAAATTGAAGTCGAGCTATGTGCTGCACCAAACGGATCATATATACTTTCGGATCTTTTTGTAAAACCAGATATTCCATTTTTTTTTCTCAAAGTGTGTATTTTGTTTTTTCTACCTGTTAAAATCTTATGAGGATATGTTTGATGACCTACGTCCCATATAATTTTATCAAGTGGTGTATTAAAAACATAATGCAGAGCAACTGTAAGCTCTACAACACCCAAACTAGCACCTAAGTGACCACCTGTTTTAGACACTACTTCAATAGTATAGTCCCTTAATTCATCATTTAGTTTTTGTAATTCAGGAATTGTTAATTTTTTAATATCTTTTGGTAATTTAATTTTACTTAAAATTGACATAACTTTTTAATCACTTAAATTCTGTTGATGTAAGTGATTTATTTTTTTTTACAATTTTATCAATCCTAATTTTTGCAGATTTTAATTTATCCTCACAGTATTCTTTAAGTTCAATACCTTCTTCAAATAACTTAATGCTATCATCAAGAGGTGTATTTTCATTTTCTAATAATTCTGATATTTCTTCTAATCTTTTGATTGCACTTTCAAAGTTTTTTTCATTTTTTTTATTCATCAGAGTACTCTACTAAAGCTTTAAGGTGATTATTTAATCCGTGATATAGCCCATTCATATCATATCCACCCTCCAAGACAGAAATTATTGGAACATTATTTGCTAACTTTTCCAATACAATTTTTGTCACCCAATAAAAATCTTCATTTTCTAAATTGATTGAAGCGAGAGGGTCTAATTTATGGGCATCAAAACCTGCTGAAAAATATATTAAATCGAAATTATTATTTATTTTATTAATAATTTTATTTTCAAATAAAGATCTGAATGTTTTAGAGTCACAACTAGCTGATAAAGGGCAATTAATTATATTGCCAGTTCCTCTCTCATTCTCAGAACCTGTGCCTGGGTAAAATGGATACTGATGAGATGATGCATAGTATATATTTTTATAGGTTTCAAAAATATGTTGGGTTCCATTTCCATGATGTACATCAAAGTCTACTATTAAAATTTTTTTAAATTTACCTGATCTATATGCATATTCTGCTGAAATGGCAACATTATTAAAAACACCAAATCCCATTGCTTTGTTTTTTTCCGCATGATGTCCCGGAGGTCTATGTGCACAAAAATAAACTTTTTTTTTATTATTATCTTCTATAATTTTTTTCACAGCATCCACACTCCCACCAACAGCTAAAAGATAACTCTTTAAACTATTTGGACTGGCAATAGTGTCAGGATCAAAATAATTAAAACCAGATGCAGGTATTGAGTCAAAAATATAATTTACATAATCTTCGTCATGTACTAAGGAAATCAATTTTTTATCAGCTATAGATGGTTTGATAAGATTGTGGCTAGAATACTCTTCTTTAATTAAATTATTAACAACTTCTATTCTTTTTATGGACTCAGGATGGTTACCAGTATCGTGATTTTTATATTCCTCTGAAAAGATAATATTAATCATTATAAAAGCTTTAATAAAAAACTTTGAAACCAATCATAATTTTTGTATTGATATTTTTTAAAATCTTTCAGTATTTTATTTAATTTATCTACATAAGGATATTTTATTTTGACAATATCATGCCATCTTTTAATTGTATTAGAAGTAACCTCAGGGTGAAATTGAAAACCGTAAATATCTTTCTTTTTAATCTTGAAGGAATCAACTTCATACAAAATACCTTTAGCTAATAGTTCCATATTTTTATTATAAGAAATACCCTCTGTATGGAACTGTAAAAAAGTTAAATTTTTTTTGAAAAATTTATTGTTTTTTTTTAAATTTTTCTTGTAACCACACTCAAATAATTTGTCTTTTGATTTAGATATTTTTGATCCATAAATTTTTGCAATTAATTGAGCGCCCAAACATATACCTACAATAGGTTTGTTTTTTTTAATTATGTAATTAAGAAATTTATATTCATACAAAATAGCCTTTGATTTACTGTTTGCGCTCTGTTTTCCTCCATGAATTATAAATAAATCAAATTCATCTATATCTTTATTTTTTAAAAAATGAAGGTTTTTATAAAAAATTATAGAAGATTGATGATTTTTTTGAAAAAATTTTGAAATTATACTTACGTCTGCTACTTCACTATGAATTATTTGTAGTACTTTCTTCATTTTTACTAAAGTTGATGACTGTACCAAATATTATCGCATAAGAAAGCATTGATGAGCCTCCATAGCTGATAAATGGCAATGTCATTCCTGTGGGAGGTATTAATTTTATAGATGAGCCTATATTTATAAATGCTTGTAAACACATCAAAAAACATAAACTGAAAATTGTGTTAGATATAAATAAATTTGAGGGACTAATAATAGCCCTTCTAGCTAATACAAAAAACACTGGATATAAAAAAGATAAAAATAATCCAAATAAAACTCCAAATTCTTCAATTAAAATAGCAAAGATAAAATCGTTGTGAGACTCAGGGATTGAATATTTAAGTTGTCCTTCGCCCAATCCTACACCGAAAATACCACCTGTCTTAATTGCTGATAAACTTTTTGAAACTTGAGAATTATCACCATCTAGAAAATTATCAATTCTATAAGCCACATGATCAAAGAAAAAATATGCTATTAATAAAAAAAATACTCCTATAAAACATAATAAAATCAAAAGTTTAAGATTTCTGAAATACAAAATTAAGATCAAAGAAATAACAGATATATAAATTAATAAAGTACCTATATCTGGTTGAATTAGTAGTAATATTAAAATAACAAAAATTTTAATAAAACTTACAAATAAATATATTTTATTATTAGTCTTAATATATAAATAACAGAACCATGAAAACATACAAACAATGGGGCCTTTCAATAGCTCAGAGGGCTGAATAGAAAAAAAATTAAATCTGATCCATCTTGTTGCTCCTTTAGTTTCATATCCAAAAATTGGAACAAGTATTAAAAGTAAAATAAAAAAAATACACATAAAGTTCAAAATTTTTCTTAAATCATTTTTTGGAAGCAATGATAAAAATATCAGAACTAATAAAGAAATAGATAAAAAAATAATATGTTTAATTATTAGTAAGATTGAATACTCAGTGCCTATTAGAGAATAAATAGCGAGAATACCAATAAAAGATAAAATGAAAGGGATAATAAAAAGTTTTTTTGATAATATATACCAATTAGATCCTATTAAACTTTGATCATCTCTAAATAGAATATTTTTCAAAATAATACTTTTTTGATTAATTGGTTAAAATGTTTTCCCCGATCTAAATAATCTCTGTAAACATCATAGGACTCGCCGCCCGGAGAAAAAAGTACGTATTCACATTTATGAGTTTTTATTATTAATTTTAAAAAATCTATTAATATATCTAAATTATTAAATTTAAAAAAATTAGAATTTATAAAATTTAGATGATTATAAAATAAATCACTCTGCTGTCCAAATATTAATACTAGTGTATTTGTGACATTAAATTTATAGTTAACGTCTTGTTTTTTTAATTTGCCACCAAGAATAAGAATTTTTTGAAAACTATTTATTAATTTATTTTTATGTATTGCATTATGTAAGTTAGTGCACTTACTATCATTATAAACTTTTAAATTATTTGTTGCGTAAATGAGTTGATTTCTAAATATTAAACTGTTTTTAAACTCAAAGTTTTTTATATTCATTTTTGGGTCAATTATATTTACGAGTTTTTTAATTGAGTTCAAATTAAGTTTTTCAATATGACTATTGAGATCTTTTGTAAAAGGTACCTTATCAGTATTAAGAATTATTCTTTTTTTATTAAATCTAATTAATTTTCGATATCTCGAATAAATTTTTCTTGATAAAAAAAAGTAAGAATCTTCAAATAAAAAATTTTGAATTCGAAATTTAGATTTAACGTAATTTCTATTATTTTTATGATAATCCAAGTGATCACTAAATATATTTGTTATAAGAGCATAATGAAATTTTAAAGATTTTAATTTATCTAATTGAAATGAACTTAATTCAATAATTAAAATATCTATTTTTGATAAATAATGTTTTAAATTCTTTTTATCTAAAATAGTGTTTCCAAAATTACCAATGATTTTCGTATTATATTTTTTAGAGAGAATTTCTAAAAGATAATTACAAGTAGAAGATTTTCCCTCTGTGCCAGTTATACCAATTATTTTTTGCGAAGATATTTCTAAACTTAAAAAATCTAGATCAATCAAAATTTTATTTTTATGTTCATATAAAAAATGACTTTTTTCAATTTTAATTGAAGGAGATACCACAAAATAGCCATATTCATTAATTTTATTTAATAGATGTTTTTTACTAATTACTTTTTTATGACTAAGTTTTTTATGATCATCATAAATGTTGTAATTACAATTCTTATTTATAAAGTACTTCTCAACTGATTTTCCACTTATTCCATAGCCATATATTAAAAAATTTTTTTTTAAATTTATCAATTATCTAATTTTCAATAGAGATAAAGCTAATAAACAAAAAAGAAAGCTTATAATCCAAAATCTAATAACTATTTTTTGTTCTGATAACCCTTTTTTTTCATAATGATGATGAAGAGGTGCCATCAAAAATATTCTTTTGCCTTTTGAAAATTTAAAATATGTAACTTGCAACATAACTGATATTGCTTCGATCACAAAAAGGCCACCAGCGACAGCCAACACTATTTCCTGTTTTAAAAGGATAGAAGTTACAGCTAGTGAAGCTCCTAATGATTGAGATCCAGTGTCACCCATAAAAATAGATGCAGGACTTGAATTAAACCATAAAAATCCAAGCAAAGCTCCTATTGCTGAAGTGCAAAATATTACTATTTCTCCTGATCCATTAATGTAGTTGACCAAAAGATAATTAGAAAAATTTATATTACCTAGTACATATGCAAATATAGCAAATGTAAGAAATACAAATATCAAAGGCATTGAAACTAAACCATCAAGACCATCCGTTAAATTAGTCGCATTGGTTGAACCAATAACAATTAACAATATTAAAATAAAATAGAAATAACCTATTTCAATTGAAACATTTTTTAAAAAAGGAATGCTAAATTTATTTAGATCGAATCCATTATATTTAATAATAAAATAAATTACTAATGTAGCTAGTAGCTGGCATGAGAATTTAATTTTAGTAGAAATTCCCTTTCCAAATTTGACTTTTTTAAAGTCATCAAAAAAACCAATTAAGCCAAATAAAATTAGCGTCAAAATTAGTATATAGTTATAACTTGAGAAATTTGAAGTCCACAAAATTGAACTTAAAATAATTGAAAATAGAATTAGAACACCACCTAATGCTGGTGTTCCTTTCTTGTGATAATGTGTTTCTGGGCCGTCATTTCGTATAGGCTGTCCACTTGGAAAAATTCTATGTTGAATTTTAATCCAATGTGGCATCAATATTAAGACAATAAAAAAAGATGAAACTAAAGATAAACCTGATCTAAAAGAAATATAACCGAATAAATTGAATAAAAATTCAGAGTCTTTAAAAGAAAATAATAGATCACTTAACATCTTTAATTAGCCTATCTAGTTGGTTTGATCTTGAGCCCATGACAAATATATTTTTTATATTGTCAATTTCTTTATTCAAATATTTGAAAGCTGGAGTATAGTTTTTATAAAAAATGAATTTATTAAACCTTTTTTTAAACTTATAAAATTCATCTCCTATGAAAATAATTTTTGTTAAATTTAAATTAATAACTAATTTAATGATTTGTATATGAAAAAAATCAGACTGAGATCCAAGTTCCTTCATAGCTCCCAAAATATATATTTTTTGTTTAATGTTTCTCTGATGAAATATACGGATTTGTTTATCAAGTGAAAATGGACTAGCATTGTAGCTATGATCATAAAAACGAACCCTTTTACTTCCTATAAAAGTTAAAACTTCTTTACCCCTAGACTCAATAATAGAGTCATCATAAAAGAAGTTATTAATTTTTATTTTTTTTATAAAAGATTTTATAAATAAAAATGAGATTATTGCTAAATTAATACAAAAATCTCCCCTAGACGAATTTATTGAATATTTTCTTTTATTATGTTTAAAGTCAATTAAGAAATTTGTTTTATTTTTATAAATATTTTTTTTCAAGTTATCAATATTTATAAGTTCTACATTAGAATTAATTTTACGTTTAATGTAATAAGGTTCATAATTAAAATTAATTAACCCCGTAATAAGTCTTTTTGAATTAAAAATTTTTAATTTATTATCTATAAGACAATTAAAATTTTTGAAGTTACCAATATGAGAATTTTCAATTCCTGTAACTAGGCAATAATGTGGTTGTAAGGTTTTAATTAGATTAGTCATTTCACCAGAGCCATTAATTCCTAATTCAAATACTGAGTAATTACTACTCAAACTCATATTCATAATAGAGAATTGTAATCCCTGAATATTATTATAATTTTTATAAGATCTGTATGTATTAAAATTATTATTTCTTAATATATGATAAATATTTTCTTTGATTGTTGTTTTACCTACAGATCCAGTTACTGCAATAATTTTACCTTTATAAGAGTCAATTATAAATTGACAAAAGTTTTTGATAAATAATTTAGTATCTTTTACGTAAAACAATTTAGGGTGCTTATTTTTTAAATTTACAATTACTAAAGATGCTTTTTTTTTAATTGCATCATTATAATACAAGTTACCGTCATTATTTTTTGTTTTTAGACCAATAAAAATATCATTTTTTTTTAAGAGTCTTGTGTCAAAAACTATATTGGAATTGTATTTTGATTTTAATTCATAAATAATTTTATAAATTTTTTGCATAATTTGATGAAATCACTCTGTCATTAAATAAATAGTATTTGTTTTTGTAGTTTTGTGTATCCTCATGTCCCTTTCCAGCTATAATCAAAATGCCATCATTTTTTTTTATATATCTTATACCAAATTTTATAGCCTTTCTTCTACTTGGCACCTCAATTGGGTTGGATGAGTATTTTATAAGAGACTTTCTAATTAAAGCTGGGTCTTCATTTCTGGGATTATCATCTGTTATAATTTGTAAGTTAGTATATTTTGAGACAACTTTAGCAATTTGTGGTCTTTTTATTTTATCTCTATCTCCGCCACATCCATAAATTATAATTATATTTTTATTAAAAAAGGGTAATTTACATAATAAATTTTCGTAAGCGTCTTTTGAATGAGCATAATCTATTATTATGATTTTATTTTTTTTATTATAAACAATTTCTGACCTCCCAGGTGGAAATATTGATTTATTTATCTTTAGTGGGAGTAGTTTAAATAATTTGTCATACAACATGAAAATAGTAATTATATTCTTAATCATATAATCGTTAAAGCTATCGATTTGATAGGATCTATTTTTTGTAGATATTTGAAATTTACCTAACTTTTTGTGAACTATTGAAATTTTATTTTTAGATAAAAAGGTACTTTGAGTAATTATTTGATTAAAGTTATTAAATTTATTCTTTAAATAATCGTCTTGTAAAAACAAAATTGAGTTTTTAGATCTATGTCTTTTAATAAGATTGACTTTTGCTAAGTGATAACTTTTTAAATTTTTATGATAATCAAGATGATCAGATTTTAAATTAGTTAATACACAGTAATTATACTTCAAATTTCCAATTCTACCTTCACTATAACCAATGCTTGAAACCTCAATAAATACAAATTTAACTTTATGATTATTTGCTATTTGAAGTAAATTAAGTATTTCAAAGTATGATGGTGTAGTATTTTTTAAACTCTTTATTTTTTTTTTATTAATGTAAAAACCTAATGTTCCAATATAGCAAGACTTATGTCTGTTAGTATTAAATAATATATTTGCCCCATAGGCAATAGAGGTTTTACCATTTGTGCCTGTAATAAATATAATTTTAACATTACCAAAACTAAAGAAGATTTTTGCTATTTCAAACAAATCATTTTGGTTTTTATAAAAAAAAAATTTAGTTTGTATTTGTTTAATCTTATTTTTGAATTTAATATCACAAATAATATATTTACATTTCTTTTTAAAAGCTAATTTCTCATATCTTATAATTTTTTTTAAGTCATTAGTAACTAATATGAAAATAGATTTTGTGCTACATTCTTGCCAATTTGTTACGATATTATAACCTCTATCTTTTAAATCATTTAAGTTCATTAAATATCTGTACTGTCTGTATTAATTATAGATAAATCAAGGTACATATAAATTTCTCTCAAAATATTAAAAAATGACGGCTTTACTGTATTTCCAGCTGTCATGTGTTTACCATACTTTTCTCTAGGGTTTTGCATGAATGTTAAATTCAGGTATTTTGGATTATTGTATGGGAAAAAACTTATATATGTAACATTTTGAATTGTTTCACCATTAGTAAGAGTTTGATCAGCTGTACCTGTTTTACCAGCAACTAAAAAGTCATTGTAAAGGTCATCATTTGTTTCATTAGCATAAAATAATAGCTTGTTAATAGTACTAGAGACTTGATTATATTGATTTTTATTTTTCTTTTTTTGTTTTTCAAAAGTAGCTTGGAAATTATTTCTACCTGTTATTATTTTTCCATAAGCGTTTATTAATTGTATCGGGGTTACAGACAGACCATAACCAAAAGGAATATTATCGCAGTACCTTCCCTTAAAGTTATTTACAGTTGGCTCAACAGATATTAAGCCATATCCAATTTTTGCTGATTTTAAAAGACCTATTTGATCTAAATCAAATTTAAATTCGTTTTGACAGTCTAAATTTCTTCTTATTAAAATTGCCCCCCTGTTTGAAGATTTTTTCAATATGTCTTTTACTTGAATTGGTATATCGCTGTTCCTAGGAAAGTCGTTAATTATTTTATCTCCGATATATACAGGTTGATCTACATCAAAGTACTCATTTAATTCAATTTTCTGATTTTTTATAGCAGAGTAAACTGTAAATGTTTTAAAAACAGATCCAAAATCATATTTTAAATCCTTCAGAGGTAATAATGTTTGATCAAATCTATTTGAGTCCCTGTTATCTAAAAAAACATTACTAATAATCTCTTCAGAACTCAGGTCAATTAAAACATTCATAGCATAATCTGGGTTTAAATAATTTGCGTCACTATACAAAGAGTCATATATTTTCTTTTGTATCTGGATATCTAAGGAAAGTTCAATATCATTTCTATTTTTATCTACAAATTTTTCAATTAGAGATACTCCTTGATGTTCAATATTGGTATGACCGATCATATTATTAGTAATAGAACTATATGGATATTTTCTTGTAAGAATTTTTTCGAACTTAACATAAGGATCACCATTATAAATTAATTCTAAAATATCATTTAGAGGTATATCTCTTCTTAAGTATGCTACTTTATTTTTTATATTTTTAACTGAGAAATTATAGCTAGAATATGCTAGTGTTTTTTTATTAAGATCATAAATAGTCGGTAATACTTTTAGGTCTGTATCTCTTGAACTAAATTGGGAGTTATTCTTTTCGTTATCTAAACTTAAAATAATTAGTCGAATAAAAATAGCAATAAAAAGAAATAAGATAGTTAAAATAAAAAAATTGTAATAATTTTTTGTTTTATAAAGTAATTTATAGTCTGTCTCATTACTCAGATTGAACATAATTGACCTTTATTATTGTAAAGTCACTAAACTCA
>CACJQJ010000012.1 GCA_902595525.1 uncultured Alphaproteobacteria bacterium | reverse complement strand
AAAATAGAAAATATAGAAGAGAGGCAGCTAAGGAATTGAGGGAGTTAAGATTGAAATATAAAAGAATAAAATTCTTAAAAAAATACAGAGCTCAAGAGGCCAATACTATTATTTATGCTGACTACAAAATTATGAAATAAATATTATTTTGATAATTTTATAAAAATATCTCCCATACCTGATATTAGTTCCTCTTCTTTAGTAGAATTCCTTATCTTACATTGTTCTCCAACGACGGGATGGCTATTTATAGCTAAAATGTCGTTACCATTACAAGTAGTTGGATTATGCAAAAAGCCAATTATCATTTTTTGGTCAACTGCAAAAACCTGATCTAAATTCATTTCATTACCATCACAAAAATAATCTCGATTTACCTCTAGTGGAAATTCCTCTTTACCACAGGGATTATCAATAGTCATAACAGTAAATTGCTCCTCAATCCCCTTAAATTTATGTGAAATATTCATAGTCTTAGCATATTTCATCGAGTCACATGTACACGGCCAACAACAACGATACATATAACCACAAGTTTTATTATTAGTAGTATCTTCGGTCATACTGATAAAATCAGGCACGGATCCTGGTCGAATAAGAGATCCAGATACAGGACAATATCTTTTGTTGTATTCAACAAAATCATCAAAACTCAGATCTTGATCAATTAAATACTTAAAAAATTTTGGCCCTGCTGCATTTCTATTTCCATCAGGGAATATATCACTCCAATTAACTCGCAGTGTTTCATAATAATATTCTTCATTTTTTATAGTATTTTCTGATGAATTTAATGTTTTATGTAAAAACAAAAATAATAACAGGATAAGAAAAATTACTAGATATTCATTGATTCTAAATGATGGCTGTTTCAAATACATTTCTCTTAATTACACAGCTCATAGAAATCTAGATCATTGAATATTAAGTAGTAAATGTATGAAACATATCAATTTTTCATGTCTAATATTTTTTGTTTTTTATTCTATGACTTCATTTGCTGATAAAAGCTTTTTTAAAGATATTAGTAACCTTCTACCGGATCAAAAACCAAGACTGAGCTATGGTGTTGCAGTTACTGATTTTGACAAGGATGGTTTTGATGAATTTATAGTCACAGGTTTTGGTTATGAAAATCTTGCTTTAGGTTTTGATGGTAAAAGTCTCAAAAATAAAATCAAAGAAAATATTTTTAGTGATTTTAACAGATCCACAATAGGTGTAGCTGCATGTGATATAGACAAAGATGGTCATGAAGAAATTTATTTTTTAAACACGGATACATACAGTGGTCAAAAAATGTATTCAGATAGATTATTAAATATTGAAGATAAAAAAATAGTCGATTTGTTTGAAAAAGATATTAACCAAGACGAGTTAAATTTAACTGCGGGAAGATCAGTCGTATGTGTTGATAGAGAGGGTAAAGGCAATTATGGGATATATGTTGCTAACTATGGAGGTCCTACTAGATTTTACGAATATATTGATGATAGAGTTGTGGACTTAGCTGTAAGTCTTAACTTAGATGAAATAACTGGTGGAAGAGCTGTAGTTGCTGGGCACATATTAACAGATCAAATGGATATATTCGCAGCAAATGAGAGAGGTCCAAATTTCTTATATCTTAATAAAAATGGAAAATTTTTGGATGTTGCAGGACAAATGAATGTCAGAGATATTTATCAAAATGGAAGGGGTACTGCTTTATCCGACATACTCTATAGAGGAAGACTTGACATACTTAATGGAAATTGGGGAGGCTATCACAGGGCTTATGTTTATGAAGACTATAAATTTAGAGATATAGCTGTTTCCTCTTTTGATGAGCCATCTAGAATTAGGACAGTTATCTCAGCAGACTTTGATAATGATGGTTACGATGAAGTTTTTTTAAATAACATCGGTGAACCAAATAGACTTTATAAAATAGTTGAAAATGGTGTTTTTAAAGAAATTAAACTAGAGCAGGCTCTAGAGCCAAATGGTCTTGGAACAGGAGCGGCAGTAGCAGATATAGATAATGACGGAATACTTGAACTCCTGATTTCTCATGGCGAGTCAGGATTACAACCACTCACATTATTTAAATATAACAGTGATGAAAAAAAACCTTTTTTAAGAGTTAGGCCATTAAATATACATGGGGCACCTGCAAGGGGTGCAACTGTAACTTTATACACAAATGAAAGAACACACTCTAAAACAATCGATGCAGGATCAGGTTATCTATGTCAAATGGAGCCTGTTGCTCACTATGGAATTAGAGATAATGAAAATGAGTTTAAGATTAAAATTAAATGGACTAATGGGGATGAGGAATTATTAGAGGTTGAAAATTTAAATCAGACTATAGTTGTGAAGCAGAAGATATAAAATTTAATCTTCTACAATCATAGTATCTTTTGAACCCCCACCCTGTGAACTATTAACTATTGTACTTCCTTTTTTAAGAGCAACTCTAGTCAAACCACCCATAGTTACATATGTCTCCCCTCCAGAAAGAATAAATGGTCGTAAATCTTGATGTCGAGGTTCAATTAAATTCCCCTGCAAAGTCGGTGTAGTTGATAATATTTCTAAAGGTTGAGCTATAAAGTTTCTTGGGTTGTGTAAAATTTTCCTAATATATGCCTCTCTCTCAGATTTAGAGGATTTAGGTCCTACTATAATTCCATAACCACCAGATCCATCGGCTGGTTTTACTATCATTTTTGAAATATTTGATATTACGTGATCTCTCTCGGATTTATTGTGACATAAATATGTCTCTACTTGGTCCAATTTAGGCTCTTCATCTAAATAATATTTAATTATTTTAGGAACATATGAGTAAATGACTTTGTCGTCAGCTACACCACTACCAGGGGCATTTAAAAGTCCAACATTGCCTTTTCTGTATGATTTGTATAGACCCGCTACACCTAATAACGATCCTTTAAAAAAGGTTCTAGGATCTAAAAAAGTATCATCAATCCTTCTATAAATACAATCTACTCTTAGACCTCCTTTAACAGTTTTGACATAAACTTTATCATCCTCAACATAAAGATCTTTTCCCTCAACTAGTGCGATTCCCATTTGTTGTGCTAAAAATGAATGTTCAAAGTAAGCTGAGTTATAAACTCCTGGTGTTAAAACAACCATAGTAGGATTATTTTTTTTATAAGGTATGGCATCTAACATACAATGATAAAGTCTATTACAATAATGATTGATCGGTGAAACTCTATAACGTGTAAATAATTCAGGGAACACCTCTCCCATTACCATTCTATTTTCAAGCATGTATGATACTCCTGAGGGCACACGAAGATTATCTTCTAACACTAAAAATTTTCCGTCAATGTTTCTTATTAAATCTATACCTGAAATATGAGACCAAATTTTTCTTTTAGGCATAAATCCTTCGCATTGTTTTAAGTAATTTTGAGATTTAAATACTAAATCTTTTGGAACGATATTGTCTTTAAATATTTTTTTTTGATTGTATACATCGTTTATAAATAAATTTAAAGCTTTGCACCTTTGTATTAACCCTTTTCTTACCTTTAACCATTGAGATTTCAATATAATCCTAGGAATTATATCTAATGGCCATTTTTTTTCCTCTGCAGCTTTTTTATCAGCTGAGTAAACTTTAAAGTTAATGCCGCGAGAACTTATTGTGCTTTGACAATTTTGTTCGATTCTTTCTAAATCTTTGATTGAGTAACTATTTAATATTTTAGAAATTACTTTAGCTTCTTTCCTTAGAATTTTTTCAGGAGTTAAATACTCATCATAGCTGTTTTTAGAGTTATATTTTTTCCAATTTATACTCACATTTTAAAAATACTACAAATGCTTATTAGTAGTTATGCATAGTTTAGATTGAAGGTATGTAAATATTCGTTTGTATTTTTAAAAAATTAGCTATTTAATTAAAATGTGACTTACTGTGTAGGAATAAAAGTAAATGAAGGGATGGTTTTTGCATCTGACAGAAGGACAAATGCAGGCCTAGATAACTTTAACTCTTACTCAAAAATGTATGTCCATAAGAGCATTGATAGAAATATAATAATTTTAACATCAGGAAATTTAGCTACTTCTCAAGCAGTATTTAACTCGATTACTAAAGATTTAGAAGACAATAAAAATGGGAATAATTTAAATAATTTATTTAATTTAAATGAAATCGCAAAATACATTGGGAGATTAAATGTTAAACATTCCTCACCAGATGGTATTAATCAAGAGACTATTGAATTAGGGTCAACTTTTATAGTTGGTGGACATATAAAAGGTCAAGAGTCAGAATTATATTTGGTTTACCCGCAGGGTAATTTTATTAAATCAAGTGAATTCAAACCATATCTTGTCATTGGAGAAATAAAGTATGGTAAGCCTATATTAGATAGAGTTGTTAAGTCAGACACTTATCTTGGAGATGCAGCTAGATGTGCGTTAATAAGTATGGACAGTACAATGAAAGCAGATTTGTCTGTTGGTCCTCCAATCGACTTAGTTGTATATAAAAATAATTTATCAGAAATAGTTTACCAACAATCTCTTGAAATTAATGATGACGATTATCAATACATATCTAAGCAATGGGAAAAAGGAATATTTGAAATTTTTAAATCTTTTGATCGTTTTAAATGGGAAGAATAATAAATGGAGCCCTCTTCTTTTGTAACAAACTTATCGAGCACTGTAGTAATTAGTCTAGCTTTAATTTCTTTTTATCTAATGGCCAGAAAAAAAGGAAAATACGTGGACGTAATATTCGGTTTTATTTTAGGAATAATCGTTCTTTTAAAAATTATTTATTGACAACAACCATCGCCACAAGTGCAACAGCATGAGCAAGAACAACCACAATCAGGTTTAGGTTTATTATTATCCATAAAATTTAAATATCATCATTTTACAAAAATTACAATATGATGAAGATTAATTGGAAAATGATAATAAATTAGCGAGTTTTTGAATTTAAATGAAATCTCTTCTTAAAGGTATTGGTAACAAAAAAGACATAGAAAAATATTATGATAACTGGTCTAGTTCATATGATGAGACATTACATAAATGGAACTATAAAGCTCCATTACAATCAGTTAAAATTTTAAAGAAATATATCAGAACAAAACCAAAATTTATTTTAGATTTAGCATGTGGCACAGGACTTTTTGTTGATAAATTTCTTCAAATTTATCCTGACTGTGTTTGTGATGGATCAGATATTTCCAAAAAAATATTAGATATATCTAAAAGAAATGGAAAATATAGATATCTTTATAAGAAAAGTTTTGAGAATAAAATTCAAATAATAAATAAGTACAGTGTGGTAAGTCTTATTGGTGCAATGACATACTGTAAAAATCACCAATCACTTTTTAAATTGGTTTCTTATTATCTTGCAAAAAATGGTTATTTTATATTTACACAAAGAGTAGATTTATGGAAAGAATTAAAATTTGATAATGTCTTGAATAAATTGACTAATTTTGACTCGATCTATATATCAAGACCTTTAAATTATCTTCCAAACAATAAAGATTTTGGTTCAGATATTAAAATTAAGATAGTCTTATTAAAAAGGAATAATTAATTTTAGAAAATGATTTGGGAGATTATTTTTTGGTTGTTTTTAATCCCCTTAATTATATGGGTACTTCATAAATTATTTAGGTACAGTGCTATCGGGATACCCTTTATTAGAAACAACAAAAAACTATATTGGGTATTTATGATTGGATTAGTCTTGTTAATAAATTATCTGGTAGATAAGTTTTACCTTGTGAATTAATCATGTCAGTTATTATTGAATTTACAAAAAACCCTAATTTAATGTGGTTTGTATCATTTGTTTTTTTGGCAATTACATTTGCCACATGGCGTGTGAGTCAAAATAATAATAAATGGAAAATTATTTATGAAATCTCTAAATACCTGACAGCTGGGTGTCTTTTGTTAATGTTTTTTAATATGTATTAATAGTCTATAATTTTTAAAATGCCACCGTAGCTCAGTGGTAGAGCACACCCTTGGTAATAGTTTACTCCTTAACCATAATGAACAAAAATCGACAAAAACTTGTTTTTTTGGGTAATGCTAAACCAAAGTGTGCATTAAGTTTCAGAAATTTTTGCACATTTTCTGCACATTTTGGTTGGCTAAAATTAATCTTTAATTAGAATTAATTTTATATGAAAACCCTCTTAGCCCTATTGTTGTTAATTCCTAGTTTGAGTTGGGGAGAAAGCATTATTTATCAATGCAAATATTCAAAAAATTATACCGCAACTTTCGACTACCCACAAAATATTATCGTAATTGTAGACTTTAATGAGGGTAAGTTAGAAAAGTACATAGAAGATGGTAACAATCTTACCAATCAATATTACTGTGAAACATGTAATTCACCTTTAAATAGAGTAGAAATTTGGACAATAAAATATAATCCTTGGTCTCTAAATAAAACAGACAATGAAAACGCAAGAGTCTTTGAAATATATGCTAATGATTTAGTTGGACACTTATGGAGACCTACAAGAAGTGGATATGACTATCAGTGTCAGGTAAGTTAACAAAGAATTAAAAAATTAATACAGCTAAGATATTTGAATTAAATGAAAGAACCAAAATGAAAACTCTCTTAGCTCTATTGTTATTAATCATTGAAATATAAAGTGCACATTTTCAGCACACTTAATCAAATCTAATACTTGAGAGTTAAGAAATATCCCTATAAACAATAGTTATGCCGCCGTAGCTCAGTGGTAGAGCACACCCTTGGTAAGGGTGGGGTCGGAAGTTCAATTCTTCTCGGCGGCACCATATTTATCAAGGTTAATTAATCAAAGCTCTTCTCACAGATACTCCTTGGGTACACATTTGGGTACAATATTGATTCATGACACATCAGTTAACTTTCTTTACTATTTGAATATAATTTTGTATTTTTATTTCAGCACTGATTTGAACCTATTGCGAGTGCTCTATAAATGCAGCTAAAACGGTGAATATTTGTTTCCCATACTAGTTGCCTTGTTTAAACCAAAGGGAGGTTAACAATGCCAATTAAAAGATTAACAATGAAAGAATGGAAAGAATTAGGGCTACCCATTCATCGTTCTTATATTCAAGTTTATCGAAAACCATTACTCAATCATAAACTTAAAAAGTTTTTAAATGCCACCAATAAGCCAAAGGATGGTAAAAATGGTTAGAGTCATAAAAAGTATAATTGCTAGAAAACCTGAAGATTTAGTCAGACTAAAGTATAAAACAGGAATAATTTTTGGAAAAAATATAAGGACAGTGAATAAAAGAAAAGAGGTTAATAATGTCAGAACAAAATACCAAAATCTATAAGGTAAAATCTAAAGAGGACTTTATTAAACAAAGAGAGAAAGATACAGGTTCAAAAAATATATTTCTCACTGAAATAAAACCTGAAATGTCTAGAGATAAAAGATTAGAAATATTAATTAATGCTCTACAAAAACAAGGATGGACAATTAAAAAATAAATTTTGTTGGGTACATTTTTGGGTACACTGCAAAGAAAAATTTAATAATTTTAGAATTTATAATTATTGTTTTGCAGTGTTTTTTTCTTTGATATCATCCTTGGTAAGGGTGGGGTTGGAAGTTCAATACTTCTCGGCGGCACCATATTTTTAAATACTTTTTCATGGTTAATTACTAAAGAAACTTTTTGTGTGTGAATTTAGTGTCAAAAAATTTATTTAATATGAAAATAACTCATATCTAAGGCTTGGGTGCCTCGCCTGTATTGGGATCAATTGCTTGATACCCTGGTTCAGAAGTTGGGCCTGAGATAATTTCATCAGTAACATTAGATGCTACCGAGGATAATGTTTCAGCCATCGCACGACTGGTAACAAGACTTGAGTCCAGGTTAAGTTTTTCTGCTATAACTTCGAGAGAGTCTGTTAATTCTACTCCATTTAATTCTATTTCAGAGTCATCAATCATATTTCCTAAACCCTCACTTTCTAAAGCTATTGGAGCCATACCTGTTGCAGGATCAATCGCTAAGAAATTGGAGAAATTTTTTTTAAGTTCAAGATACTGTTCATTTGGAATAGAATTTTTAATTCGAAACTCCTCATTAGAATTGACAATAAGACTGATATTCAAAAACTCTACTTTTTGAAATCCATTTTGAATAGCTATTGTTTCAAATATTTTTTCTTTAGAAACACCTCTAATATTTTCAAGACTTAACAAAGGAGCTCCCTCTTCAAGAATTTTTTCACCAAAGTAACCATTTTTTCCAATAAATTTTCCATTTTTTGTTTTTTTGACAGTGGGCCAGTCAGTAATTTCATCACCATTATTATACTGCTCTAAAGCTTTTTGATATCTTACTGCGATACTTTCTCTTTGAATCTCGCCCGAGCTAGAAATAATTGAGCCATCTTTTTTGAAGGTTAGTGGAAAACATAAGCTTGGTAGCAATATCAAAATTGAAAGAAAAATTTTCATAACTTTAGATTAGAAAAAATTTAATTTATTCTCAATTAATTAAATTATTATGAAATAAATTTTGTGTGACAAATTTGCGTCAATTTTTTACAAATTAGGTAACACTCTAAAAAAACATTGAGAAATAATAGAAAATTACTCAGAAGTAGAAAAGGACCTCTGTTGTCTCGACTCCGCTTTGGTTTCCCTCTTCGTAGCCTCTACTACTTTGGTCCTTTCCTTTGTTTTGGGAAGTTTCCTACCCTCTACATTTATTAACATAAAATAATTAATTTTTTATGGCAATATCAAAAACTAAAAAAATAAATTTTTCTGTTTATAATTTGTGAGTAAGTTTTTTCTTATTTTGAATTTAATAGTTCATTAATTACATTTTGAACATGATTTTTTACTCTGACATTACTCCAGGTTTTTAGAATTTTTCCTTTTTCATTTATTAATACCGTAGTTCTTATTATCCCATAATATTCTTTTCCTAAAAATTTTTTTAATCCCCATGCATTGTATTTTTTTAGAACAATAGTTTTTTCATCAGACAATAATTCAAATTTTAATTTATTTTTTTCTTTAAATTTTTGATGACTTTCAATTGTATCTTTAGATACACCTACAACGATCGCATTATTTTCATTTATAATTTTAAGAGAATTGTTAAAATCATTCGCTTCTATAGAGCAACCTTTTGTATGATCTTTAGGGTAAAAATACAAAATTATACGCTTGCCAAGATTATCACTCAATTGAAATATCCCTGATGTACTTGGTAACTTAAAATTGGGTGCTTTCATCATCCAACAATATTAAATCTCATTTACTTTTTTAATTTATCTAGCAAATAAAATTCTATTGGTGAAAATTTATTTTTATTTTTAGATATGTAATCATCCACTAACTTTATTTTATAGTCTTCCATTTCAATGACTTTGCGGATACTTAAGTCCACATAAAGAGAGCAAACTTCTGATGTAGCAGCTCTAAAATTTCCACTTTTACTCACAATTTCCAATTGATATACAAATCTTTTTTTATCACGGTCTAAAAACAATAAGTTAATATCAACTTCATCTCCTTCTTTTACCTCTTGGATATATTTAGTATGAGACTCCACAGCAAATGTTGATCTTTTTTCATTTTTTGCTGACTCTCCTCCCATTTGAAACCTATCTAATAATACATCCCATCCTTGATCAAATAAGTGAATATAGAAAGCCAAATTCATATGACCGTTATAATCAGTCCAATCGGGGATAATTTTTTCAGTTTTGAGATATATAGACATTGATTGATCTTATAAAAATTATTTAATATTAACATTGAAAAATTAACTAATATTATTTTTTAAATAAACAAAGGAGAGCACATGAGAGTAGGTTTTATTGGATTAGGTAATGTGGGAGGGAAACTTGCAAGCAACCTTTTAGAAAATAATTTTCAATTATCGGTTTTAGATAAAAATAGCAAGTTAATGAATGAATTTGGATTAAAGGGTGCAAATAAAACCGAGTCAATAAAAGATCTTGTTATAAGTTCTGATATTTTAATCACTTGTCTTCCCTCACCAGAGATATGTGCGGAAGTTTTAGAGTCCAAAGATGGTATTATCGACACAATACAAAAAGGTCAAATTTGGATTGAGATGAGTACAACTGAAAATGATCAGCTAAAAAAACACGCATCATTAATTCAGCAGAAAAATGCAATAGCTTTAGAAGCCCCAGTAAGTGGGGGTTGTCATAGGGCTGCAACCGGTAACATTTCTATTTTTGTTGGAGGTAGTAGAGAGGGATTTAATAAATCTATGCCAGTGTTAAAATGTCTTGGTCGAAAAATTTTGTACACGGGAGACTTTGGAAGCGCATCTATTCTTAAAGTTATAACTAATTATTTGGCTACTGTTCACTTAGTTGCATTAGGAGAAGCTTGGGCTGTAGCCAGTAAATCAAATCTTGATTTGAATAAAACATACAAAGGAATTGCAGCATCCTCAGGTAACTCATTTGTCCATGAAACTGAGAGTCAGGTAATATTAAGCGGTTCATATAATATAAATTTTACAATGGACTTAGTTGAGAAAGATGTAAGACTTTTTCAGAATCTCGCCACAAAACTTGGTGTAGAGTTAGAAATTTCACCTTTAGTTCTTGATATTATTGAAGATGCAAGAAAGAGGTTTGGTGATCGTGCATGGTCGTCAATGGTAGTTAAAAGGCTTGAAAATAAATATAATACAGCATTTAGAGCTGAGGGGTATCCTGAAGAATTGATTGATTTAGAGGAAAAAAGCCTTGGTTATGAGATATGATTATTTTAAGTTTTTGCTAATATTTATCTATGAATTTCATAACTGATGTAATTCTTCCTTTAGCCTTAGCTTTTATTATGTTCACTCTAGGCTTGGGGTTGACATTTTCAGATTTTGCTAGAGTAGTAAAGGCACCTAAAAATTTCATTATAGGTTTAATTAGCCAATTAATTTTTCTACCTATAGTTGCTTTAATAATTATTTTAGTTTGGCCACTTCAACCTGAATTTGCTATAGGTTTAATATTAATTGCTGCAGCTCCAGGTGGAGTAACTTCTAATATTCTTACATCTTTTGCTAAAGGGGATGTTGCTCTATCAATATCTTTAACTGCAGTGATGAGCCTTTTTAGTGTAATTTCTATACCAATAGTTTTGGGGATATCAATGGGATTAATTTCAGACAATTCTTTAGGCTCAATCTCACTTACAGGAATAGCTATAAGTATGTTTTTGATTGTGACATTACCTGTTTTAATCGGAATGATATTTAGAGCTAGTATGTCCTTTTTAACTAAGAGAATTGAGAGGTTTGCTAGAATACTTTCAACTGCTTTATTTATTTTAGTTTTAATTGGAGCTATTTTAGCTGAGAGAGAAAATTTAATTGAATATTTTGCGCAAACAGGATTGGTTGTCCTTTCTCTTAATTTATTGATGATGATAATCGCTTTTTACTGGGCAAAGGTTTTTGGCACAGGAACCTCACAACAAAAAGCTATTTCAATAGAGTGTGGACTTCAAAATGGAACATTAGCAATTTTTGTTGGCACAAGTGTTTTTGGTGGTGGGCTGTATATAATACCGGCTGCTACATACAGTGTTATAATGTATTTAACGTCTTTAATTTTTATTTATTTTATAAGAAATCGCTAAATATAAATTTTATCTGACAATCCAAAACAAAGAATAGCCCAACCTATTGCTAGACCTCCTGTAGATAGCCATCCCTCTCTTGAATATTGGTCAGTTCTTCCTAATTTATCAATCTCACCAGTATAAAAAGCTGATATTGCGATAATGGTCATGATTATAAACATAAAATTAAAAAAAGCCCATGTAGCCTCTGTGCCTCTAAATAAAATGTATAACTGCATTAAAACAGCACCTACAATTACAGCACCAGCAAACCTAGCAAAAAATGCAGCTGTCACATCAATACCATATTTGCTTATGAAGTTTTTGGTATTAAACAAACAGTTATAACCGTAAAAAGCATTCATCACTAAAATAATTAAAAAAATTACTAAATAAAATATTCCGTTAAAATTTCCTATCATATGAATCTCCCATATTTGATTTTATCAGATTTTTTAATTTTAATGACTATGAATTATAATTTTTTTATGTCATGAATATTGAAATAAATTTATGATAGAACTTGATATATTTTCAGATACTGTTTGCCCATGGTGCTATATTGGTAAAAAAAGATTAGAAAAAGCTATTAGTAATCATAAAGATATAAAATTCAAACAAACTTGGAGGCCTTTTCAATTAAATCCAGGAATACCGCCTGATGGAATGGACAGGCAAGAATATTTAATTTCCAAATTTGGAAGTGCTGATGCAGCAAAGACGATCTATGACAATATATATGATGAAGGACTTGTAGAGGGTATTAATTTTAACTTTGACTCTATTATGACAACTCCTAATTCCTTTAATTCACATAGACTTTTAGCTTTAGCATATAAACAGGGTATACAAGAAAATGTTTTAGATAGTTTATTTGAGTCTTATTTTTTAAACGGTGAAGACATAGGTGACCCCAATGTATTGTTAGATATAGCTATTAAGCATAAAATTAGCGCTGAAGATTTTAAAAGTTATTTGTCAGATCAAGACAATATTGAACCACTTGCCAATGAAGAAATTCAAGCTAGAAAGATGGGCATAAATAGCGTTCCTACATTTATAATAAATAAACAAATTGTAATAAATGGCGCTCAGACATCAGAAAATTTTGAGATTATTTTTCAGAAGCTTAAAAATAGCTTAAATTAAAAATTATTAGTAGTAATGCTTTTTTTCTATATATTTTGTGAATGCCTTTAAAACTAAAAGATTTATCTCCATATTTAAACTTTGCTAAAAAACTTGTAAATGAGTCAGAGAAAATAATAAGAAAAACACCCTCTAATCGTCTAAAAATAAATTTCAAATCAGATAAATCACCAGTAACTAAAATTGACATGAAAATTGAAAAAGAATTACGATCTATGATTATTAAAAAATACCCAGGTCACGATATATATGGTGAGGAATACAAAAATAAATCAAATAACTCTCCATTTGTATGGGTAATTGATCCGATAGATGGAACTAAAAATTTTATAAATGGAAATGGTAATTTTGGCACATTAATTTCTTTGTGTATTGATAGATCGCCCGTAATTGGAATTATTAACTGTCCTGATATAAAAAAAACATGGATTGGAGTTAAAGATAATGGTGCTTATTGTAATGGAAAAAAAATTAAGAAATCTCAAAATAATCTAAACTTATCTAATTTATATTTTAGTACATCTGGAATGACTGCTTTCAAATCAAATAATAAAAATAAAAAATATAATGCTTTGATTAAAAAAACTAAATATGCAACCTTTGGTGGTGATTGTGTGCAATACGGACTTTTAGCTGAAAAAAGAATACCTTTAGTAGTAGAGTCTTTCCTAAAACCTTATGATTATATTCCTTTAGTTAACATTGTAGAAGAGAGCGGTGGTATAATAAGTGATTGGAAAGGAAATCCGCTAAATTTTCAATCAAATGGTGATGTTGTTGCATCAATTTCAAAAAAAGCGCACCAACAATTTCTAAAAATTTAATATTTTCCGGAAATACAATTTAATATTAATTCTTGAAATCTTTCTACTGTCATCTTTTGTGGATTAGCTCCGGTACTTGGATCCTCTTGAGCTAATGGCGCCAATTTAACCTCATCTCCCTCATTAACGCCCATATCTTTGAGTGTTTCAGGTATCTCCATTTCTTTTTTTAATTCAATAATCCAATCTACAATCCCCTCGAATCCATTTTTAATATCTAGAAAGTTTGCCAATCTAGTGAATTTTTCTTCAATAGTGCTGCGGTTATAATTCAAAACAAATGGCATAACTGTACCATTTGTTGTTCCATGATGAGTCTTGTATAAGGAATTTACTGGGTGTGTAACAGAGTGAATTGCGCCTAGACCCTTTTGAAATGCAGCTGCACCCATCATCGAAGCAACTAACATATGCGATCTTGCTTCAACATTATTTCCATTATGATAAACCTCTTGAATATTTTCTTTAACTAGTCTTAGTCCCTCTAAAGCTGTGCCCTCTGCCATTGGGTGATAAAAAGGGGATGAATAAGCTTCAATACAGTGTGCCAATGCATCCATTCCTGTTCCAGCAGTAATACTTTTTGGCAAATTTAATGTCAAAGATGGGTCTAGTATTGCAATCTGTGGTAACATTTTTGGGTGAAAAATTATTTTCTTTTTATGATTTTCCTCATTTAAAAAGACAGCTGCTCTTCCCACTTCGGAACCTGTTCCTGCAGTGGTAGGTATAGCTATTATAGGTTTAACTACACTTGAGTCTGCTCTTGTCCACCAATCTCCAATATCTTCAAAATCCCAAAGTGGTCTTGATTGATGCGCTAAGAATGCTATTCCTTTACCAGCGTCCATTCCAGATCCGCCACCTATGGCTATTACTCCGTCATGGTTACCCTCTAAAAAAACTTTTACACCATTAGTTACATTTGAACCAGTTGGGTTTCCTTGAACATCACTGTAAATTTGTGTATTAGATGAGAGACCACTATTGATTTCATCAATAATTGATGTTTGTAATAATCCAGGATCTGTGACAATTAAAGGATTTTTAATACCTAAAGTATCACAAGCTTCTTGTATTTCTTTTGATCTATCAACTCCAAACCAAACGTTTGTTGGATAATTCCAATTCATATTTTGCATATATAACCCTATTTATCCTCTCTCAAAATAACGACGGTGCTCCCAGTCATTTACAGACTTATCATATTCACTCTGCTCCCATTTTGCAGCATGAATATAGTGGTCTAAAACATCTGAATGGAAAATCTTTGGTAATAATTTTGATTTTTTAGCGAGTTCAATTGCTTCATAAAGTGTACCTGGAACATTTTTTGCCTTTCTATTTTGATATATATTTCCGGATAATGGCTCTTCAAGTTCTAATTTATTCTCAATTCCATACAGACCTGCTTGAATCAATCCAGCAAAAGCAAGGTAGGGATTAACATCTGCCCCAGGAACTCTGCATTCAATTCTTATTGAACTTCCATGTCCTGCTAATCTAAATCCAGCAGTCCTATTGTCAATTCCCCAGGCGGCAGAAGTAGGAGCAAAAGAGGACTCTTGAAATCTTTTATAAGAATTTACGTTAGGAGCTAAAAAAATAGATAGATCCCTCAAAAATAAAATTTGTCCAGCTACATAGCTTTTAAAAATTTTAGACATTCCATATTTGTCTTTGGTATCAGAGAAAATATTTTTTTTTGTTTTTTTATCGAATAAAGAATTATGAATATGGCAGGAACTTCCACAGAAATCTTGTTTGTATTTTGCCATAAAACTAACAGCACGATTATGTTTAAAAGCAATCTCTTTTGCTGCATTTTTAATTAAAATATGGTTATCTGCCATACTAAGAGCATCAGTAAAAACTACATTAATTTCTTGTTGACCAGGTGAGGCTTCCCCTTTAGTGCATTCAACATATATACCGGAGTCTAATAAACTATTTCTTAACTCTTGGTTAAAAGGCTCCTCTTTTGAAGTTTGAAATATCATATAATCTTCTATGTACCATGATGTTTCTTTTAAATTTTTATAATAACTAGAGTGTATATCTTCATAAGTTTGCTTGAAAAGAAAGAATTCTAATTCTGAACCTAACATCGGCTCAAATCCCATTTTATTTGCTTTTATAATTGCCTCTCTTAAAACTTGTCTTGTGGAATGCGAAACAGGAGTCTTTCCATCATGTTGAAAAGCATCGCCGAGAACTAAAGCTGTTTTCTCTAACCATGGTAAAACTTTGATGGTTCTTTGGTCAGGCTTAACAGTCATATCTCCGTACCCAGTCTCCCAAGAGGATGATTTAAATCCGGGAACTGTGTACATATCCATATCAACCGTATAAAGATAGTCACAAAAATGAGTTTCTTTGTGAACATAGTCTAAAAAAGCCTTACCTGTTACTCTTTTTCCCACTAGTCGACCTTGCATATCGGATAGAGATACTAAAACAGTATCAATCTCTTTTGATTTTATTTTTTTTTCTAATTCTTTAAAAGTAATGCTCATAATCAAAAACTAAATAATGAAATATTTTAACATTTTATTAATAACTATGTAGCCCAACGCTCTAAACTACTTTGCGCATGTGAAAACTCTGTGGTCTTGTAAATTGATCAAATGCTAATACTGAAAGTGAGCAACCGATACCAGTGTCTTTTACGCCAGTCCATGCAAGAGCCGGATCTAAGTAATCACATCTATTCATGAAGAAAGTACCTGTTTGAACATTTTTTCCAAATTCTTTAGCAAACTCCAAATCTTTTGTCCAAATAGATGCAGTTAGTCCATAAGGGCTATCATTCATCAAATTTTTTGCTTGTTTATCATCATCTACGGGCATAATTCCAACAGCAGGACCAAAAGTTTCCTCCATCATGAATCTCATATCATGATTGACATCAACCATTACTTGAGGGCTAACATAACAATTATCTTCTTTGGATATTGTAAATTTACTCTCATCAATAAGACGTTTTGCTCCGTTGCTCTCTGCTTCATTTATTTGAGCTCTAATAAAATTAGCTGCTGATTGTCTTACTACAGGGCCTAAATTTGTATCAGGTTTTGAGGGATCGTTTAAATTATAATTTTCAGTAATGCTTTTAAAGCCATCTATAAATTCTTTATAAATTTTTTTATCTACATAAATTCTTTCTATACCACAACAAGATTGACCAGAATTAAATAGTGCGCCGTCTGCAAGGTTTTCAATTGCGTGTTTTAAATCAGCATCTGCTCTAACGTAGGCAGGATCTTTCCCTCCTAATTCTAGACCAGCATTAATAAATCGTGTTCCTATGTATTTTTTTACCTCCTGACCTCCTCTTACAGAGCCAGTAAAAACAACGTGAGCTATTCTTGAGTCAGAGATTATTTTTTCACAAGCTTTATGATTAGTATGAATAAATTGGAAAACATTTTCAGGTATCCCCGTATTTTCAAAAGCTTGAAAAATTAGTTCTGCACATCTTGGTGTTTGAGATGAATGTTTTAATATTAAACTATTACCTGAAATTATAGCAGGAACAATTGTGTTAGTTGCAGTAATAATCGGATAATTCCATGGAGCCATTACAAAAATCACCCCAAGAGGTGTTTTGTATATATAGTTGTCAAATTCTTCGTTTTGAGTGGCTGGAAGATTTTGTAATGAGTCTTTGGCAATATTTACCATGTGTCTTGAGCGCTCTTCAAAGCCTCTTAATTCTCCTGCACATTGAGATATAGGCCTTCCAATTTGCCAACAAATTTCCTTTGATATTTCATCTTTGAGATCGATTAAGTTATCAATAAATTTATTAACAATATTAATTCGGTCATCAAGAGATGTGTTTTTCCAAATTTCAAAACTTGTTGATGCTTTATCTATGACTGAATTAATTTTACTATCTGAGGCTAATTCTCTCTCTAGGTAGATAGAATTATCAATAGGCGTTATAGTTTTCTGCAAATTCATCAATCCTCCTAAGTTATAAAACCATTATAATGAATTAAAATATTAGATGAAGAAAATTTATTAGATTAAGATGTTCTTTTTGAAGCGTATCTTGACATGAAGTTTTCAGCTAAATTCTTTAATATGCTTAGTTGTTTGAGTCTTGAAACCCCATCAACTATTCCATCAACTGATTTGCTGATAAAGTTTTTGGTAGCAATATCTTTTTCTGACTTGTCGTTAAGCCAATAAATTAATGTGGCAAGATAAATCATTGAAAGCAAACCTCGCTTTGAGTAGTAACTAAAATCATTTGATTTATCACCAGATAAACTCCATATAAAGTCACTATTTTCATGAAGCATTTTAATGGACATTAATATGTTACCAGGTCTCAAAAGAAATTTTAGCATTTCTGGCAATGCTTTTTTGAGATGACTGTTATTTTCAAATTTTAACTCCATGATTGTTTTAATTTTATCTCTAGTTTTTAATCGTGAGTTGTTGAAGGAGTTGTAATTCTTCTCAACTTGAATGTTATTTTGAGCAATTATGAATTTTAAGACATCATATTCAAAAGATGGAAATAATTTTGCTAGAACAGATGTTGAAATTCTTTGCTTTTTTGCACATTGTAAGAGAGTTTCTCTAGACCAACCAAATTTGGGTACTTCGTTGATAAATAAGTTAGCTAATTTTTCTTGCTTTGACTTCATATTTATATATAAATTACGCCTTTATGAGGTTACTAGATTGGCAATAGAAGTTCAAGTCAGAGATAATAATGTTGAGGCTGCTATACGCGTACTCAAAAAAAAGCTTTTAAGAGAGGGTATTTTTAAAGAATTAAAGTTAAGAAAAAATTATGAAAAACCATCAGAAAGAAAGCTTCGCGAAAAAGCCGAATCAATTAAAAGATTTAAAAAACTTATGCGTAAGAAGAAATTCGACTAGTTCTCTAGCCCTTTAATTATATCTTCACAAACTTTCTTAGCATCTCCAAATAGCATCAAGGTGTTGTCTCTGAAAAACAATTCATTTTGAACACCTGCATATCCACTAGCCATACCTCTCTTAACGAAAAATACTTGACCAGCATTTTCAACATCTAAAATAGGCATACCATAAATGGCACTCGTCTTATCAGTTTTTGCAGCTGGGTTAGTTACATCATTAGCACCAATCACAAATGCAACATCAGTCTCAGAGAAATCTCTGTTAATTTCATCAAGTTCTAGAACTTCATCATAAGGAACATTTGCTTCTGCAAGTAACACGTTCATGTGTCCCGGCATTCTTCCAGCTACAGGATGAATTGCATATCTTACTTCTGCACCTGCTGCTTTGAGTAAATCACCCATCTCTCTCAGTGCGTGTTGTGCTTGAGCAACAGCCATTCCATAACCAGGAACAATGATTATTGTTTTGCTATTTTTCATCATAAAAGCAGCATCAGCAGCGTTACCTTGTTTTGCTTGACGATCATCTTTGACTCCACCAGCACTAGCTGCTTGTTCACCACCAAATCCTCCAAGTAAAACGTTTAAAAAGGATCTATTCATTCCCTTACACATAATGTAACTCAAAATAGCTCCTGATGACCCAACAAGAGCTCCTGTAATAATCAATAAGTTATTTGACAGGGTAAACCCAATTCCAGCAGCTGCCCATCCAGAATATGAATTTAACATTGAAACAATAACGGGCATATCCGCTCCACCGATTGGAACAATTAAAAGTACCCCGATAACAAATGAGGCAAAAACGATAAGCCAGAATAATTCTTGGTTTTGATCAATACAAAACTTAACAATTAAAGCAATAATTCCAAGACCCAAAAGTAAATTAATAAAATGTTGACCTTTAAAAACTAAAGGATTTCCCGAGACAAAACCTTGGAGTTTTCCAAAAGCTATGATAGATCCTGTAAAAGTAACAGCTCCTATTGCTGTTCCAATTGACATTTCAATTAGACTTCCTATCGGAATAGATCCAACGGTACCAATATTAAATGCACTAGGGTTGTAATATGCAGAAGCAGCAACAAAAACTGCAGCTAATCCTACCAAACTATGAAAAGCCGCAACTAACTGAGGTAATGCTGTCATTTGAATCCTGACTGCAATGGATGTTCCAATCAAACCACCTATCAAAAATGCTATTCCGATTTCTTTGTAACTGAGCACACCAGGATTAGATAATGTTGTGACTATGGCTATAGTCATCCCTAAAATTCCTAAAAAATTACCTCTTCTAGCAGTAGATGGATGTGACAGTCCTCTTAAAGAAAGTATAAATAAGACAGATGAGACTAAATATGCTGCAGTTGTTAATGTTGACATTTATCTACCTATTGTTTCTTTTTAAACATGGAAAGCATTCGATTTGTTACAACAAAGCCTCCAAATATATTTACAGCGGCTAAACCAACCGCAACTAAACCAAAATATTTAGATATGTTACTGTCTATAGGGCCTGCCGCTAATAGAGCTCCGACTATAATTACTGAGGAAATAGCGTTTGTAACGCCCATCAAAGGGCTATGAAGAGCTGGGGTTACAGACCAAACAACATAATACCCAACAAAACATGCTAAAACTAAAACTGTTATACCAAAAATAATAAAATCACTATGACCACCGGATGTCTCAACCACGCTCGATGCAAGTTGACTAGCCTCATTAGCAAGCTGCTGTGCCTTATATGACAAGCTATCTAATTGATTTGAAATTTCAGACATATTTTCTCCTTTTACTTAATTAGTATTTTTCCAGCATGGCAAATCATTGTCGCTTTAATGATTTCATCACTTTTATTAATCATTGATTTTTTCTTATCCTCAAAATTCATGAGTTTTAGGAAATTCGATACATTTTTTGAATATAAGCTAGAAGCATTGTTCGCAACTCTCCCTGGTACATTTGCATGTCCAACAATTTTTAAGCCATTTTTTGATACCACCTTACCAACTTGGCTATATTCACAATTTCCTCCAGATTCGACAGCTAAATCTACGATAACAGAGCCTGTTTGCATATTATCTAACATTTCTTTCTTGAGAATTAGTGGTGCTTTCCTTCCAGGAATCTGAGCAGTACATATGACAATATCCATAGTTTTTAAAGTCTCTGCTAAAAGGGCTTCTTGTTTTTTTTGATATTCGATGCTCATTTCTTTGGCATAACCACCTTTTGTCTCAGCATTTTTTGACTCTTCATCCTCTACCATCACAAATTTTCCACCAAGGCTCTCAACTTGCTCCTTGGATGCTATTCTAACATCTGTTGCGTAAACTATTGCGCCAAGTCGCTTAGCTGTTGCTATTGCCTGAAGACCAGCAACACCAGCACCGATGACTAATACATTTGCTGGGGTAACTTTACCTGCAGCTGTCATGAACAAAGGTAATACTCTGTTAAACTCTTGTGCTGCATCAATAACAGCGTGATATCCTGCCAAATTGGCTTGAGATGATAAAATATCCATATCTTGAGCTCGTGTAATTCTTGGAACTAATTCTAATGCAAATGCGGTAATTTTCCGTGCATTCAATACTTTTATACTTTCCTGATTGTTTTGGACACTTATTTGAGAAATAAGCATTGATTTACTATTCATTTGTTTTGCTTCTTCACTTGATGGGCAATTCACTTTGATGAGAATATCTGAATTTTTTAAAACTTCTTTTGACGTTGTCATTGTAGCGCCAGACTCTTTATAAGATTTATCTGTAAATCCTGATAGTACTCCTGCTCCTTTTTCAATT
>CACJQJ010000011.1 GCA_902595525.1 uncultured Alphaproteobacteria bacterium | reverse complement strand
AACAAAAAATGATATTATTGCTTTGATAGAATATGCCATGTCAATTAAACCAAAAGCACATAACTTTGAAATTCAAAAAGATAATTTTGAGGGATATGTTAATCGTTATATGAATGAGACTGGGGGTTAATAAATGAAAATATGTTTTGTTTCTTTTCCTCTTGAAAAGAATATTGAAGCTCAAGAGAAACTTATAAAAAAATACGGTAATTACGAGCCTGAAGAGGCAGATTTTATTGTAGCACTTGGAGGTGATGGTTTTATATTAAAGTCACTTCATAATTATATGAAACTTAACAAGCCAATTTACGGTATGAATTTTGGATCTGTCGGATTCTTGATGAATGATTACAAACTTGATGGATTAGAGGAACGACTAAATAACGCTCAATTAACAAAATTAAGACCTTTAGTAATGAAAACTTTAAATCCCACAGGACAAGAAATTAAAGCTATTGCGATTAATGAGATCAGTATTCGTAGAGAAAAATATCAAGCTGCAAAAATTCAAATTATGATAGATAACGAAGTAAGAATAGAAGAGCTTGTTTGTGATGGTGTAATATTATCAACAGCAGCAGGTAGCACAGGGTATAATTACTCTGCTTCAGGACCGATTATTCCACTTGGAAGCAATGTTGTAGCTCTAACTGCTGTAAGTGCCTATAGTCCTAGACATTGGCGTGGAGGCCTATTAAAAGATAATGCAAAAATTAAAATTATTAATAATAATCCATCAAAAAGACCAATAGTAGTTCATGCTGATCATATTGAAGCTAAAGATGTTATTTCTGTTGAAATTGAGATGTCCGAGGGTATGGAAATACCTTTGTTATTTGATAATGATCATAAAATTGAAGAGCGTGTTTATAAAGAAATGTTTAAATCCCACTAATTAAGTGAAATTTCCTAACAAATCAAAAGTCTTCTTAATTTTTTTTTTATTACTTATTTTTCAAAAAAATTCTATTGCTAATGAATGTTTTATAAAAAAAGAATTGAATATCGGGTTTATCGAAAATAATTACATAGATTATAAATATTACTTATATTATGCACTCGGTGAGTACTCCTTAATTAATGATGTAGAATTTACAATTAACGAAGTTAATCAAAATGCAAATGAATTTGATATTATATTTGGAGAATTTAGAGATTTAGCTAAGTTAAGTTTAAATCAAACTCAGATACCTAATAAAGTTTTAAGTTTTTATAATGACAATGAAGTTGAAGTTATGGGAAATATTTTTCCCCTAGATTTAGATACATTTATATTATTAAGCCAAGATGATTATGAAAAATTAAATTTTGAGGAATTTTCAGAATTATATAATCCAATAAAATATACACTGGGAATGAGCTTTAAAACTAAAGAAAATATAATTAATTTAATAATATATCATCTGGAGCAACCATCTATTAATGTAAATAGTTTATCATTTGAGTTAACTGCAGATTTATTTTCAAAAACATATCAAAATCTTAACAAAAATATCGTTAATAATAACTTCCTAGAAGTTTTCAACTCTTATGAAAACTCAGAGAATGTTTATACGTTATTTAGTGATGGGATTTTACTCAATAAAAATATTGAATTTAGAAGTTTTCAGCTTTTTCCAAAGAGTAAATATATTTGGGATAACGATGAGGGAGTTTTTGTAAAAAATATAGAGAGTAAACCTTTGTCTTTTTATGGATTTAGCGCCTATTTAAACAACTCTCAAGGTTCAGGACTTTTGTGCTATCTAATTGATGAAGAGGTAAGGCTAAAGGCCTTTAGAGATTTTAACATCCAGTTAAGTCCGTTATCAATTAATGAATTAAGAAGTATTGAAGATGATTTACCTGACAATTACAAAAATATTTTAGAAAATAAAAATAAAAATGTAGTCAAACCAAATTATTCCTTAGAAAATAAAAACTATGATTTATTTTATGGTCTAATTTTTGGTAAATATAAATATGATGATATCGTAGACAATCTAGACTATTTAAATTGATAAAAGTATTGAAAAACTTAAGCAATCATCTAAATTCGACTAACAATTTTAACATGGCCTCGTGCTGGAATTGGTAGACAGTCTGGACTTAAAATCCAGTGGGATTTATTCCCGTGGCGGTTCGAGTCCGCCCGAGGCTACCACTTTTTACTAAATGATCATTGTCGAAGTAACTTTTAAAATAGACTCTTCTTTAACAGAAAAGGTACTAAGGGGAAAATTTTTAGAGACAGCTCCAATTTACAAAACCACACCTGGTTTGATAAGAAAAAATTATATTTCAGACCTTAAAAACAATATTGCAGGAGGTATATATTGTTTTGATAATATGTTAAACGCACAAAGATGGTTCGATGATGAAAGAATCGAATGGATCACAAATAGATATTCGAAACCCAAGTTAAAATTTTATCAGAATTATGTTGTAGTGGACAATGAGTCTAAAAAAATTATTTCAGACGACAATCTGTAAATATGTATTACTAAATAATAAATAGGCGGCGTCCTACTCTCCCAAGCCTTAAGACTAAGTACCATCGGCGCTGGAGGCCTTCACGACCGAGTTCGAAATGGGATCGGGTTTTTTCACTCCGCTATGACCGCCACAAACTCTTTATAACATTACAGTTAAAACTTTTCGCTGTGTATTGTAATTCAAGCATTGGATTATTAGTACTGGTTAGCTTCATGTGTTACCACACTTCCACACCCAGCCTATCAACGTGGTAGTCTTCCACGATCCTATAACGAAGCCTAGTTTTGAGGTTGGCTTCCCGCTTAGATGCTTTCAGCGGTTATCCATTCCGTACATAGCTACCCTACGATGCAGCTGGCGCTACAATAGGTACACCAGAGGTACGTCCACCCCGGTCCTCTCGTACTAAGGGCAGATCCTCTCAAGCTTCCACAACCATGGCAGATAGGGACCGAACTGTCTCACGACGTTCTAAACCCAGCTCGCGTACCGCTTTAATTGGCGAACAGCCAAACCCTTGGGACCTGCTTCAGCCCCAGGATGCGATGAGCCGACATCGAGGTGCCAAACCTCCCCGTCGATATGGACTCTTGGGAGAGATCAGCCTGTTATCCCCGGCGTACCTTTTATCCGTTGAGCGATGGCCCTTCCACGAAGTGCCACCGGATCACTATGACCGACTTTCGTCTCTGCTCGACTTGTGGGTCTCGCAGTCAGGCAGGCTTATGCCATTGCACTCGACGAACGGTTTCCAAGCGTTCTGAGCCTACCATCGCGCGCCTCCGTTACTCTTTGGGAGGCGACCGCCCCAGTCAAACTGCCCACCATGCATGGTCCCAACACCGGATGACGGTGTATGGTTAGGCATCAAGGAACAGAAGAGTGGTATTTCACTAGTGACTCCAGAATGGCTAGCGCCACTCCTTCAAAGTCTCCCACCTATGCTACACATCTGTTCCCTAATACCAATACAAAGCTGCAGTAAAGGTGCACGGGGTCTTTCCGTCTAACCACGGTTACTCGGCATCTTAACCGAGAATTCAATTTCACTGAGTCTATGTTGGAGACAGTGGGGAAATCGTTACGCCATTCGTGCAGGTCGGAACTTACCCGACAAGGAATTTCGCTACCTTAGGACCGTTATAGTTACGGCCGCCGTTCACCGGGGCTTCAATTCAGGGCTTGCACCCCTCCTATTAACCTTCCGGCACCGGGCAGGCGTCACACCATATACGTCGTCTTTCGACTTTGCATAGTGCTATGTTTTTAGTAAACAGTCGCTACCCCCTCTTCTGTGCCACCTCCTACTGGTTGCCCAATAGCAGGTCACTTTTATCCCGAAGTTACAAGTGTAATTTGCCGAGTTCCTTCAACATAGTTCTCTCAAGCGCCTTGGTATTCTCTACCCTCCTACCTGTGTCGGTTTTGGTACGGTCTAATGCTGGAGCTATTTCCAGGGACAAATTCACTGCAAGTTCAATCCAGTAAGAACTTACAATTTACTTCATCCGTCACTACCAGCTGGTGCAGGAATATTAACCTACTTCCCATCGACTACGGCTTTCGCCCTCGCCTTAGGGGCCGACTAACCCTGCGCAGATTAGCTTTACGCAGGAAACCTTAGGATTTCGGCGGAAATGTCTTTCACATTTCTTATCGTTACTCATGTCAGCATTCGCACTTCTGATACCTCCAGCAATGCTTACGCATCACCTTTACAGGCTTACAGAACGCTCCGCTACCCAATTACAAAGTAATTGTCAAAGCTTCGGTAAATGATTTGAGCCCCGTTACATTTTCGGTGCAGGATCTCTTAATTAGACCAGTGAGCTGTTACGCTTTCTTTAAAGGATGGCTGCTTCTAAGCCAACCTCCTGGCTGTCTTGGAGTTCCCACTCCCTTTCACACTTAATCATTATTTGGGGACCTTAGCTGTTGATCTGGGCTGTTTCCCTCTCGTCCAAGGACCTTAGCACCCATGGACTGTCTGCCGTGCAGACTTATCGGTATTCGGAGTTTGATTAGGTTTGGTAGGAATTGCTTCCCCCTAGCCCATTCAGTGCTCTACCCCCGACAAGATTCACACGACGCACTACCTAAATAGTTTTCGCGGAGAACTAGCTATTTCCGAGTTTGGTTGGCCTTTCACCCCTAATCACAAGTCATCCCGTAGCTTTTCAACGCTAGTGGGTTCGGTCCTCCGGTGAATTTTACTTCACTTTCAACCTGCTCATGACTAGATCACTCGGTTTCGAGTCTAATCCCATTAACTAAATCGCCCTATTCAGACTCGCTTTCGCTTCGCCTACACCTATGTGGCTTAAGCTTGCTAATGAGATTAAGTCGCTGACCCATTATACAAAAGGTACGCTGTCACCCCATAAAGAGGCTCCAACTGCTTGTAAGCATCCGGTTTCAGGGTCTATTTCACTCCCCTGCTAGGGGTTCTTTTCGCCTTTCCCTCACGGTACTGGTTCACTATCGGTCATAAAGTAGTATTTAGGCTTAGAAAGTGGTCTTTCTATATTCAGACAGGATTTCACGTGTCCCGCCCTACTCATGTCTATTTTTTACTATCTACCCATACGAGGCTATCACTCACTATGGCCTGCCTTTCCATACAGTTCTGGTTTAGTAAAAAGTAGCACTGGCCTGATCCGCTTTCGCTCGCCACTACTAACGGAATATCTTTTCCTCTAGGTACTTAGATGTTTCAGTTCCCTAGGTTCGCCCTTATAAGCTATGAATTCACTTATAAGTTATTGGGTTTCCCCATTCGGAGATCTCGGATTAAGCTTATTGACAGCAAGTCCGAGCTTATCGCAGTCTGTCACGTCCTTCATCGCCTCTTTATGCCAAGGCATCCACCAAATGCTCTTACGCGCTTGAATTATTAACACACAGTGAAAAGTTTGTAGTTAATAACTTTTTGTAGTTATTTTTGTTATATTAGTTGTTTAATTGACGAATAACTCGTGCAAGTCATTCGTCTGTGTTATCAGCTTACATATTTACGATTTTAAAAAGTTGGTGGAGGATAGCGGGATCGAACCGCTGACCTCCTGAATGCAAATCAGGCGCTCTCCCAGCTGAGCTAATCCCCCAACATTGTTGGTGGGCGAGGGAGGACTTGAACCTCCGACCTCACGCTTATCAAGCGCGCGCTCTAACCAACTGAGCTACACGCCCAATCAATGCTCTTTATCAACACATGTTGAAAAAAGCAAAACAAATAGACGGTGGTTACTTCGAACGTACACTTAGTTCAAAGTTTTTTTTCCTTTAGAAAGGAGGTGATCCAGCCGCAGGTTCCCCTACGGCTACCTTGTTACGACTTCACCCCAATCGCTGGCCGTACCGTGGGCAGCTGCCTCCCGAAGGTTAGCGCACTGACTTAAGATAAAACCAACTCTCATGGTGTGACGGGCGGTGTGTACAAGACCCGGGAACGTATTCACCGCGGCATGCTGATCCGCGATTACTAGCAATTCCAACTTCATGCACTCGAGTTGCAGAGTGCAATCCGAACTGAGATAACTTTTGGGGATTAGCTCCACCTCGCGGTATTGCGTCCCGTTGTAGTTACCATTGTAGCACGTGTGTAGCCCAGCGTGTAAGGGCCATGAGGACTTGACGTCATCCCCACCTTCCTCCGGCTTATCACCGGCAGTTTCGCTAGAGTCCTCAGCCGAACTGTTAGTAACTAACGATAAGGGTTGCGCTCGTTGCGGGACTTAACCCAACATCTCACGACACGAGCTGACGACAGCCATGCAGCACCTGTGCGAAAGCCAGCCGAACTGAAGGTTACCATTCTGTAACCGGCACTTTCCATGTCAAACGCTGGTAAGGTTCTTCGCGTTGCGTCGAATTAAACCACATGCTCCACTGCTTGTGCGGGTCCCCGTCAATTTATTTGAGTTTTAATCTTGCGACCGTACTCCCCAGGCGGGGTGCTTAACGCGTTAGCTACGACACCGAACAAAAGTCCGACGACTAGCACCCATCGTTTACTGCATGGACTACCGGGGTATCTAATCCCGTTTGCTACCCATGCCTTCGCATCTCAGCGTCAATATCAGTCCAGAAAATCGCCTTCGCCACTGGTGTTCCTTCCAATATCTACGAATTTCACCTCTACACTGGAAATTCCATTTTCCTCTCCTGAATTCCAGAACAGAAGTTTTAAAAGCAATTCCTAGGTTGAGCCCAGGGATTTCACTTCTAACTTTCTGTTCCGCCTACATGCGCTTTACGCCCAGTAATTCCGAACAACGCTAGGACCTTCCGTATTACCGCGGCTGCTGGCACGGAATTAGCCGGTCCTTCTTCTTCGGCTACTGTCATTATCCTCACCGATGAAAGAGTTTTACAACCCTAAGGCCTTCGTCACTCACGCTGCATTGCTGGATCAGGGTTGCCCCCATTGTCCAATATTCCCTACTGCTGCCTCCCGTAGGAGTCTGGGCCGTGTCTCAGTCCCAGTGTGGCTGATCGTCCTCTCAAACCAGCTAAAGATCGAAGCCTTGGTGAGCTTTTACCTCACCAACAAGCTAATCTTGCGCGGGCCAATCTTATAGCGATAAATCTTTCCCATTGCTGGAGTATACGGTATTAGCTACAGTTTCCCGCAGTTATTCCGTACTATAAGGTATGTTCCCACGTGTTACTCACCCGTGCGCCACTAAGGACACCTAGCAAGCTAGGGCCTCCGTTCGACTTGCATGTATAAAGCATGCAGCAAGCGTTCGTTCTGAGCCATAATCAAACTCTTAAGTTGAATTACCTACTCATAAAAAACAAAGTTTTAAATTGACGTAGGTTAGACGCCAAAATAACGAGCTGTCATTTTTCTCAAATGAAAGCTTGATCGAAATTTGACGTTATAAACCCACCGTCTATTCATTTCATATTTACGAAAAATAAAGAGCAAGAATCACTATTGCACAATAAATGGCCCAGTGAATCGAATAAAAAGTAGAATATATCTACACTTTATAAGGGCATTGTCAAATGCATTTCATAAAAAAAATAAAAAAAAACCATTGAAAAGAAGGCGTTTTTCAGGAAGTTGGTTGCGGGGGTAGGATTTGAACCTACGACCTTCAGGTTATGAGCCTGACGAGCTACCAAGCTGCTCTACCCCGCGATCAGAAAACGAAAGATATGTCAAAATATCAACAATTACAATGATTATTCTTGGTAGCGGAGGAGGGATTTGAACCCCCGACACATGGATTATGATTCCACCGCTCTAACCAACTGAGCTACTCCGCCATAAAGAAATATTGTTTTATATTATATTAACTTAATCTTAAATGATTTTGTTTATTTCTCTTAGTATGAATTTTTTTGCATTACTAACACCTAGTTTATTTACTTGAGAGTTTATAACAACCTCTACACCCTTCGGCTTTCCATCAAAAATTGGATAGCTACCTATAGAAATATTTTTATATTTTCTCTCAGCTTGAACAAGTAGATGGGCTATTTTACTCTCAAAAAGTTTAGTAAATATTGTGGTTGAATAGAATTTATTTTTAATTTTTATCATATTTTTAAATTCTTTCATCATCGCTTGTACTATTGAGGGTATGCCAGCAAAAACATAAATATTTTCAATTTTAAAACCTGGTGCTCCACTAACTTTATTTAAAATTAACTTAGAGCCTTCCGGCATATAGGCCATTTTCATTCTAGCATCAGTTAATTCAGATTTAATTTTCCTGTAATATTTTTTTAATTCTTTATATGCGCCATTATGTAATTTGTATTTTTTTTTAACTGCCAAACTAATTGACTCAGATGTAATGTCATCGTGAGTTGGACCTATACCACCAGTAGTGATAACAAAATCATATTGATTTTTTAATTTCCTTATTTGAGAAATAATTATTTTTTTTTGGTCAGGAATTACAACCACTAACTGCAGAGATATACCACAAATGAACAACTCTTTAGCTATATGATTTATATTTTTATCTTGTGTCCTACCTGATAATATCTCATTGCCAATGATTACAAGACAAGCTGAATTAATTTTTTTAGTAGTTACCATAAATGAAGTATAAAGAGGAAATCTTAGAGGGTTTTTTTATAAAACGCTATAAGCGATTTTTTGTCGATTTAAGGGTTGATAATGTAGTTGTCACAGCTTACTGCCCAAATACAGGGTCACTTTTAGGTTTATTGAAAGAGGGTTCTAAAGTATTAGTTGCAAAAGTTGAAAACCCAAATGCAAAATTAAAATATAGATTGGAGGCAATTAAAGACCTCAAAACTTTTGTAGGTGTAAACACATCTCTGCCAAATGACATAATTTTCAACGCTATGAAGGGAAAAAAAATTTTGCAGGAAATTAAAGGTGATTTCAAAAAAGAGGTGAAATATGGAAAAAATTCTAGAATTGATATCTTTGCTAGCCACCCTAATGGAGATACTTACATTGAAGTCAAATCAGTTACATTATCAAGGAAAAAGAATTTAGCAGAATTTCCGGATGCAGTTACTTCAAGGGGGGCTAAACACCTAATTGAGTTAAGTAATATGTGCAAGAAAGGCAGTAAATGCTTTTTAATATATTTGATTCAACGAAATGATGTAGATAGATTTTCTATAGCTAAAGATTTGGATAATGAGTATTATGAAAACTCTCAAATAGCAAAAAAAAGTGGCGTACAATTTAGAGCTTTTAAATGTAACGTATCATATAAAGGTATAAATATTACTGGTGAGATAAAAATTGATGAAAATTAAATCATACAAAAGTGATGAAGTAGAACCTTGTAGAGTGGCAAGTAAAATTACTGCAACTATTTTAGACGAACTAAATAATATTATAAAAGAAGATGTCTCAACATCTGAGATTGATGATTATTGTTTAACTAGAATTCAAGAGCTAGGAGGCACACCTGCACCGTTGTTTTACAGAGGTTTTCCAAAGTCTACATGTACCTCATTAAATCATGTTATTTGTCATGGGATCCCAAACCATAATCGAAACCTTCAAAATGGAGATATTTTAAATGTAGATTTAACGACAATAATTGATGGTTGGCATGGGGACTCATCAAGGATGTTTAAAGTAGGAGACATTTCAATTAAAGCAAGTAATCTATGCAAGGTTACCCACGATTGTTTGATAGAGAGTATTGGCGAGATAAAAGTTGGTGAGCCTATTAGTAGAATAGGAAAAAAAATTGAGAATATAGCAACTTCAAACAATTTTAGTGTTGTCAGAGATTTTTGTGGACATGGAGTTGGATTAAAGTTTCACGAGAATCCTAGTATTTTACACTATTACGATAGTGAGTATGATAAGGTAAAATTTGTAGACGGAATGATTTTTACAATTGAACCCATGATCAATGTTGGGAAATATCAATCTAAAATACTTAACGATGGCTGGACTGCAGTGACTAAAGATAAAACACTTAGCGCTCAGTACGAACATACGATATACATTAATGGTGATATTATTGAGATTCTAACAGAGTCCCCTAGTAAGGCTTTTTATAATTGATACCAAGATACTCTAGAAAAATTCTTAAAGAAATCTGGGAAGATAGTAATAAATTTCAAATATGGCTTGACCTTGAAATTCTCGCTTGCGAGGCAATGGAAAAATTGGGTCAGATACCTAAAGGGACTTCAAACAAAATCAAGAAAAAAGCAAAGTTCAAGGTGAAAGAAATAGAAAAAATTGAAGAAAAAACAAAGCACGATGTAATTGCTTTTTTAACTAATGTAGCAAAGTATGTAGGACCCGAGTCTAGGTATATTCATAAGGGACTAACTTCTAGTGATATTTTAGATACTTCTTTCTCCATACAACTTAACCAATCAAGCAATATAATTCTTGAAGGTTTAAAAACTTTGAGTAAATCTATTTTAAATATTGCAAAAAAACATAAATACACTTTATGTATCGGTAGAAGTCATGGTATTCACGCCGAAACGACTACTTTTGGATTAAAAATATTAGGATATCTAGCTGAAAACAAAAGAAACATAGATCGTCTTAAAAATTCGATAAAACAAATACAAACAATTCAAATGTCTGGTCCTGTAGGGACATATTCAAATATTGACACAAGGGTAGAGCAAATGATTGCTAAAAAATTAAAATTTTCAATCGAACCTGTCTCCACACAGATAATTCCAAGAGACAGACATGCGGACCTTTTTTGCACTTTTGCTATTATTGCAAGCTCCATAGAACGTCTATCAACAGAAATTAGACATTTACAAAGATCAGAGGTTTTAGAAGTTGAGGAAGGTTTTGGAAAAGGCCAAAAGGGTAGTTCGGCAATGCCTCATAAAAAAAATCCAATTTTATCAGAAAATTTAACAGGGCTAGCAAGAGTAATTAGATCGTTAACCATTCCTGCTTTGGAGAATATAACTTCATGGCATGAAAGAGATATAAGTCACTCCAGTGTTGAGAGAATAAACGCTCCCAATGCCACCATAACGCTCGACTTTGCAGTTCAAAGAATGATCAACGTTTTAAATAATTTAAATATAAATAAAAAAAATATGATGAAAAATTTAAATCTTTTAAAAGGTCTACCCTATTCACAAAATGTTTTGATTTTTCTTATTGAAAATAAAGTTTTAAGAGAAGATGCCTATAAGATTGTTCAAGATTGTGCTTTGAAAACTTGGAAAGGTAATATGTCTTTTAAAGATAATCTTTTGAGTCATCCTCGTTTAGCCAAATTAAAAATATCAAATAAAGTTAATAATATCTTCAATAATAAAAATCTTTTTAAAAATGTTGATAAGATATTTAAAAGGATTAATTAATGGCAGTAAAATTGAAAAAATTATATGAGGGAAAAGCAAAAATTATTTATGCCAAAACTAGTAAGGAAGTCATAGCCACCTATAAAAATGATGCTACAGCTTTTAATAATTTAAAAAAGGGCTCTATAAAGAATAAGGGTGCAATTAATAATGCTATATCGAGTTATTTATTTCAAATATTGAATCATTGTGATATCCCAACACACTTTATAAAGAAAATTGATAAAAAATCTCAGCTTTTAAAAAAAGTAGATATTATTCCAATTGAAGTTTTAGTTAGAAATTTCTTTGCTGGCTCTTTATCTAAAAAGTTTGGTGTAAAAGAAGGAACACAATTATCTGATACGCTAATTGAGTATTGTTTAAAATCGGATGAACTTGGCGATCCTCATATAAGTTCTGAACATATTCTTAATTTAGGTTTGTGTGATTTTGATGAATTAGAGTTAATAGATGAATATTCTTTGAGAATAAATGACATATTAAGGTCTACGTTCTATTCTATAGGAATAAATCTAGTTGACTTTAAATTAGAATTTGGAATTTGCAAAAAGACTGATGAGCTTGTTTTAGCAGATGAAATATCACCAGATACATGTCGTTTGTGGGATTTAAAAACAAATAAAAAACTTGATAAAGATCGATTTCGTAGAGATTTAGGAAATATTGAAGAAGCATATGAAGAGGTACTTAATAGGTTAAACTTGACAATTTAATGCGAATAAAAATTTTAGTAAGACTTAAAGGCCAAATTTTAGAACCACAGGGAAAAGTAATTGAACAATCACTTAATAGTTTAGGATTTACAGAATTTTCAAATATCCGACAGGGAAAACTCATTGAATTAGATTTACCCGATAATATAAGTAAAGAGGAAAAATCACAAAAAATCGACTCTGCTTGCAAAAAACTTTTAGTCAACGATATTATTGAAGAGTACGAAGTGCTTGGATGAGTTTTAAATCTGCTGTTATAACATTTCCTGGATCTAATTGTGACAGAGATGCATTATGCTACTTAAAAGATTTAACTAAAGGTGAGGTTCATAATATTTGGCATGAGGAGACATCATTGCCAAAAGTTGATTTAGTAATTTTACCTGGGGGTTTTAGCTTTGGTGATTATTTAAGATCAGGAGCAATGGCATCAAAAAGTAAAATTATTGATGAGGTTGTAAAACATGCAAATGATAATAGATATTTATTAGGTATTTGTAATGGCTTTCAAATTTTAACTGAAATTGGACTTCTTGAAGGAGCATTAATTCGAAATAAAAAACTTAAATTTTTAGGAAAAAATTGTTTTATTAAAAAAAAATTTAAAAATAATTTTAATTTATCAATCAAAGATAACCAAATTCTTCAAATACCCGTAGCTCATAACGAGGGAAATTTTTATTGTGATACTGAAACTTTAAATTTATTAAAAAATAATGAACAAATTGCATTTGAATATTGCAAAGGTGAATTCTCAAACACTGAAGATAATATAAATGGTTCAATAGAGGGTATTGCAGGTATTACAAACAAAAAAAAGAATGTTCTTGGAATGATGCCTCATCCCGAGAGAGCATATTCTGATTTTCATCAATCACAAGATGGAAGACTTATTATAGAGTCTTTAATTTCATGAATGAAGAGTTAATACTTCAACACGGTTTAACTTTAGATGAATTTCAGGTCATTAGGAAATATCTAAACAGAGACTTAAGTATTGAGGAATTGGGTATTTTTTCTGCTATGTGGAATGAACACTGTTGTTATAAAACTTCAAAAAAATGGCTTAAGAAACTCCCTACAGATAATGAAATTGTAATTCAGGGACCAGGAGAAAACGCTGGTGTAATTGATTTGCAAGATAACGATGGTATTGCGTTTAAAATAGAAAGCCACAATCATCCAAGTTACATAGAACCTTTCAACGGTTCAGCAACTGGTGTTGGAGGTATACTACGAGATATATTTACAATGGGAGCAAGGCCAATTGCTACTCTTGACTCAATTAGATTTGGTTTAATAGAAACTGAAAAGACAAAATACTTATTAAATGGCGTGGTTCATGGAATTGGACACTATGGTAACTGTATTGGAATTCCTAATATTGGTGGTGAGTGTGAGTTTGAGTCAACATATGATTTTAATAATTTGGTTAATGCTATGGCTGTGGGACATGTTCAAAAAGATAAAATTTTTTACTCTAAACCAAAATCTATTGGTGGCCTTATTGTTTACATTGGATCTAAAACTGGAAAAGATGGGATACATGGAGCAAGTATGGCCTCTGATGTTTTTTCAGAGGAAGATGAGGATGAAAAAAGACCCTCAGTACAAGTTGGTGATCCCTTCATGGAAAAACTTTTAATGGAAGGTTGCTTAGAATTAATGTCTTCAGGATTAATAGAGTCTATGCAAGATATGGGAGCTGCGGGTATTACCTCTTCCAGCGTAGAAATGGCTTCAAAAGGAAATGTTGGTGTTTATATCAATCTTGATAAAGTTCCATTGAGGCAACCACTGAGCGCCTATGAGATACTTTTATCTGAAAGCCAAGAAAGAATGCTAGCTGTTATCGATAAAAAAAATAATCATAAAGTCAGAGAAATTCTTCAAAAATGGCAAATCGATTATGAAGTCATTGGACAAATTACAGATACAAAAAGAGTTGTGTTTGAGTCAAATAATAAAAAAGTTGTCGATCTTCCTGTAGAAATAATTGTTGATGATGCTCCTGAATACGATAGAGAGTTTTATATCCCAAGAAAAAGAAAAAACAAAGATTTTGATTTTTCCAAAATTAAATTGGAGGATATGATAATTAACCTTCTTACAAATCTTAATTATTTAGATAAAAATTGGGTTTTCGATCAATATGACTCTACTGTGATGGGAGATACTATCAGAGAACCAGGTCAATCATCAGGTATAGTAAAGATTCACGGAACACAAAAAGTTATTGGTGCATCTACCGACTGCAATCCATTATACATAAGAATCAATCCTTATGAAGGAATGAAATATACGGTTGCTGAGTCATATAGAAATCTAATTGCATGCAATATTAATCCTTTAGCGATTACAAATAACCTTAACTTTGCAAGTCCTTTAGATCCAAACATTATGGGAGAGTTGGTTTTATGTATCCATGGATTAAAAACGGCAGCTGTCAAATTAAATACACCTATTGTTTCAGGTAATGTATCTTTATATAACCAGACAAATGAAATACCAATTAAGCCTACACCTGTAATAGGAATGGTAGGTTCCAATATGGATTTAAATAAAATAAACACAAATAAGTTTTGTGAAATTGGTAATAAGATCCTTATTTTAGGAAAACAATTAACAAAAAATTGTAGTCCTTACTTATTACAAGATCAAAAAATTGCTTTTAACATATGTGAATTTAATGACTTAGAGGTATTAGATTTAGATTTTGAGAAAAAAATTGCAAATTGTGTTTTGGAATTATCAGATTTGAAATGCATTATGTCTTGCAATGATATTTCCAGAGGGGGTATCTTTTCGGCATTATTGAAAATGCAATATAAGGATATGGGTTTTAGGGTCAAGGTCCCTGATCCTATTGATTTATTCTGCGAATATAGTGCTGGATATGTGATTGAAATCAGAAATAAAGATTTTGAAGAAGTAACTTCATTTCTGACAAAAAAAGGTGCTGAATACCTCGAAATTGGGGAGATAATTAAAGAAGGTATTGAGATAAACTCTAAAAAATTTGACTATTTTGATATTATGAATAAATATCGTAATGATTTTGAGAAAATAATTAGTTAGATGCCTATTGAACAAAAAAAATTAGAAGGACTCCTTGAGAACAAATTTCCAAATTCTAAAATTGTAATTGAGGATCTTGCCGGTGATAACGATCATTATTCAGTTGAAATTGAAAGTGATATGTTTAACGGTTTGTCACGTATACAACAACACCAGTTAGTTTACAAATTACTAGATGGATTAATGGATAAAGAGCTTCATGCTATGCAATTAAAAACGAAAGGGACAAAATAATGGAATTAGAGAGTAGTACAAAAGAGCAAATTGAAAAAATGATTGGAGATAATGAAGTTTTCCTATTTATGAAAGGTAATCCTGACTTTCCTATGTGTGGTTTCTCGTCAGTCGCAAGCGCAATTTTAAAAAAAACTGGGGTTGAGTTTGGCCATTGTAATGTACTTGAAGATAACAACATTAGAGAAGGTATAAAAACTTATTCAAATTGGCCTACGATACCTCAACTTTACATAAAAAAAGAATTTGTAGGTGGTTGCGATATTATGAAAGAAATGGCTGAGTCTGGTGAACTTCTAGAATTACTAAACACAAAAGGCATCAAAACTGAAGTAAATTAAAAAAGGGGCATTTATTTTGCCCCTCTCATTAGTTATTTGAAATATAATTATTTAATTCTTTATAATAAGAATTATTTTCTCCAACTAGTTTTTTAAGTAAAGCTAAATTATTTAAGGCATTTTCTTTTTGACCAAGATCTACATACATCTCACCTTGGTATTCGATAGCACCTAAGTGTTCTGGGTCTAATTCAAGAGCTTTTTTGTAATATTTTGCTGCATTATCAAAGTCTTCACTTTTTCTGTAAGCAAAACCTAACTCATTGTAAACATCAGCTTTAGTAAAATCTGTTGAACTAGCAGTTGTAAGAGTCTTCAGCTTTCTTATTGCCTTATCATAATCTTTGCTTCTTATTAGCTTAATTGCTGACTTATAATCTTTTCCATAATTAGTTTTAGCACTATCATCGGAGCTAGATCCAGCAGCAAAAAGGCTTGTAATAAAAAGAGAAAATATGACAATTAGTATTTTTATTTTCATAAGTATCTTTTCGAAATTTATGCGCTGTTAGATTAATTGAATAGATTTTTAACTATTGATTATCTAGAGTAGAATTCAACGACTAAATTAGGTTCCATTTGAACAGGGTAAGGAACATCTGTCAATTGAGGTCCTCTAACAAATTTACCAAGGCATTTTGATATTTCTAGTTGTAAATACTCAGGAACATCTCTTTCATTAGAGCTTAATGTTTGAATTATCATTGGAATATTCTGGCTAGTTTGTTGAAGGGATATTTCATCACCATCATTAACCTGATAAGATTTTTTATTTACTACTTTACCATTTACCAAAACGTGCCCATGATTTACTAGTTGTCTTGCGGAAAATACAGTTGGAGCAAACTTTAGTCTAAACACAACAGCATCTAATCTTCGTTCTAAAAGTTCAATTAGAATTTGACTAGTATCACCTTTTTTTCTAGAAGCTGCTTGATAAATTTTTAAAAATTGTTTCTCAGTAATATCGCCATAATATTTTTTGAGCTTTTGTTTAGCTGCTAATTGAACTCCAAAATCAGAAGGTTTTCTTCTTCTTGCTTGACCATGTTGGCCAGGACCATAGGGTCTTCTATTAAAAGGGCTTTTAGGTCTACCCCATAAATTTAGGCCTAGTCTTCTATCAATTTTATGTTTTGACGATAGTCTTTTTGTCATGAATTGGTGATTTATATAGATTTAGCCTTTTAAGTCAATTTATTTTGTAATAAATTTTAAAATTCCATAGGCTGTTTTTATTTGTTTTTGGTCTATTTTTGATGTTTTTAAAAAATTTCTTAAAGATATTTCTAAATTATCTCTTTTGGATGAGATTGATGTAAATTTTCTTTTTTCTAGTATTTTCATCAGAAATGATAAAAATTTTTCAATATCTTTTGAGCTTGCAGGAGAATTTTCAAAAGTTGGATTAATATTAGATAGAGATATTTGACTCAATTCATAAGCAATTAAAGCTACAGTATGAGATAAATTGAGCGAGCTGTTGTTGTATGTAGGGAGAGACAATAGAAAATTAGCATGCGATATCTCCTTATTGGACAATCCATTATTTTCTTGACCAAACAAAATTGATATTTTTTTCGATTTTAGTTTAGATATTTCATTTACTTTTATTGGAGGTATGTGAAAGTCTCTTTTCCTAACTGTCGTTGCTATTAAGACATCACTACTTTTTATAGCTTCTGGTATTGATTGATATACTTTAACTTTTTTAACTAAGGATGAAAAATGCTTTGCAGATTTTATTCCCTTATCATTAGGCCAAATTTTTCTTGGATTTACTAAGGATAAGTTCTCAAAACCAAAACATCCTATTGATCTTAGAGACATACCAACATTTTCAGATAACTGGGGTTTGTTTAATATAAATTGAATTGTTTTTTTCAAGAGGACTTAATTAATTTATAAATTAAGCTCTCTCTAAGGGCGTTATAAGACGCATCAATTATATTAGTAGAGACACCTACTGTTGTCCAAATGGATCCTTTTTGATCCTTCGTCTCGATAAGAACACGAACTATTGCGTCTGTTCCTTTTTCTGAGGATAAAATTCTTACCTTAAAATCAGTTAATTCTAAATCCTCTAAAGCAGGGTAAAAGCCCATTAATGATTTTCTTAAAGCTTTGTCCAAAGCATTTACTGGACCATTTCCTACTTCTACATTCATGTATTCTTTTTTTTCAACTTCTATCCTTACAGTTGCTTCAGACTCAGTTACTAATTCTCCTTTAGCATTCCATCTTCTATCATCAATAACTTTAAATCTTTTTAATTCAAAGTACTCTGGGATACCGAAAAGAGTTTGTCTAGCTAGTATCTCAAAACTCGCAATTGCCTGATCGTAAGCGTAACCCTTGAATTCTCTCTCTTTTACTTTTTGGAGTAAAAAATCTAATTTATCTGAATGATCATCTGGGTTAATACCAACAGTATTTAAAAGAGATATGATATTAGATCGGCCAGATTGATCAGAAATTACAACTTTTCTAGTATTACCTACTATTTCTGGGTCTATATGCTCATATGTTTTAGGGTCTTTGTTAATTGCTGAAACATGCAAACCTCCTTTATGTGAAAAGGCATTTTCACCAACATAGGCTTGTTGAGTATTTGGCATACGATTTAAAATTTCATCTAGAAGCAATGAGGTTTTCTTTAAGGCTGATAATTTTTCTTTAGGAATACTAGTTTCAAATTTTGTTTTCAAAATTATTGAGGGAATAAGAGATACTAAATTTGCATTTCCACACCTTTCTCCTAATCCATTAATTGTGCCTTGAATTTGTCTCACTCCTGCTCTTACAGCAGCCAGTGAGTTGGCAACTGCATTTTCTGTATCATTATGCGCATGAATGCCCAGTTTTTCACCTGGTATATACTTTGTTACTTCTTGAACAATTGTCTCTACTTCATTTGGCAGAGTTCCACCATTAGTATCACACAATACTATCCACCTCGCTCCATTATTTAAAGCTTCAGTTAAACAATCTAATGCAAATTTAGGATCTGATTTATATCCATCAAAAAAATGCTCAGCATCATACATTGCCTCTAAACCTTTTTCATTGATATGAGCGATACTTTCACCAATCATTTTTAGGTTATCAGATTTTGAAATGCCTAAAGCCTTTTCGACCTGATATGAAGATGATTTCCCAACAATGCAAATATGTTTTACATTTGTGTTAATTAAAGTATTTAGACCTGGATCGTTTGAAACACTCGTATTAGGTCTTCTGGTCATTCCAAAAGCAACCAAACTAGAATTATTAAAATTTGTTGTAGAATTAAAAAAACTATCATCAGTTGGATTTGACCCTGGCCAACCACCCTCAATATAATCTAAACCTAATTCATCGAGAGCATTAGAGAATTTGATTTTATCATCTACACTAAAATCAACACCGGTAGTTTGTTGACCATCTCTTAATGTAGTGTCAAAAAAATAAATTTTATTTTCTAGTTTTTCTTCCATGTTGTGCCATTTATGGTGTCTTCTAAAACAATCCCTTGTTTAAATAACTCATCTCTAATTTTGTCTGCTAGCTCAAAGTCTTTATTTTTTTTAGCCTCTTGTCGGCGAGATATCATATTTTCAATAAATTCTTTATCAAGGTTTAAATCTGTTTTATTAAAACTAGGATTTAATCCTAATAAGCTTAAACCATTATTAAAATGAGCTAATAAATCATCATTATTCTTGTCTTTTTTAATGTTAGCTATTATTTGCTGTAATCTCATCAGTGCTTTTGGGGTATTTAGGTCATCTAAAAGTGCATTAACAAATTCTGAGTCTAATTCTTTGCTATTAACCTCTTTAATATGCTCTCTCCACTTGTTAATGATGTTTTCACTATAACTTATAAGATCATTTGAAAAATCAAGTGGTTGACGATAATGAGTAGTCAGTAGTGAATATTTAAGAACAGCAGGATCGTGTTTAGATAATAAATCATTAACAATTGAGGTATTTCCTAAAGATTTTGACATTTTTTCACCCTTAAAATTTATAAATCCATTATGGAGCCAAAAGTTCGACATTTTTTTATCATGACAACATGTTGACTGAGCAATTTCATTCTCGTGATGTGGAAAAATAAGATCAATACCGCCCGCATGGATATCAATGGTTTCTCCAAGTAATTCTGAAATCATAGCTGAACACTCAATGTGCCATCCAGGTCTACCATTACCCCATGGGCTATCCCAATGGGGTTCATTTGTTTTTGATGGTTTCCAAAGGACAAAATCTTCAGGATTTTTTTTGTAATCGGCAACTTCTACTCTTGCACCAGTTATTATGTCTTTTAATGAGAACTTAGAGAGAGAACCATAACCCTTAAATTTCTTTGCTTCAAATAAAACATGTCCTTTAGATACATAGGCATATTTTTTTTCAATAAGAGATGTAATCATCTCAATCATTTTTGAAATATAATCTGTGGCTTTTGGTTCATGTGTTGGAGATAATATTGATAAAGAACTTAGATTTTGTTGATATATTTTTTGAGTAGAATGTACCAACTCATCTGTTGATATTTTAAGTTCATTAGCTTTATCAATAATTTTATCATCAATGTCTGTTATATTTCTGACGTAACGTACACTATCCTCTCCAAAAATTAGTCTTAGGACTCTAAATAAGATATCAAAAACTATAATTGGTCTGAAGTTTCCTATATGTGGATTACTGTAAAGGGTGGGTCCACAAGCATACATCTTAACAGCAGATGGGTTAATAGGTATAAGTTTTTCTTTTTTTTTGGTTAGAGTGTTAAAAAGATTAATATTCATTTAAAATTTTTTTTAAACCTTCGTGGCCAAAATAATTATATAGGTCTTTAACAGATGGGCCATTTTGATTACCTGTAAGTATATAACGTGTATTAGTAAATATTTCTTTTTTTGATAGTGATTTATCAATGCTCATTAAGTAATTGACATATTCATCAAAACTAAAATTTGAAATACCATTCAAATTTTTAATCAAAAGTTTGATAAAGTCACCTGAGGGTTGAATTTTAATTTCTCTTCTATTAATAATATTCCATAAATTTCTTATATCTTCATATTTTTCAACATTTTCTTTAATAAGTTCCCACTCAGTTTCAGTTAAAGCTAACTCTTCTAGTTCGGGGAATTCATTATTCAAACCTTTTAAATTCATTGACCTTAATGAATTTTTTTGAAAAAAGTCAATTTTATGAATATCAATTTTAGGTAAGTTTTTAGAAATATCCTCTAAATTAAAATCTCTAAAATTATTCTCTAAAATGGTTTCAAAATCATAATCTGAGTTTAAACCAAGTGAATACAAATAAGAGAGAATACTGTTAACTGTATATCCACTATTTCTGAATTGCTTGAGTGAAATTGAGTCCAAATTTCTCTTACTTAGTTTTGTTCCATCCTCATTAAGCATTAATGGATTGTGACCTAATGAAGGTAAATCAGAATTTAAACATTTAAATAATTCTAAATGAATTGCTGAATTAGTTAAGTGGTCTTCGCCTCTAATAATGTGAGATATTTTCATATCAATATCATCAACAACACTTGGAAAATGGTAGAGGTAGCTACCATCAGCCCTCCTTAAAACAGGATCTGATTGAGAAGCTAGATCTACTTCGGTCTCTCCTTTTACTAAATCATTCCATTTAATTTTAGTCTGTGAAAGCTTAAATCTCCAATAAGGTTGGTTACCATTAATTATTTTTTTTTCAATTTCTTGTTTAGATAAATTTAATGAGGATCTATCGTAGATTGGAGGTTTTCCTCCTTTTAATTGCAACTTTTTTTTTATATCTAAATCCTCACTTGATTCAAAACATGGGTAAACAAATTTTAAAGAAATTAATTGATCGAAAAGTTCATTATATCTCTCAATTCTTTTACTTTGATAAAAAGTTTCATCATATTTTATTTTTAACCAATCAAGATCAGATGCTATGGACTTTACATATTCATCTTTGCTTCTCTCTTGGTCAGTGTCGTCATATCTAAGAATAAATTTACCATTATTTTTTTTAGAATATGCCCAATTTAAAAAGCAAGATCTCATATTTCCTAAATGCAGGTGACCAGTTGGGCTCGGGGCAAAACGTGTAATTATCATTTAACTTTTTTTAAGAGGTATTCTCTTGAAACTTTTACTCTAGAGGAATTACCATATTTTATAATATCAGCAGTTGCATATGTTTCTGACCACTTTTCTGGTAGATAACTTCCAGTTCCGATGACATCTATTGGAGCTTTGGCTAAAGACATTGCCTTGCATTTCTCATTTGTAAATCCGCTAGATGCAATAATTTTTACTTTTTTAAAACCAAAATTATCAAGTTGTGCTCTCAAATACCACAATGATGCAGCAGAGACTCCAGGCCCAACTAAGTGTTTTAACTCTTTGTCAGATCTGTATTCTTTGATTGAACCGGGTGCGTGTTTTTCTAAGACCTCATATGATTTTGAGGTATCAAGATTCTCAATAAATCTTCCATTTGGGGTATCAAGTCTTATCATTACTTTTCCAGCTTTAGACAACTTATCGAAGTGGCTACAAACTTGAATAGAGTCAGTAATTTCCTTACCGAAATAATCAGGCAGTACAACTAAATCATCTTTTGGAAATGTTTCATGAAACATTTTTACTGCCTCAAGAGTAGATCCTGCATATCCTATTAAAGCATGTGGCATCGTTCCTAATGCTTTATTAGATTGAAAATAATGTGATGTTGCATCTATCGATGTTCCAATAAAGCCTTTAGCATTCTTTCTTTTTGCTGATTTTGATCCTACTGATGCAGCATATGACATTAATTCAGACATCTCTGTGCCTGCACAATGTCTTGCATCCATAGCTATAAAGGACGTTTTAGGCAAGTCTAAACACATTTGATATGCATTAGCTGCTGCTATACAAGCTGGACCAATTTTTTGTAAGAGTAAAGTTTCCAAATCGACTATATGTTTAAAAGATCCCCTAATATAAAGAATTGGTTCTCCAGCACCAAAATGGTCACCCTCTTTGAATGGGCTAGAAGTTGATACTTTAATACCTCTGTCTTTTGAAATTTGTTTTATCCAATTTATTGCTAGTTTTAATGCTATAACTCCTGGTCTACGAATAAAAACAGCATAAGTAACTTTTATGTCTCCATACTTTTGGATAATTTTTTTTGTTTTTAAAAAATAATTATCAGTAAAATTATTAATTAAATTTGAATTTGTTTTTTTATTCATTATGAATAAGAAAACTAATTCATTTCGCCATTAGATAATAAATCAGCCAAAAGAAAAGATAGCTCTAATGATTGATTAACATTTAGTCTTGGGTCACAAAACGTGTGATACCTATCACCTAAATTTTCATCTTTAATATCATCAGGTCCACCGACACATTCAGTTACATCTAAACCTGTTAATTCAAGGTGAACGCCTCCTGCGACTGAACCCTCTGATTTATGAATTTCAAAAAAAGACTGAATTTCTTTAAAAATATTCTCAGTAGCTCTAGTTTTATAGCCAGATTTACTTGTAGATGTATTTCCATGCATGGGATCACATATCCATGTAAGATTAAGACCGAGTTTATTAATTTCTTTCAATAAATCAGGGTATTTTGAATTAATTTTATCTGCTCCCATTCTAACAATAAGTGTAAGTCTCCCACCTTCATTTTCGGGATTCAGTATCTCAATATTTTTTTTTAAATCATCAATGGTTGTAGATGGACCTACTTTAAGACCTAAAGGGTTTTTTATACCACTTAAATAGTGTATGTGAGCACCATTAGGATCTCTAGTTCTATCACCAACCCACAAAAAATGAGAATTTACATTGTACCACTCTCCTGTAGTGCTATCTACTCTTGTAAAAGCTTGTTCATAAGGTAAAAGAAGTGCTTCATGGCTTGTGTAAAAATCTGTCTCTCTTAGTTCTCTTGTATTTTTTTCATTTACACCACAGGCATTCATAAATTTTATACTTTCTGCAATTTTTTCAGATAATTCTTTAAATTTTTTTGTTGTATCAAAATTATCTGCAAAATCTAAGTTCCATTTATTTAATTGTGTTAAACTAGCAAAACCTCCTTGAGCAAAAGCTCTTAATAAATTCAAAGTTGAAGCTGAATGGTTATAAGCTCTGATCATTCTTTTAGGGTCTGGTTCTCTAGAGGACTCGTTAAACTCAAATGAATTAATAATATCTCCTCTATAACTAGGTAGCTTTTGACCGTTTTTTTCTTCAAAGTCTGAGCTTCTTGGTTTAGCAAATTGTCCACCCATTCTCCCTAGTTTAACGACCGGTTTATTAGTGGCAAAAGTCAAAACAACAGACATTTGCAATAGTAATTTAAAATTATCTCTAATTGTATTGGGGTTTAATTCCTGAAAGCTCTCAGCACAGTCACCGCCTTGTAAATAAAAGGACTCTCCTTTTTGAACTTGATAAATTTGTGATTTTAGAGACCTAGTCTCACCAGCAAAAATTAAAGGAGGCATAGAAGATAACTCCTCTATTACAGAGTCTAAATTACCTTGATCAGCATAAGCAGGCATTTGCTTTGCTTCAAAGTTTTTCCAACTATCTTTAGACCATTTCATGAGGCAAGGATTATATTGTTAAATGTATTAAATAAAAGAAATTATTGGGTTTTAGATTTAAAAGGCCAAATTTTGGGTAGCTTTAATTTAGGTAATGATGGCTCATAACCTGTAGCATAAAAATTATCTATGCTGGATTGTTTATTATCTGAATACTTTGAGTCAATATTTTCACGATTGATAATTCCGATATTATCAACGATATCTACTGTGGTGATTAGGCCATGATTGTCTGTAATGTAATAGCATTTATCTAAATTTAAATAATCATATGAGCTTTTACCGATTTGATAAGAATTTTTATCAGAAACATCAGATAGAAAAATAAAATTTTTTATGTTTTTTATTTTATATTTGTTTGAAAGTATGTATGTATCATCATCCTTGAGTATCTCATGAATATACTTTTTATTACTTAATTTTAAATTAGGGAAAAAAGTTCCTTTTGATAAGTAACTAGGATATTGATTGTCATCA
>CACJQJ010000010.1 GCA_902595525.1 uncultured Alphaproteobacteria bacterium | reverse complement strand
TGATGAAGAGACTGTTGCTCTTACTGCAGGAGGTCATACCATTGGTAAAACGCATGGTAATGGTAATGCTGATAATCTTGAGGCAGAACCTGAAGGGGCAGCAATTAGCGAACAAGGCCTTGGTTGGATGAATAATACTTCCAGAGGAGTTGGAAGAGATACGGTGACATCTGGTATTGAGGGTGCATGGACTACTGAGCCAACAAAATTTGATAATGGATATTTTGACATGCTCTTTAAATATGAGTGGGAACTTAAAAAAAGTCCCGCAGGAGCCTGGCAATATGAACCTGTTAATATTAAAGAAGAAGATAAGCCTGTAGACGTAGAAGATCCATCAATTAGATATAACCCAATCATGACAGATGCTGATATGGCAATGATCAAAGATCCAATTTATTTAGAAATATCCAAAAAGTTTCATAATGATCATGAGTATTTTTGCGATGCTTTTGCAAGAGCTTGGTTCAAACTCACCCATAGAGATATGGGTCCAAGATCTAGATACATAGGACACGACCTTCCAAACGAGGATTTGATATGGCAAGATCCAGTTCCTGCTGGAACACCTAGTTTTGATGTGGAACAACTTAAAGAAAAAATCAGAAACTCTGAATTAACTGTTCAGGAACTAGTCTCAACTGCATGGGATAGTGCGAGGACATTTAGAGGGTCGGATTTAAGAGGGGGAGCTAATGGAGCGAGAATTAGATTTTCACCTCAAAAAGATTGGAAAGGTAATGAACCTCAAAGATTATCAAAAGTACTAGATATATTAGAACCCCTTGCAAAAGAAGCAGGCGCTAGCATTGCAGACACAATTGTCTTAGCTGGAAATGTTGGTCTAGAAAAAGCTATTGAAGCTGCGGGCTTTAACGTTCCTGTTCCTTTCAACCCAGGAAGAGGTGATGCCTCTGAGGATATGACTGACTCTGAATCATTTTCTCAATTAGAACCCATACATGACGGTTTTAGAAATTGGCAAAAAGATAATTATGAAGTAAGAGGAGAAGAGTTGTTGCTTGATAGAGCTCATTTACTTGGTCTTACTGCAGTTGAAATGACTGTACTTGTTGGAGGTATGAGGGCTCTGGGCGCTAACTATGGTGAGAATAAACATGGTGTTTTTACTGACCAGGTGGGTGCTCTTACAACTGACTTTTTTGTTAACTTACTTGATATGAGTAATAAGTGGAAAGCGTCTAATGGGCATTATGAGATTATTGATCGAAAAACAAATAATATTAAATGGACGGCAACCTCAACGGATCTTGTATTTGGATCGAACTCTATACTTAGATCTTATGCTGAAGTATATGCACAAGATGATAACAAGGAAAAGTTTGTAATTGATTTTGTCAAAGCTTGGAACAAAGTAATGAATGCCGATAGATTTGAATTGAACAATAATTAATGTTCAATTATGGTAATATCCAACTTAAAGTTTGTGGTATTACAGATCAAAAATCTTTAGAAGTAATTCAAAAGTATTCTGTAAGTAGGGTGGGCCTTGTAAGTGATTACTTATATGGCCCAAATACACTTAGTACTAAAGAAATTCAAAAACTGACTATTGCATCCTACAATTTAAAATTAAATCCAATTTTATTGATTGGAAATATACAGATGCAAGAAGTAATTAGTATTGTAAATGATGTAGCAATAAAAGAGGTTTGTATATCTAATCAATATAAAAACGAAGAAATTGAATTGCTGAATAATAAAACAGATGCAAAAATTTCAATTTCGGTAAATTATGAGAATTTTGACTATAATTTCTTTGAAGAGATTTTATATAATATAAGTAGTTTTTATTATGATTTAAATATTTACAGAAAAGATACTATTGAGAAAAAATCTCTTGTGGAATGTGAAAAACAAATCAATCAATTGAAGAGTTTTGCGAAACCTCTCTACCTTGGTGGGGGAATAAACATAGATAACATAAAAGAGGCAATTAAAACAATATCTCCTCATGGAATTGATATTTCAACTGGCTTAAAACAATCTAATAGTGTGGATGAGGAAAAGCTTAAAAAAATCCTTGATAATCTTGGGTTTGACGAGATTTCTTAATAATAAATCGTTCCTCTAAGTTATTTATGAGTCTTTTGTAAGTATATTGTGTTTTTAAATCAATAAAATTAGGATTGAGGTCTAAAACTGGCTGTATAACAAAATCTCTGAAATGTGAAGAAGGATGAGGAATTGATATTAAATGATTTTTAACTTTCAAGTTTTCGAATTGAATAAGATCTAAATCAATTCTTCTTGGCCCATTCTCTAAAAGTTTATTTTTTTTAATCAGCTTTTCTACAGTGCTCATTTTTATAAATAGCTCATTAAAAAATAAATTTGTAAGAAATAAAAAGGCAGCATTATGAAAATATTTTTGGGTGGTTAAACCAAAGGGCTTGGTAAAATAAACCCTACTAACTTTTTTAACATGACCAAATTTATTCATTAAGTTTAATGCATTATTAAAATTACTTCTCCAATTGCCTACATTTGATCCTATAGCAATATATGATTTATATCGATACGCTAACTTTTTTTGCATTATATTTTTTAGCAATCTCAATTTTATTTATTTCTAATTTTTCTATTTGAATTGGAAACTTATCATCCAGCTGTTTTTTAAGTTCTGTAATTAATTTTTCCAATGTTTTATATTGAGAGGCTGAAACAAATTTAATTATTTCATTTTTGATATCTGAATAACTTGTAACATTTTCAATATTGTCAAGATCTTGATTATGATCAATTTCTAACTGACATTTTATACTTATCAATATAGTTTGGGGTTTTAACCTTTCTTCTTCGAAAACCCCAATAATTGTGTCGACTTTTAGCTCTTCTATTTCGATAAAAAATTTCATTTATTTAATGCTTTCAAAACTTTTATCATTTGATTTGTCTCTTTGACATCATGAATTCTATATGTATGAACATTTTGATCGAGAGCATGGGCTACAGAAGCTAAAGAGCCTCCAATCCTTTCATCAGCATTTGATGGATCAATATAGTTTATCCAACTTTTTCGTGAGGATCCCAGTAACACTTGGATATTTGCACTACTGAATTTCTTCAAAGATTTCATTAATTGTAAATTTTGATTTAGTGTTTTACCAAATCCTATACCTGGATCAAACCATACCTTTTTGGAATTAATCTTCATTTTATTAAGTATTTTCAATCTTTTTTTAATAAAATAATCAAATTCTCTTACCATATTTACTCTGGAATTAAGTTTTTTTTGCATTTCCTTTGGCGTTCCTCTTTTGTGCATTAAGAAAAGTCCTGCGTTATATTTCTTTATGAGTTTAAATAGGTCTTCTGATCCTCCGTTAATATCATTAATGATATGGGCACCTTTTTTCAGTGCATACTCTTGGGACTCAATTTTATAAGAGTCCACAGAGACAAGATATTTCTTATAGTTTAAATATGGTAAGATTTTGGATAAACGATTTATTTCTTCAATATATGTAATTGGCTCGCTATTTGGTCTAGTGCTTTCAGCACCAATATCAATAATTTGTGCTCCATCTTTAACCATTGCATTTATATGCTTCAATGCAGTAGATCGTGAAAATGTTTTTCCTCCATCACTAAATGAGTCAGGTGTAAAATTACAAATACCTACTAGTAAAGGCTTTTTTAAAGCAAAGGAATGTTGATTAAATTTCATAATAATTCCTTTTTATCATAGTTGCATAATCTTTTTTTAATTTTTGAAAATATTTTGTAGACGCTCTCTTCCATAAAATACTTTGAATTTTTTTTATTGAAGTAATACCTCTACCTGAACCTATCGATAATATCTCACTGTATTCTTTTAGATCCTCTAATAAAATTTTTCTTTTAATAAATTTCGATTTTGATATTTCTTCAATAAGCTTCAAAGTATTTCCATGATAATACCCAGTTTTGGGAATATAAATTTTATCTTTCTTTACAAAAACTAAATTTGTAACTGCTCCTTCTGTAATTTCATCGTCTCTTAGTAATATAATTTCATTTTCAGAGTAATTTATTTCACTCATGAATTTTAATAATTTTTTGTAAAATAAGTTTTTATTTTTAAAGTCTCTTCTTTTGTATTTTTTTATAAATCCAATGACACTGTCTTTAGTTGTTGTTCTCTTTCTAAACGAAATTGATAATGTTGTTCCATTAGTTGCTATTCTCAATAAGTGATTGAAATTTTTGATTTTCTTTAAATCCTCTCCCACTAAACTTCTGATAATGTTTAAATCTATTTTGGTAGAAAATTTATAATCCCGACATGTTGTGTTAAAAGTCCTCAAATAATTATTTAAACCTATTAACCTTGGTGTTTTTCCAATTACAGGTATGGAAGTAAAAACACCTTTTTGACCCCACAGTGGCTTAAATTGTGAGGAGTAATATGAATTATTTTTTATATTGAATGATTTTTCGAATAAATTGTTTGCCATTTGGAGTCAAAAACGAGTCTGGGTGAAATTGTAAACCACAAATATCATATTTATGACTTTCCAAACACATTGCAACATTAGTTTCCTCACATCTCATTGTAATATGCATTGAAGAGGAATTAAATGGCTCTTTTAGTTTTAAAGAATGGTATCTACCTACTTGATATAAAGCATTATTAGGAAATCTTAAACTTTTTGAATTCGTTCTAATATAAGTCTGATAACCATGAAATATTTTTTCTTGCTTAGAAATAGTTCCACCCTCTCCATTAGCAATAAGTTGAAAACCAAGACAAATACCAATTATTTTTTTCTTTGATTTATAATTATTATAAATATCCAGTGATACTGGGTAATCTGAGGGCTTCCCTGGTCCTGGAGAAAAAATAATGATATCAGATTTTTTTATGGATTTTTCTTTAATGTCATAAAAATTTTTTACTTCTAAATTACCAAATCCTGACAACAAATGTGCGAGGTTATATGTAAAAGAGTCTTCATGGTCAATTAGAAGTAAGTTCATTTTAATAAATCCAATAACGATTTAGCTTTTAAGTAATTTTCATGGTATTCATTTTTTGCTGTACTATCTAAAATCACACCACTAGCAGCAAATACCTCATTATTTTTTTGAAAATTTAAAATAGATCTAATTATTATGTTGAAACTCATATCCTGTATAGAGCGATAGTAACCAAAAGAACCAGTATAAATTCTTCTTGGTTCTTTCTCCTCTTTATTGAGTAATTTTAGAGTATTAATTTTTGGACAGCCTATAACTGAGCCACCGGGCATCATCGCCTTAATAACTGCAGATAACCTTACATTATCAAGAAGCGTTCCTGAAATTTCAGAGACATTGTGGAAAATATATTGGTATTTTTGAACAAATTTTAAATTTTGAATTTTCACAGTGTTTGCCTTAGTTATACGACTTAAATCATTTCTTTCTAAGTCAACAATCATATTATGTTCTTTGTCTTCTTTTTGATTATTTTCAAAAAACTTTCTAGCCTCTTTTGTTGATTTCACCTTATCTCTACTTACTGTTCCTGCTATTGGGGAAGTGATTATTTTTTTTCCTTTTACCTTAAAAAGATTTTCAGGAGAGCAACTAATTATATTAAAATCTTTTGTTCTTACACAAAAAGACTCTGGACTAAGATTTTTCTTCATCAAATTGAAAAATAAATTTACTATATCTAAATCTTTTTTGTTCGAATATTTCTGAGCAATTTTAATTTGATAGGTTTCACCAGCCCTTATATTTTTTTTAAATTTATTAAAGATTTTCTCATATACTTGAACGTTTGGACTTACAGATATTTTATTGCTATTTAAAGAAGTGGCTTTATTTAAAGCTTTAAGGTCTTTTAGTAATTTGGATTTAGATTTGGTTATAATTTTAACTTGTTTATCTAAAATTATTTTAGTTTGTGGTCGAAAAAAAACTCCCTCAGGGAAAGATGAATTATCTTTATTTACTTTTAAATTAATATTCTTACAAAGTAATTCATAACCAAAGAAGCCAATATAACAATCATAGGGTTTATTTGATTTAAATCGCTCTAATTTATTTAAAAACTTATCTAAATTACCTATGTTTAGATTAATTTTTTCAGCAAAATCTGTATATATTTCGAAATTATTTTTTTCTGAGTTTCTATAAATTATTAATTCTTTATCAGATTCATATAAAGCATTAAGTATTTCAGAATTATTCATGAGCAAATTTTAGTTATATAGATTATTTATTCAACAAATGGGATTGCTACAATTTTACTTTATAGACTATATTAAAATGCACCCTAACCTTTGGGGTGCAACGGATCTATTTAAAGCGACCAACCTATTTAACCGTCAAAATTAATTTTATTTAGGATATCCAGAACGGCTTTTCTATTTGAAGCAATTTCTTCTAAACTCGTTGAGTCAAATTTTGCATTATTAGCTAATTTTTGTACTCTCTTAGATGCAGAAACATTTGGATTGACAGGAAACTCATTATTATCATTAGCATAAATCTCTTGTGCCTCATTACTGAGTAAAAAGTCTAAAAAATCAATTGATGCATCGTAATTTTCATCATTAATAATTGCGATACCTGAGATATTAACGTGTGTCCCATAATTATCTTGATTTGGGAAGATTGGAGATACTTTATCAAGCCATACTATTTGGTTGGGATCATCTAACATTTTGAAATAATAATAATGATTTCCAATACTTAGATCACAGACACCAGCATATATCGCTTTGACTTGATCTCTATCATTTCCTTGAGGTTTTCTCGCCAAATTGGCTTTTAATTTTACAATATAATTCTCAAACCATTCTTCTCCATGATGTGCAATTAGAGATGAAAAAAGTGAAATATTGTATGGATGATAACCTGATCTAGTACAAACTCTGTTTTTATATTTGGGAAGTATTAAGTCCTCGTATGAAATATCACTAAGATTAAGGTCATTGTGGGCATAAATAACTCTTGCTCTCATGGTTAAACTTGTCCAATTTTTTGATTGTAAATTTTTGGGTACATTTTTTTGAAAAGGAATTTCAAAATTTGCTTCAGCTTCAGTTATATCAACTAACCTTGCAATATCTGATGATAAAAAAATATCAGCTACTGGCCTAGATTTTTCTAGGATTGTTTTTTGAACCAGTCCTTTTTTTGAGAATATCCATTCTATTTTATTACCTGTACTTTTTTCATACTCTTTAATTAAAGGTTCAATTAAAAAAGGCTGTCTTTCAGAGTAAACTTTTATAGTTTCTGAGGCATTAGCTTTTGTAGCTGCAATATACATTGATGCTAGTGAAATTATGATTGATGTTGCTAATATTAATTTAGACTGAGTTTTCATATAGAAATTTATAAAGTAGTAACAAGTATTTGACATAATTATTTTTTTTTTAATTGGTTACCAACTATTGTGGAGATTTTTCGTAGTATATTTCAGATTTATTCTTTTTAATTTTTTTGAATAAAAAAACACTATAGAAATTCCTTTTTAAAAATTTAAATGACTCTATAAATGGGATTAAATAAAGTTCCTTAAGAGAGTGTTTTTTTTGATCATCATTTGTTCCCAACCCTAATGTAAGGTTGTCCGTATCTTCAGAATGATGCAATGATCCAAACATCCAGTCCCATATTGCTAACGCTGCACCGTAATTTTTATTATAATGTTCTTTTGCAATTGAATGATGCAAGTGATGTTGTGCTGGCGAGATTAAAATATACTCTAACCATCTCCAGTATCTTATTCCAATGTGTGAGTGCCTTAAATTTGACCCGAATACATTAAATAAAAAAACAAATAAATTTGCGCCCAGAACTGTATACAAGTCTACCCCTCCACCAAAAAGATAAACAAAAGTTGAAATTGTTAAACCCTGAGCTAATGCTGATCTTAAAGTAAATACTAAACCCTCTAAAGGGTGGGTTCTAAAGACAGTCATAGGTGTTAAGTTTGTAGCAGAGTGATGGACTTTATGTAACGCCCATAAAAATGGCCATTTATGCATCCAACGGTGAACAATATATTTTGAGAAGTCATCTACTACAAAGTGAGTGAGTGTGAATAGGCTAATTATTATGTATTTTGGCGTAGTAGCAAATAAACCCATATCTATAAAATTTATTTCAAAAAAGAAAAAATATAATGCTGTAGCAATTGTTATTTGAGTCAACAAGTGAGGGGATATCAATAACATTATAATTTGATTAATAAAAAAAACTTTGTAGTCACTTGTTGCTGATTTCGAAAAAAAAACTTTTGGGTTAAATATAAATTTAATGGACTCTTTTAAAGATTTCTTTTTATGTAATATGAGCCATGCACCTGCAATCAAGATAGAAAGAAATAAATATAAAATAAAGACTCTTTTTTTTGGATTTGTAAACTGATCCACTAGATTTTGGAAAATATCAAAAAAGAATTCCATTTTAAAAAATTATAACATGGCCTTCACAAGAAGGCCATGCAATCGTCTCTATATGTGTCAGTGTAGGAGAAGAGACAAACTTTAAAATTAGTCGTTTTCTGCAGACTCTGATGTACCAATTTTTGATGCAAGGTCTGACATCTCAGCAAGCATATCATTTGCTCTAGCCTCAACACCAAATTGATCAATCATTAGTTTTTGGATTTTAAGCATATGAAGTTTAGCATCATTCATTGAGTAAACTTTACCCATTTCATACTCTGAAGTAACGTATTTACCGTCACTTCCCATCATACCTTTAATTCCTACAATCTGAGTTTCATCTAAAAGCATTGGTCCAAAACCAACCATTCGGTTTAATTTTGTTGCTGTTTCGCCAATGTTTTCCTTTCCGACTTGAAGAGCCATTGAGAAACCTTTTAATTCTCCCCAATACTTCATGTATTTGTCGAATTCTTTTGCCAAATCAGCGTTTCCTACAGTCTCAAGTGCTACCAAAGACTTATATGTTGATCCAGCGTATTTGAAAACAGACTCTGCAATTACTTTTTGCCAATTTTCATTAATTACGTCAACATATCCCATAAGCTCAGATCTTTGAGCATCAGAGAGCTTTTCACCATTTGCAGAAGTGATTAATTTTCTTCCATCTAAGAAAGCTCTATTGATATCATTTAAATATGTTGTTTTACCGCCTTTATCAAAACTTGAAGCATAATAAGCATGTGAGAATACATACTCAGATTTAAGATCAACAACACCGTCACCATTGTAATCAGCGGCGTCTAAATCTTTACGTTTAGCTATGTTATAATTTTGTTCAGGAGTAAGTAATAAAGAGTGGGCTGCAGCTCCCCAGTATCCAAAAGCCTCATCCCAGCTGTGTTCTTTACCGGTGTAACAAGCACCATCTTTATAAGGTTTGTCATTAGGCTTACTGTCTGGACCCATCTTTTCATCTAAATAGTTGTCAACTGCTTGACTGTAAAATACAGCACCCATTATGAATTTTGATAAAAGCTGCTGATAGTTAAGTCCAACTGAAACATCCTTAGGATTATCTGCTGCCTTCATCATCCAGAAATCTATCACCTCTGGAGCAGTCATATTATTAGGCCACGCTGTTATAGTTCCTTTGTATGTTTTACCAACTAAATTTGGTGATGATATTTCATTGACCAATGTTTGCTTAATTGGAAAACCGTCTTTTGATGAAGGAGCTAATATAGCCATATCTCCATCAGCGCCTACATAATATGCATTCATATCATCATAGCTACCTTTTGTAGAAGCTGCTTTTAGACTATCGTGCATAACGTGTCTTGCGATTTGGCCACTGTAAGAAACAGTATTTGTACAATCACCAGAATAACCTTTTAAGGTTACAGGGAATGGACCATAGACATCTTCACTATGTGCTCCTGCATTGGCAAGTCCTGTAAAGCCAAAGCTGAGGCAAGTAATTGATGCCAAAAGTTTTGTTTTTAAATTTGATTTTTTCATAGTGGGACAGAAAATATTGAAAAAAAAATTTAAGAAAATAAAAAAAAAATTAGCTATTGCAATGCCTCAATAGGCAAAGTTTACTGAAATAAATTACAATTAAAAAATCACTTCTTTTTTTTCAAATTGATTACTAGGGAGTATTCTTCAAGAAGCGATAAGCAAGCGGGTATAGGGAGGTCTTTGTGAAGTTCTTTACAATCATCATAATCATAGATTCGATTTTCTTCTTGATTGTAAACATGTATGTGATCACTTGTATTAGTGTCATAAAATGATTGTTTATCAACAACAATTTGCTTTAGATATCCTTTATCAACTAAAGTGTTAAGATTTTCATAGAGAGTAGTAAGAGAAAAATAACTCCTATTATCCTTAAGAATCTCATTAATCTGATTGATGGAAAAATGTTTATCATTGCCATCAAAAATAGACTTGAGGAGGACAACTCTCTGTTTAGTCTGTCTCCAACCACAATTTTCTAAGACAACATCAATATCTTTTTTACTAGCGTCTGTTAAATTCATTGATCTAAAAATATGTTAAATTTCATTATTTATCAATACATTCAGGTTAAAAAATGAAGACAAAACAGCACTATTAGATTGAAATGGGTTTTAAATAACTTCGTTTAATAAATAGACTCAAGGCTTAATAACATTTGATCTATTTTCTTTACCTTTTTTTTGAGAATTCAATTGATACATAACATTTACTCTATCAATGAATGATATTGGATAATATTTTTCCTCGACGATTCTTTTAATTTTAAGATTACAAACTTTATTTTTAATTTTTCTCATAGGAATATAAAATGCCTATAAGAAAGATATGTAAATTAGTTTTTTTTTAACCTTTAAGTTTCTTTAATTATAAAAATTTTCTGAAACTTATTTCAAATTTTATTAGTGACAATCTTTAATTGAATTTGCAATTTGATTGATTAAATCACTGTACATTGAAGGTCCGGCATCTATATAAGCTCCCAAAGGATCCATTACACCTGTAGAAATATTCATATCATTTCCAAGAGTCTCAATTATTTTTGGATTATATTGTGGTTCTGAGAAAATACATTTAATACCTTTGTCATTTATAACATCTTGTATATCTGCTATTTGTTTAGCTCCTGGTAAAACATCTGGATTTAAAGTCAATGCTCCAGTAGGAATTACTCCAAATCTTTTCTCAAAATATTGGTAAGCATCATGGAATACTATATAGCTAATATCTTTTGATAAACTTTTATCTACTTCTTCAATAAGCTTGTCTAAAGCAACTATTGTCTTACTAGCATTCTCTTCGTATTTAGATTTATTGCTTGGATCAAGTTCAGATAGTTCATGAGAAATTTCTAGAACCATTTCTTTTGCATTTGCCGGGTCTAACCATATATGAGCGTCAAACTCACCATGGTTATGACCATCGTGATGTCCTGCATGATCGTCATGATCATCGTGTCCGTCATGTTCGTCATCATGGCCATCGTGATCATCATGGTCATCGTCTTTGTGACCGTGATCGTCATGATCATCGTGTCCGTCATGTTCGTCATGGTCATCGTCTTTGTGACCGTGATCGTCATGATCATCGTGTCCGTCATGTTCGTCATGGTCATCGTCTTTGTGACCGTGATCATCATGATCATCGTGGTCATCGTCTTTGTGACCGTGATCGTCATGATCATCGTGTCCATGATCGTCGTGATCGTCAAAAATATTTTGTTCTCTAAATTTTAACTTTTCAATTGATGCCAAATCCATAAACGATATTGTTTTTGCATTTTTAGCAAGTGAGTCTAAAGGTTTTTCCATGAATGCCTCTAAGTCTTCACCGATCCAAAATACAATATCAGCATTCTCAATCATTCCAGCATGAGAGGGTTTAAAGACAAAAGTATGAGGGTTATTTGTTCCCTCAATTATAAGAGAGGGCTTACCAACTCCTTCCATAACGCTTGATATCAATGAGTGGAGAGGTTTAATAGTAGTAACAACATTGACTTCTGCTCTTGCATTAAAACTAAAAAATAATGGTACCAAAATTATAAAAATTGATTTTTTAATGAAATTCATATTAATTACTCCCCTAAACGTTATATTATTACATACGTAATATTATAACAATATAAATATGTCAAATTAAAAAATGGAAAATAATTTAATTGAATTAAACAACTGTGGGGTTTTTAGAAATCAAAAATGGCTTGTAAGAGGTGTCTCATTAAAAGTTTCACAAGGAGAAATTGTTACTCTTATTGGGCCCAATGGATCTGGTAAATCTACAACTGCAAAAATGTGTTTGAACATATTAAAACCAGATGAGGGTTTTAACACAATTAAAGATGACATAAGAATCTCATATGTACCTCAAAAAATTTCAATCGATTGGTCTTTACCATTAAGAGTCATAGACTTTGTTAATCTAGTAATTAAACACAAAAATAGCGAGATTAGCGATGCTCTCAATATGACTGGGATCAAACATCTTATTTATGAAGATGTAAGAAATTTATCAGGAGGAGAGTTCCAAAGATTACTAATGGCACGTGCTATAGCAAAAGAACCTCATTTTCTAGTTTTAGATGAACCTGTTCAAGGAGTGGATTACCCAGGTGAAATAGCTCTTTACAAAACAATTCAAGAATTTGTAAAGAAAATAAATTGTGGTATCTTATTAATTTCCCATAATTTGCATGTCGTAATGTCACAAACTGATTACGTGATTTGTCTTAACGGTCACGTTTGTTGTGCTGGAACTCCAAAAAAAGTTATTAAAGATCAAGAATATATAAAACTATTTGGCGATAGCATTGATCCAACTTTAGCATTTTATGAACACAATCATGATCATGAGCACTTGACTGATGGAAGCATCGACGAGTCAAAGAGAGTTTAATTATGTTTGATGACTTTATAGTTAGGGCATTTGTAGCTGGTATTGGTCTTGCATTAATTACAGGTCCATTGGGATGTTTTATTGTTTGGAGAAGATTATCCTATTTTGGTGATACTATCGCACACTCAGCTTTATTAGGAGTTGTGATTGCCTATGCGTTAGATTTTAATTTAATATTAGCAGTATTTGCTGTCTCTTGTGTTCTAGCTTTATCTTTACTTTTTTTACAGAGAAGAACTAATCTTCCAGATGATGCATTATTAGGACTCTTAGCTCACTCTGTTTTAGCAATTGGTCTGGTTCTATTGGGAATATTATCTTTTATTAGGATTGATCTCATGGGATTACTTTTTGGAGACATTCTGTCTGTAAATTTCACAGATCTTTTGTTTGTTTGGATTGGAGGGGGTATTGTTTTAATAGTTTTAATATTAATTTGGAGACCTTTATTTGCAGGTACAGTTAATCAAGAATTAGCTAAAGCAGAGGGTCTAAATCCAGATTTAGCTAATGCAATCTTTACATTGCTAATTGCGAGTGTAATTGCAATTTCTATAAAGATTGTAGGTATTTTGTTAATAACAGGGCTTTTAATAATACCAGCAGCAGCCTCTAGAAACTTATCTTCCTCTCCCATTCAGATGGCAATCCTCTCATCTATTATAGGTGTCGCGTCCATTGTTCTAGGTATTCAAACATCTATGATATGGAATACACCAACTGGTCCAACAATTTTAACAATAACTTTAGGAGTTTTTATAGCAACAATGCTCCCACTGAAAAAATTGATAATTTCAAAAAAAAAAATAAAATCATAATACATAATGAGTTCAAACCATATACATAATAAAAAAGATCAAACTTTAACAAAAAATCAGAGAATTGTTCTTAATCTGTTGCAAGATAGCGGACAGCCTTTGAAGGCATATTTTATTTTGGACAGTTTAAAAAAAGAGGGTTTAAACTCACCTCTCCAAGTATATAGAGCTTTAGATAAGCTAGTTGAATTAGGTAAAATTCACAAAGTAGAGAGTTTGAATTCCTTCATAATTTGTAATAATTCAAATTGCGCCAGCAATACTGCATTTACCATCTGTGAAAGATGTGGAAAAGTAAAAGAAATTAAAAATAATAACCTAACCGAAGGTGTTAACGAATTAGTAAGAGAAAATAAACTAAATATTACTCGCTACAACTTGGAGTTTTACGTTGTTTGCAAGTCCTGCAAAATAAATTAATAACTAACATATAGTCTTATAAACCCTTATTTTATTGCATTTTTGACTATTGACATAAATTAGGACCTATATATATTGACCGACTTATTATGTACGCAGTTCTTAAATCAGTTGGTAAGCAATTTAAAGTGTCTCCAGGAGATGTTTTAAAGATTGATAAAATAGAGGGTAAAGTTGGTGATACCATATTTTTTAAAGATATCGTAGCCGTTGGTAATGGCGATAAGTTTGAACTTGGTTCTCCAGCTGTAAAAGGTGCAGAAGTATCTGCAAAATTGCTGTACCAAACTAGGGACGATAAGATTAGAGTTTTTAGAAAAAATAGAAGAAAACATTTTCAAAGAACTAAAGGTCATCGTCAATATATCTCTATATTAAAGGTTATGGCAATCAAGTCCGCCATTGGAGAAGAAAGCTTTAAAGAGCCAGTTAAAAAAGCTGCACCAAAAGCAGAAACTCCAAAAAAAGTTGAAAAAAAGGCCGAAACTCCAAAAAAAACTGAGCTAAAAGCTACAGAAACAAAAAAGGTTGAAGCTAAAGCTGAAAAACCTAAAAAGGTTGAAACTAAAGAAAAAAAGACTGTGAAAAAAGAAACAACTGAGGTAAAAAAGTAGAAATATGGCAACAAAAAAAGCAGGTGGAAGTTCCAAAAACGGAAGAGACTCGGCTGGTAGAAGGCTTGGAGTTAAAAAGTTTGGTGGCGAACACGTAATTCCTGGAAATATTATTGTTCGTCAGCGTGGTACAAAATTTTACCCGGGCGAAAATGTTGGGATTGGAAAAGATCATACTCTTTTCTCCTTAGTTGAAGGCAAAGTACTGTTTAAAAAATCCAAAAACAGACAGTTTGTTTGCGTTAACTAAACCCACTTAAAAAAAACTTCAAATTAAACTGTTATGGCATTTATAGATAAAGCAAAAATATATATTAAATCAGGAAATGGTGGACACGGTGCTCTTAGTTTTCGAAGAGAAAAATTTGTAGAGTACGGAGGCCCTAATGGTGGGAATGGTGGAAAAGGTGGTGATGTTATTTTTCGAGGGAATAAAGGAATCAACACTCTCCAAAGGTATCGTTTTAATCAACATCATAATGCGCAAAATGGTACGGGTGGTGCTGGTCAATTAAAAACTGGCGCAAGCGGCAAAGATCTTATTTTAGACGTCCCTTGTGGTACTGAGATATACACTGAAGACATGAGTATTAAAATTCATGAGATATTAAAAGATAAGGAAACTTATCATTTTTTAAGAGGAGGTCAGGGAGGCAAAGGCAATGCTCACTTTAAAAGTTCTACTAATAGAGCACCTCGTAAGTTCCAACAAGGAGAAAAAGGGCAAGAGTCAACTGTCAGATTAAAGCTGAAAATATTAGCTGATGTTGGTTTGGTGGGAATGCCAAATGCAGGTAAATCTTCAATTTTAAATTTTGTAACGAATGCCAAGTCAAAAGTTGCTGATTATGCCTTTACAACACTTCATCCACACATCGGAATGGTTCAAAAAGAAGATCTTGAATTTGTATTAGCAGATATACCTGGGCTCATAGAACATGCGAGTGATGGAAAAGGACTGGGTCATGATTTCTTATCCCATGTTGAAAGGTGTAAAATTTTAATTCACGTAGTAGATATCACTGAAGAAAAACCTTTTGAAAATTATAAAGTTATTCGACAAGAACTTTTAAATTATGGAGGTAAAATAGAACAAAAAAAAGAAATTATTGCACTAAATAAGATTGAAATTGCTGATCAGAAAAGGGTTGAGGAAATTAAAAAAGAATTTGAGACTTTAAATCAAGAGGTTAAATTGATTTCAGCTGCAACAGGCCATCAATTAGATCAATTAACAAATTTATGTTTGGAATTTTTACAAAATGAATAAAAAATTTTTAGAATTAGCTAAAAAATCGAAAGTTATTGTCATTAAAGTTGGCTCAAATATTTTAGTTAACGAAAAGCATGTGCTGAGGAAAAAATGGCTAAGCTCCCTAATTGAAGATGTGAAAGAACTCCAAAAGAGAGGTTCTAAGATAATCATTGTTTCATCTGGTGCAATCGCTTTAGGTAGGAATATACTCTCAAAAAAAAAGTTGACTAATTTGCATGAAAAGCAGGCTGCTGCATCAATAGGTCAAATACAACTCTCACAACAATGGCAAAAAGCTTTTGCAAAATTAAATATTCAAAGTTCTCAGATTTTAATAACAGCTGAAGATTTAAACGAAAGAAGAAAATATTTGAACATCAGAAATACAATTTACTCTCTCATGGATTTAAATGTTGTTCCAATAATTAATGAAAATGATACTACCTCGACAGAAGAAATTCGTTTTGGAGATAATGATAAACTTTCTGCTATGATCGCAAATGCCCTGTCAGCTGAGTTATTAATTTTATTATCTGATGTGAATGGTCTGTATACTGCAAATCCGAAAAAATCATCGCAAGCTAAACTGATTACATCTGTTGAAGAGGTTGATCAACAAATAGAAAAATATATTGATAAAGATTTAAGTGAGTTTGGTTCTGGTGGGATGTTGGCAAAAATCAATGCTGCAAAACTCTGTATTCAATCTGGATCCACCATGATCATATCAAATGGTTTGGTGAATAATCCTTTGAGTAAGATTGATCCTCAATCTTCAACATGGTTTCACCCTTCCAAAAATATTCTTACAAGCCGCCAGCAATGGATTTGGAATAGACCAATACAAAAAGCAATTGTTCATATTGACGAAGGGGCCTCAAAAGCACTCAAGAAAAATTCAAGTCTGTTGGCAATCGGTGTAAAGTCAATCGATGGAAAGTTTTATCGTGGTGATACTGTTTCGATCCATTACAATAAAAAAGAGTTAGCTAGAGGCATGATTAATTATGATTTTCAGGAAATGGATAAAATAAAAGGTAAAAAATCATCTGAGTTTAGTGAAATTCTTGGCTTTGTCCGAGAGGATGAGATTGTTCATAAAGATAACTTGGTGAGATCGAGATGAGCGACTATTTTCAAGAAATTCTAAACCATTCGAAGAGGGCATCGAGTGCCATGTCCAAACTATCTGCAGAGGATAGAAGTAGAATCTTAATGAATATTAGTGGATTTCTATTATCTAATAAAAATGAAATTCTAAAAGCGAATCAAGCAGATGTAGAGAGAGCTAAATCTAATAATGTTTCTGCACCTATGATTAATAGATTAATTTTGACTTCAGAGAAAATAGATCAACTTTCTCGTGACGTTGAGAAAATAGCCCAAATGCAAGATCCCCTTGATCAAACATTAGAAAGTTGGACCAATGCCAATAATGGGTTACAATTTACAAAAGTCTCAGTGCCTATTGGTGTAATTGGCATTATTTATGAGTCTCGACCTAATGTCACAATAGATGCTGCATGTCTTTGCCTTAGATCTGGAAATATTTCTATTCTTAGAGGAGGCTCTGAGTGTATCGAAACTAATAAAAAACTTTATGAGTGCATTCAAGATGCTTTAAAAGATTTAAATTTTGATACTCATCTTGTCTGTTTTATTCAAAATACTGATCGCAGTTTTGTTGAAGAGTTGTTAAAAGCTGAAGGAGATGTAGATGTGATTATTCCTCGTGGGGGAAAATCGTTAATTGAAACAATTTCTAAAAATTCAAAAGTTCCTACAATTAAACATTTGGAGGGTTTGTGTCATACTTTTTGGGATGAAGGATATGATAAAGATAAAGCCACTGAGGTCATCGCAAATGCCAAGCTGAGAAGACCAGAGATTTGTGGTGCAACAGAGACTTTACTTATACACTCTAATAATTCAGCAGAGGATATTTCATCTGTTTTAGATAATTTAAAATCACAAGGGTGTGAAATTATTGGATGTAGTCGCCTCAAAGATATTTATTCAATCGATCGAGATGCAAAAGAAGAAGATTGGTCAACTGAATATCTAGATAAGAAAATTACCGTAAAACTAGTTGATAATATTGAAGAATGTGTAGAGCATATAAACAAATATTCTAGTGGACATACCGAGAGTTGTTTAAGTAACAATCATCAATCTATAGAGTATTTCTTTCAAAACTGTAAGAGTGCCATTTTATTGAATAATGCTTCCACTCAATTTGCTGATGGTGGAGAATTCGGATTTGGAGCAGAAATAGGTATTTCTACTGACAAACTTCATGTGAGAGGGCCAGTAGGGGCAAAACACCTAACAACATTTAAATATCAAGTAATAGGCAATCACACCACTAGGCCTTAATGGAATTCCGCAATAATTTTCAAGAATTAAAATCTCAGATAGAATATCTCAGCTCTTTGAACAAAGAGGATGTTACTCATATAATCAAATCTTCAATTTATGAGTTAGAAAGTTTAAAAGTTTTCAATGAAGAAGAATTAAATGAAATTAATAAAGTGACTCTTATAAGTGAGCCCTTTAATAACCTTTTCTTTAAATATAACAAAGAGCGTTTGATAAACAAAGGTGTAGTTTACATAGAGGAAGAAAATGATTTGAAATTTATTACATCTTTATTTTATTTTTTTAAACAAAGAGTGCCGATTTTATTTCATACAAGTTCAAAATTACAATTACAATTTATAGATATTCTAAACAAATTCCTCGAGGAAAATGGTGTCTCTAAAAAATTTTTGAGGAAAATAGATGAATAGAAAGATTGGACTATATGGTGGTTTTTTTAATCCCTTACACGAGGGACACGTTCATGTAATAGAAAGTTCAATAAAAAGTTTAAATCTTAAAAAACTATTTGTCCTTCCCACTTATCAAAATCCTCTTAAGGCTAATCAAAATTTAGACTCAATAAATTCTCAATTATCAAATATCCGATCAAAAATTAAAGAGCCGTTAGTAAAAGTTTCTGACTTTGAACATCGTTATAAAATGAAATGTACCTATGATGTATTGCAAAAAATTAAGACTAAATGTGACCTTAGCTCTTTTTATTTAATTATAGGTCTTGATCAGCTTGGTCATTTTCACAAATGGAAAGAATATGAGTGGATTTTAAAAAATATTAGTATTTGCGTTATTTATAGACCGAGATATGATGAATTCATTGAAAATACAACTGTCCAAAAAAAATTCTCCCATTTATTTATGCCTAATTTAAATAGTTTTATTAACTGCTCTACTCCTTGTTTCCATATTCTTGATAATATAGGTGTAGAGATGTCATCTAGTGAGTTACGAAATTCTTAATCACGACAAAGACCCTTCTGTTAAGGCTATAGTCGATAGTCTTGAAGACAATAAGGCTGAAAATATCTCAGTTATTTCTCTCAAAGGAAAGGCAGAATTCGCTGAGTTCATGATCATTGCATCTGGGCGATCAAATAAGCATGTGGACTCAGTTTCAGATAAGGTTTACCGATACCTTAAGAAAAATAAACTTTATTGCAATAAACCGGAAGGAAAGCCCCTTTGCGACTGGACGGTCATTGATGCTGGACATGTTTTAGTGCATATTTTTAGAAATGAAGTTAGAGAAATATACGATTTGGAAAAACTATGGTCTGAGGACTTCAACACGATCAATACTGCCTCTTAAAAAATCAAATATGCTCAAAATATTTTTTATTTTAATTTTAATCTTTAATGCGAATGTCAGTTTTTCTGATACTAAAGAAACCTATAAACAATTAAGTATTTTCAACGAAGTTTATAACCGAGTAAAAAATCAATATGTTGAAGAGGTAACTGATAAAGAGTTAATAGAAAAAGCTTTGAATGGAATGCTACAGGCTCTAGATCCTCATTCAAGTTTTATGAGTGAAGAAATTTATAAAGAAATGCAGATGGACACATCAGGTTCTTTTGGTGGATTAGGAATCGAAATCACGACAGATAAAGGTTTCATAAAAGTAGTCTCTCCAATTGACGATACCCCTGCCTATAAAGCTGGAATTTTAGCTGGAGATTATATAACCCATTTAGATGGCATATCAGTAGTCGATATGACTTTAAAGGAAGCAATTGATATTATGAAAGGTGAACCTGGGACAACTATAACTTTAACAATTTTTAGATCTTCCGAAGATCCATTCGATGTCGATATTAAAAGAGATATAATTAAAGTTGCATCTGTTAAACATCGTTTGATTAACGATGTAGGATACATCAGAATAATTCAATTTAATGAGCAAACAACAACAGGATTAAAAAAAAGTATAAAAGAACTTGAAGATGGCACTGAAGCTCCAATTGGTTATGTTCTAGATTTAAGAAATAATCCAGGGGGATTATTAAATGAGTCTGTATCAGTTACAGATATGTTCCTTGATAAAGGAGAAATAGTTTCAATCAGAGGGAGAGAAAAGAAGGATGTTCAAGTTTACTCTGCTAAAAAAGGTGATCTGATTAATGGAAAACCATTGATTATATTAATCAATGAAGGCTCCGCTTCAGCATCTGAAATTGTTGCTGGTGCATTACAAGATCATGACAGAGCAGTTATTATGGGTATAAAGTCATTTGGAAAAGGCTCTGTACAGACCATAATACCCATTGACAGCGGTGCAATCAGGCTCACCATCGCAAAATATTACACGCCAAGTGGGGACTCGATACAAGCAGTTGGTATTGAGCCGGATGTTGTGGTGCCCAGAGCTGAACTAAATATAATTGATAACAACTTTACCTTTAGAGAGTCAGATTATCGAGAAGCTTTAGATAACGAGACAAATGAAGAAAGTGAGGAGGAAGAGTCAACTGATGATATTCTTGAAAGAGATTATCAACTATCTCGTGCAATTGATGCAGTCAAAACCATAGCTGTATTAAATTAATGAAAATTAATCCTAAAGATTACCGACCAAATGTTGGTATGATGATTTTAAATCAAATTAAAGAAATATTTGTTGGAAAAAGAATAGACCACCCTTCAGAATTTTGGCAAATGCCACAAGGTGGAATTGATCCCAATGAAAAATCTGAAGTGGCAGCTCTTAGAGAAATGGAAGAGGAAGTTGGTATAAAAAAAAATAAAGTTAAATTAATCACTCAAAGCAAAGACTGGTATTACTATTCTTTACCTAAAGACTTATCAAAAACTCTTTGGAAAGGTAAATATAAAGGTCAGCGTCAAAAGTGGTTCTTGTATGAATTCAAAGGTAGTGAAAAAGACATAAATATTGAAACATCCCACCCTGAATTTTCTGATTATAAATGGGTAAAACCAGATTTTTTGGTTCCCAACATAGTGCCTTTTAAAAAAGAAATTTACAAAAAACTATTAAACGAATTTAAAAACTATTTATAAGGTGGATTGTTTACCACCTGCTCAAAGGTAACTAGAGCAGTTTCATTTCCCTCAAGTTCTTGATAGGTTTTGGATTGTTGGTAGTTAGAGCTATTAACTTCAGACAATGGCTCTATTTGATCAACTAAAACCTCACAAACTTTTTCCTTAAGCATGACCAAACCACCTGAAACAAAAAAACTCTCATCGACTTTGTTTGAGGACATAATTGCCATTTGACCAGGTCGCAAAGAGCTGATGAACGGAGAATGATTAGGCATTGCAGCAAAATCACCCTCTGCTCCCGGCAAAACTGCCATTTCAACTTCTTTTTCAAAAATCACTTTTTGAGGGGATACGACCTTCAAATTAATCATAACTACTTCGTTGCTTCCTCGGCCATTTTTTTTGCTTTTTCTAAAGCTTCTTCAATTGTTCCTACCAAATAGAAAGCCGCTTCAGGAATATGATCATAATCACCTTTAACCAATCCATCAAAACCTTTGATGGTATCCTCTAAAGAAACAAACTTACCTGGTGAACCTGTGAAAACCTCAGCAACATGGAAAGGTTGACTTAAGAAACGTTGAATTTTTCTTGCTCTTGATACTACAAGTTTATCTTCTTCAGATAATTCATCCATACCCAAGATTGCAATAATGTCTTGCAAACTCTTGTAAGTTTGAAGTGTTTTTTGAACATCTCTTGCAACTTGATAATGCTTCTCACCCAAAGTCCTTGGTTCTAAAATTCTAGAAGTGGAGTCTAAAGGATCCACTGCAGGATAAATACCAAGCTCTGCAATTGATCTGTTTAACACAGTAGTTGCATCTAAGTGAGAAAATGATGTTGCAGGTGCGGGGTCAGTCAAATCATCAGCAGGAACATAAATTGCTTGCACAGATGTAATTGATCCTTTGTTTGTAGTCGTAATTCTTTCCTGAAGTGCACCCATATCTGTAGCCAAAGTAGGTTGATATCCCACAGCTGATGGAATACGTCCTAGTAAAGCCGAAACCTCTGATCCAGCTTGTGTAAATCGGAAGATGTTATCCACAAAGAACAAGACGTCTTGGTTTTCTTCATCTCTAAAATATTCAGCTTGAGTTAAACCTGATAAAGCAACTCTTGCTCTAGCTCCTGGAGGTTCATTCATTTGACCGTAAACTAGAGACACTTTAGAAGTATCACCCTCGAGGTTGATAACACCCGACTCAATCATTTCATGGTAAAGGTCGTTCCCTTCACGTGTTCTCTCTCCCACTCCTGCAAAAACTGAGTATCCACCATGGGCCTTAGCTACATTGTTGATTAATTCCATAATTAGGACGGTTTTTCCAACACCAGCACCACCGAAAAGACCAATTTTTCCACCCTTGGAGTAAGGTGCTAAAAGATCTATAACTTTAATGCCAGTAACAAGAACTTCGGTTTCGGTTGATTGATCAACAAAATCAGGAGCTGCTCTGTGAATAGGAAGAGATTTTTTTGATTCAATCGGACCTCGCTCGTCAATGGGTTCACCGATGATATTCATAATTCGACCTAATGTTTCTGGTCCGACTGGTACGGAAATAGGATCGCCATTATCTTGAACCTCTTGGCCTCTTTGAAGACCTTCCGTTGCGTCCATAGCAATAGTTCGAACAGTATTTTCACCGAGGTGCTGTGCTACTTCTAAAATCAAATCTTGATCACCTACTTTTGTAGATAATGCATTTAAAATTGGGGGTAATTCTCCTTCAAAGGCGACGTCAACTACAGCCCCTAATACCTGAGTGACTTTTCCTGCCTTATTACTTGCCATTTGTTGCTCCTTTCCTAAACAGCTTCTGCTCCTGAAATAATTTCGATAAGTTCTTTTGTGATAAATGCTTGTCTAGTTCGATTATAAGTTAGTGTCAACCGATCAATCATATCTCCAGCATTTCTTGTTGCGTTGTCCATGGAAGTCATTCTTGCTGCATGCTCAGATGCAGAGCTTTCAAGAACACTTCTATAAATTTGTGTTAAAAAATTTCTTGGAACTAGATACTCTAAGAGTTCATTTTTATCAGGTTCAAATTCAAAAATAGAATTATTAGCTTCACTCTCTTCTTCACTAGTTTCATCGTTACTTAAAGGTATCAACGATTGATAAGTTGGCTCTTGTGAGATTGCAGAAACAAACTTATTAAACAAAATAGAAACTTCATCTATTTCGTTGTTTTCAAACAGTTCCATAATTTTATTTTTAATTTCCTCTGAAACTTGAAGCTGCCTATCATTAGAATTTAAATCTTCAAAACTAGCAACTATATCTAAATCTGTTTTTTTATAAAAACTGGATGCCTTTTTACCCACAGTCATAATTTTGACAAACTTGCCTAGTCCTTGTTGATCACTAATCCATTTTTTTGCATTTCTAAAAAGATTTGAGTTAAAACCACCACAAAGACCACGGTCAGAGGAGTTAATTATCAAAAGACTGATTTTTGAATTTTCTCTACCAGTTAAGATTTCAGGTAAATCAGAACTGTTTTTAGTATTTCCAGCTAAAGATGAAAGAATGAAACTTAAGCTATCTGCGTAGACCCTAGATGACTCGGCTAATTCTTGAGCTCGGCGTAGCTTACTTGCAGCTACCATCTTCATCGCAGAGGTAATTTTTCTAGTGGACTTAACACTAGAAATTCTATTCTTTAATTCTTTTAAATTTGGCATTAACTAAAATTAGCTGTAAATTTTTCTAAATAATCCTCGATTTTTTTATCAGACTCATCACTAAAATTTCCTGTGTTGTTAATTTCATCAAATATATCTGAATGATCAGCACGAAGTCCCTCAAGAAACTTAACTTGAAAATCTGTGATCTTGGATATTTCAATTTTATCTAGAAAGCCTCTGACACCTGAGTACAAACTTAAAACTTGGTCAGCTACTGACATAGGAACATATTGATCTTGTTTTAATAGCTCAGTTAGTCTTTCGCCTCTTGCCAATAACTGTTTAGTAGAGGCGTCAAGGTCTGATGCAAATTGAGAGAAAGCTGCCATCTCTCGATATTGGGCTAACTCTAATTTGATTTTACCAGCAACCTTTTTCATAGCTTTAGTTTGAGCAGCAGAACCCACACGACTAACTGATAAACCGACATTAATCGCTGGCCTAATACCTGAGAAAAATAATTCTGTCTCAAGGAAAATTTGACCATCTGTAATTGAAATCACATTAGTTGGAATAAAAGCAGATACATCACCGGCTTGCGTTTCAATAACGGGAAGTGCTGTTAAACTACCTCCACCATTTTCATCATTCATCTTAGCTGCTCTTTCAAGAAGACGTGAGTGAAGATAAAACACATCACCAGGAAACGCTTCACGTCCCGGTGGTCTTCTAAGCAATAAAGACATTTGTCTATATGCAACAGCTTGCTTTGATAAGTCATCATATACGATTAGACCATGCATTCCATTATCACGGAAAAACTCACCCATAGAACAACCTGCATATGGAGCTAAAAACTGAAGCGGTGCTGGGTCAGATGCTGAAGCTGCAACCACAATGGTGTATTCCATAGCTCCATTTTCCTCTAAGGTTTTAACAACTTGGGCAACTGTTGACCTCTTTTGCCCAATAGCTACATAGATACAATATAATTTTTTTGACTCATCATCAGACTGGTTGATTTCCTTCTGGTTAATAATGGTGTCTATAGCAACAGCTGTTTTACCAGTTTGTCTATCTCCAATAATCAATTCACGTTGTCCTCGACCAACAGGGACTAATGAGTCAAGAGCTTTGAGTCCTGTCTGCATTGGTTCGCTAACACTTTGTCTAGGAATAATACCAGGTGCTTTTACTTCTATTCTACTAGACTCACTGCTTTGGATAGGACCTTTACCATCAATTGGATTTCCGAGTGCATCGACAACTCTTCCTAACAAGCCTTTCCCAACAGGAACTTCAACAATCTTTTGTGTTCTTTTAACAGTATCCCCTTCTTTAATACCTCTATCATCTCCAAAAATAACGATACCAACATTGTCCTCTTCAAGGTTGAGTGCCATTCCTTGGACACCTCCAGTAAATTCTACCATTTCACCCGCTTGGACATTGTCCAAACCATAAACTTGAGCAACTCCATCACCAACTTTTAGGACGGTTCCTACTTCTGAAATATCTGCTTGGCTTTCAAAGTTATTAATTTGATCTCTGATGATAGAAGAGATCTCCGATGCTTTTATTGACATTAAATGTCTCCTTTCACGTTGTTGGTAAATTTAGAAACTTGATTAAGAATGCTAAGGTCGATCATCTTTGATCCGATCACTACAGTCATTCCTCCTAGTAAAGAATTATTTACGTGGAACTCTAAATTAATTTTAGAACCATATTGGTTATGTAATAAATCCTGAATACTATTTTTTATTTCATCATTAATAGCATGAGATGTTGTTACTTTGGCTTTTTGATATCCTCTTTTTTCAAAAAGAACATCCTGAAAATCAGATAAAACATTTTCAAATAGATTAAGTCTTTTATTTTTTTTTAATGTGTTAACAAGACCAGATAAGATTTTTTCTGAAGATAACCCCTCAATTATTTTCAGAAGAATACTTGATTTCAATTCATTTTTGGTCAGGGGTGATTTTAAAAGAGAGGATAACTCTTGGCTGTCAGCCATAGTCTCGGATAAACTTTGAGCATCCTTTAACAAGGCATCTAATTCTTCGTTTTTAACTGAGTCAAACAAGGCAGTAGAATACCTTTTAGATGCGATTTTATTGGTCATTTTGTATTGTTAACCACAATTTTTTATCACATCACTAGGCCAACGGGCATCATACAAATGACGCATCAGGCAATTGATAGTGGATCGATATCAATATTTAGAAAACGCCTGTATTTAGGGGTTATTTTTGACATTAGGATGTCTAATTTTTTTCTCAAAGCCTGATATGTCCTCTCTTTAAAATAAAAATTCTCATGAAAGTGCCTCATTTTATATGGAATCAATGAGGGAACAGGCCCTAAAATATCAAGTCTACTCTTTTTTGATATATCAAGAATTTCTTGGCAGGCCTCTCTAATTGCTGAGACATTAGGGTGGATTAATTGAATTTGAACAATTTTATAAAATGGAGGAAGATTATTTTCTTCTCTTCTTTGAAGTTCTAATTTAATAAATTGGTCTCTACTTTGGTTCTTAAGTGAATTGTAAATAGAGTGCTTAGGATTGTAAGTTTGAATTAATACTTTACCCCTGTTACCCTCTCTACCGGATCTCCCTGCTACTTGTTGCAAAAGCTGGTATGTTTTTTCCATAGCTCTGAAGTCAGGACTATACAAACTTGAGTCTGCATCAATAATATTTACTAATTTTAAATTTGGAAAATGAAAGGACTTTCCAATTATTTGAGAGCCAATTAATAGACTAGTCTTTAAATTAAATATATTTTCAATGATCTCGTTTTTATTTTTTTTTGATTTTAGGGTGTCACTTGAAAATAATTGATTTGAATATCCAGGAAAAAGTCGTGTTACTTCTTCTTGAAGTCTTTCTAAACCTATACCAATCGAAATGAATTTTTCAGATGAACACATCTTACAAATTTGATTAGGCTCAAAAAAATTTGAACAATGATGACAAACAAGTCTATCAATTTTTTTGTGGTAGACTAAATTTGCTGCACAATTTTGACATTGTATTGGTGTATGACAACTTGCACATATTTTGGATGGAGCATAACCACGTCTATTAAGAAAAAATAAAACTTGTCCTTTTTGTTTTAGGACCCTATTTGTTTCATCAAATACTTGTTTTGATATCCAGGCCCTAGAGCTGGGTTTTGATTGATTCATATCAACAATTTCAACTCTAGGTAATTGAGTTTTATGAAATTGATTGGAAAGATGATGAATATGAAATTTTCGCTGATTAGAATTATGAAGGCTCTCTAATGATGGTGATGCACTTATTAAAAGACATAAAGCCTTTGAACATTTTGCTTTATATATGGCCATATCTCTTGCTTGATATTTTGGGCCGTCTTCTTGTTTATAAGATGAGTCATGCTCTTCATCACATATAATTAATTTTAAATTCTTGAAAGGAAGTAAAACTGATGACCTTGCTCCAACTAAAACGCATGGTTCACCCGATAAAAGAGATCTGACTATTCTAGCTTTTTGAATTTTTGATTGTTTGGAGTGCCAAATAAAGGGTTTACAACCAAAGTATTTAAAAAATCTTCTAGACCATTCTTCAGTTAAAGCTATTTCTGGTAAAAGTATTAAAGATTG
>CACJQJ010000009.1 GCA_902595525.1 uncultured Alphaproteobacteria bacterium | reverse complement strand
AATAGAGTTTACATTAGAGGACTCACTGGGTCGAGAGTGGCAATGTGGAACGATACAAATTGACTTCAATCTCCCTGATAGATTGGGTGCAAAATACAAAGACAAAGATGACAAAAATCAAGTTCCAATAATGATACACCGAGCAGTTGTCGGATCTCTAGAAAGGTTTATAGCAATTATTCTTGAAAACACTAATGGCTGGCTTCCCTTATTTGTTACGCCTATACAACTTGCAATTCTCCCTGTGTCCGAAAAATTTGTTGATCATAGTAACCGAATTAAAGGGGAGCTTCAAAAACTGGGTGTAAGAGTAATTGTTGATGGATCTGATAACAAATTGGGTTATAAAATAAGAAATTCTGTTTCTAAAAAGATACCCTATTCTCTTGTAATGGGTGAGAAAGAGATTGAGTCAGACTCATTTACTCTAAGAAGTAATGAGGGTAAGAATACTTCTTTTGATGATATTAAAACTCTCTCAGATTTCTTTATCAGTAATTAACTATTAAAAAGTTAATTTATAAAATAAGTTAATTTCTTAAAATGAGCGACCACATCAAGGCAGTAATTATAGTAGTTTTAAGTGGATTAATATGGAGTTTTGGACCGCTTGTGGTCAAAAATATGATAGATCCTCAAATCTATCAACTCCCCTACCTTGTTATTAGAGGGCTTACAGTTGCAATTATCATCGCCACATATCTTATTCTAAATGAGCAAAAAGACTTTTTTATGAATGTAATAAAAATAGATAAAGTTTCTGTGATTGGTGGTCTTAGTTTAACAACAGCCATGGTTGGTTTTATTTATTCAATAAGCAATACAACTGCCGCAGTTACTCTATTCATGTTGGCGTTAATGCCTTTTTTAGCATCATTAATTGCCCTAGTGTTTATTAATGAGAAAATCTCAAAACAAAATTTTATAACTATGATTATTGCGTTTATTGGTGCATTAATAATGATATATGCAAGTGCCTTTAGTGGATCGTTGTATGGATTAATTATGGGCTTTATATCAAGTCTTGGCTTTGCAGCATTCACTGTTGCTTTGAGAAGCAAGAGTAACTTTAAAAAATTTTATATTTTAATTTATGCAGGAATTTTTTGCGCAGCTATTTCCGCCTTTTTAATGATTTTTAATGATCAAGAAATCTATTTACCCTTCAGAAATATTCTTTTGAGTATGACTCATGGTTTGATCGTAGCAACTGGGCTTATCCTTTTTAGCATTGGTTCAAAACAATTACTTTCGGGAGAACTAACAATGCTATCTTTATTAGAAGTAGTTGGAGGAATTTTTTGGGCGTGGCTACCTATTCTTGGTATCAATGAAACACCAGATATAAATACAATTATAGGAGGAATTATTATTTGCTTAGCTATCGCGATGAATTCATATCGTTTTGATAAAAACAGGCTTCAAAATTTAATTAGATAGTAAGACCAACAACACCAATGAAAGTTAAAGAGATGCCTAAAGTTTGAATTTTAGATATTTTTTCTTTTAAAACTAGTCTAGCCAATAAAACTGTAACAAGACCAAAACCTGAAGAAATGACTACTGCAATACTCACTTTGTCAAAAGCATATGCAGAGACCAAACAAAAATAACCTGTAGTTTCTAATATTCCTTGAAAAAATAAAATAGGAACTGCTTTTTTTGTCAGTGTTATTTTAGACTTCATAAAAAATAATAAGGAAGCAATACCCAATAAGCTAAAAAATCTTACATATATAACAGCCTCAATTGGATCTAAAGAATTAGAGGCCTCTTGAGAAAAAATAAGGCCCAATGCCAGCATTCCACTAGCCATAAATGACACAATTAGAGACTCTTTTATCTGTTTTTTTGACAAACCTAGGCTTTCTTTAAAACTATCAGCGCTTATGGATACAAATATTGCGCCGGATATTACAACAAGAGTGGCAATCCACTGAGTCAGTGTGGGTTCACTTCCTAAAAAAAATCTTATGACAAAAACAAAAAAGGGGTTGGTCGCTGTTATCGAGGCTACAATTGATACTGGTCCCATTTGAAGACCTCTGTATAAACAAAGAAGTCCAAACATTATTAAAATTCCTGATAGGAAACTATTACTCAGACCAATCGCGTTTGGAGAAAGACCACTTCCAAAAAAATAGAATAAAATTAAATAAAATATTGAGCCAACAACCAGCATCCAAAAAAGTGAATTTTTAAATCCAACTTCCTTTGATGAAAATCTGGCTAAAAAATCTCCAACACCAAAACTAAAAGCTGAGAGAATACCCAATAAAATTGCCATCAATAATTAAAATCTAAACGTGAAAACTCTCACCACAGCCACATTCACTGGTCTGATTAGGATTTTTAAAAATAAATCTTTCTCCAAATTCTTCTTTAATAAAGTCCATTTCTGTACCTATTACATACATAACTGCTTTATCTTCAATATAGAGAGGGAACTTGTAATCATTTACAAGCTCACAACCTTGTATACTATCATTATTCACATACTCCATTGTATAACTTAATCCTGCACACCCTTTAGTGCTTAAGCCAATTTTCAAACCAATAGCATTACTATTATTAACTAATAATTTAGAAATTTGTTCTTCAGCAGTTTTGGATAATGAAAATAAAGGATTGGTCATATTAAAAACCTAAAGCTAACTTTGCATCTTCGCTCATCATATCTTTATTCCATGGTGGTTCAAAGGTTAGTTTTATACTAACCTGTCCTACATTTTTTAATTCATGAACTTTTTTAGCAACTTCTAGTGGAAAACTATCGGCTACTGGGCAGTTAACTGTTGTTAGTGTCATAATAATTTTAATATTGTTAAAATTATCAATTGATATGTCGTAAATTAAACCAAGATCATAAATATTCATATCCATTTCAGGATCTTTTATATCTGTGAGAACTTTAATTATATGATCATTTGTTAATGTCACTAACTGTGATGATGATATTTCTCCGTAAGTAATTTCACCTTCAGAACTTACTTTTGGCATAAAGTCAGAAAGTGTTTTATGATCCATAGCTTATTGAAGAAGTTTTAGAGTTTTTTTCAAAGAGTCTATAAAATGATCAATATCATTAAGATCGTTATAAATACCAAAAGAGACTCTGCAAGAACCAGGGATGCCTAGCTTTTTCATAAATGGTTGGCAACAATGGTGACCTCCTCTGATCATTATTCCATATTGGTCAAGAAAAGTGGCAATATCATTAAAATTTTGGTTTTTAATATTAAAAGAAACAATGGATGTAGCATTTCCATCTTCATTAGAGCCGTATATATCTACTTCTTTGAATTCACGTAAAGCTTTAATTAATGTAGATCTGAGTTTTTTTTTCATTCAGAAAATAGTCTTGGTAATTATTATTATTCAAATATTCCATAGCAGTTTTAAAGCCAATTGCAGCTTCAATTGAAGGCGTACCCGGTTCAAATTTATTAGGTAACATAGCATAAGAAAAATCATTAGATGAAACTTCATTGATCATCCCTCCTCCAAGTGTTGGAGGATTTAATTTAATTAAAATATCTTCTTTACCATACATAATTCCAATACCAGATGGACCATAAAGTTTATGAGATGAAAAAGAGTAAAAATCACAATCCAAATCTTTTACGTCAATTTTTAAGTGTGCTATTGATTGACAACCATCAACGGCAACATAAGTATCTTTATTTATTGATTTTTTAATTTTTTTGATATCAAGTATTTGGCCAGTTACATTTGACATGTGTGTTAAAGAGAGAACCTTTGTGGAGTCATCACAATTATTAATGATATCGTCTTCAGATAAAATGCCATCTTTCGAAATAGGAATTATTTTTAATTCTAAACCTAATTTTTTACATAAGTTCATCCAAGGCAAATAATTTGAGTGATGTTCTAATTCAGTTACAACAATCTTATCGCCCTCTTTAAGATGTTCAGCTAATGAATTAGCAATAATATTTATAGAGTCAGTAGCCCCTCTTGTGAAAATTATCTCATTTGTAGATTTAGAATTAATAAAATTTTTTGCTACATCTCTAGATTTTTCATATAAATCTGTAGCATCTATACTAAGTGAATTCATTCCTCTATGAACATTTTCATAAGAATTTTCTAAAAATTCAGAAATAGAGTTAATTACTTGTTTGGGTTTCTGAGTGCTTGCTGCAGAGTCAAGATAAGTAATAGCTTTGTCTCTGATCTTTTTATCTAAAATTGGAAAATCTAATTTAATATTATTCATGATAATAAACTTTCAATTAACTCATTTGAATAATTCTTTAACATATCGTCTTTAATTGACTCAATAATCTCAACAATAAATGCTTTTTTTAATATTTTTTTAGCTATTTCGCTATCAATTCCTCTGGACTTAAAATAATAAATTTGCTCGTCATCTAATTTGGAAACAGTAGACCCGTGACTACATTTTACATCATCTGCATAAATTTCAAGTTCTGGTTTATTGTTGGCTTTCGATATGTCATCTAAAAGCAATGATCTACTCATTTGATATCCATCAGTTTTCTGAGCAATAGAGTCAACATATATCTTTCCTTGAAAGTTTGTAATAGCGCCCTTCTCAACAATAGATTTAAAAACTTCCCTACTTGATGAAGAGGGCTTTAAATGTTGTATAAAAGAATAATTGTCATTTACACCATAATTGTTGATATTAAGACCATATAAATCAAAGTTACACTCTTGATTTAATGAAGCATAAAACTCGTTTCTTGTATGGATATTATCTGATTGAAAAGAAACAAAATTTAAATATGAGCTGTCTTGTAAATTAGTCTCAAAGTATAAAAAAGATTTATTATTTGAAACATTAAAGTGAACTACATTTAACTTAGAATTATTAGATAAATCTAAGAAAATTGATTTTGGGTACTCATCGTTTGATTTGCTATTTAAAATAATAAGATTGATTTCATTTGTAGAGGATTTAGATATATGTATGTTCTCATTTATTTGAGAAATATCTAAAAATAAGTTTCTATCATCAAATGTATCTAAATTTACTGATTTAGTTTCTCTTTTTACTAAAGAGGAGACTCTAAAAAAACTATCCTCATTATTGTAATTCCAGAGATTTAAATTAGCTGTTAAGTCGAATGGATTTGAAATAGAAGATGTAATATTTTTAGTATTATCTAATAGTTTAGAAAAATCTATATCTCTAAGTAAGATTTCTGATTTGACATCTTTATGGAGTTGGGCGTATTTATAATTTTCAATTTTAAAATTTTTATATGGGTTTTGATTATCTAAGATGTCTTTGGCATATTGAGATACACTTTTAGATTGTATCTTGTCTAAATTTAATACAAGTTCCATTAAGCGGTTTGAGATATCTCTTCGTAACCTTTTTCTTCTAGCTCTAAAGCTAAAGAGTAATCACCAGATTTTACGATTTTACCATCTGCAATAATATGAACAAAATCAGGCTTTATATAATTTAAAAGTCTTTGATAATGCGTAATAACTAAGAAAGAATTCTCATTATTTCTCAATTTATTTACTCCCTCAGAGACAATTCTTAAGGCATCAATGTCTAAACCGGAGTCTGTTTCATCTAAAATAGCCATTTTGGGACTTAACATAGACATCTGTAAAATTTCTTGTTTCTTTTTTTCACCACCAGAATAGTTAACATTTAGATCTCTTTTAAGCATTTCAGTGCTTATATTCAATTCTTCTGCTTTTGATTTCATTAATTTAGCAAATTCCAATGCGTCCATTTCACTTTGACCTAAATATTTTCTTTTTGAATTGATTGCTGTTTTCAAAAAAAATGAAGTTTGCACACCTGGTATTTCCATTGGATATTGAAATGCAAGAAATAATCCCTCGTTTGCTCTTTCATCAACATCTAATTCCAATAAATTTTTTCCATTGTAATCTATTGTTCCATCATTTATTTCATATTTATCTTTACCAGATAGCACATAAGAGAGTGTACTTTTACCAGAACCGTTAGGGCCCATAAGTGCGTGAACCTCACCTTTATTAATAGATAAATCCAAACCTTTAATTATTTTTTTTTCTTCAATAGAGACATGAAGGTTTTTAATTTCTAACATTATCCAACGCTTCCCTCTAAGCTAATTGCAACTAATTTTTGAGCTTCAACAGCAAACTCCATTGGTAAATGTTGAAGTACCTCTTTACAAAAACCATTCACAATTAACCCCACTGCATCTTCACTATTTAATCCTCTTTGCTGACAGTAAAATAATTGATCTTCATTAATTTTTGAGGTTGTTGCCTCGTGCTCAACCATCGAGTCGGAATTACTTGACTCTATATATGGAACTGTATGGGCTCCACATTGATTACCAATTAATAGAGAGTCACATTGAGTAAAATTTCTCGCATTTTTGGCTTTCGACAAAATATTTACTAGGCCTCTATATGTATTATTAGCTTTTCCAGCTGAAATGCCTTTTGATATGATTTTAGAAGACGTGTTTTTACCAATGTGTATCATTTTTGTGCCAGTGTCAGCTTGTTGCATATTGTTAGTTATGGCTACTGAATAAAATTCTCCTTTAGAGTTATCTCCTTGTAAAATGCAGCTTGGATATTTCCATGTAATTGCAGATCCTGTCTCGACTTGAGTCCAAGATATTTTAGAATTTTTTCCTCTGCAGGCACCTCTTTTGGTTACAAAGTTGTAGATGCCTCCCTTGCCCTCTTTATCTCCTGGGTACCAGTTTTGAACTGTTGAATACTTAATTTCAGCATTATCTAGGGCAACTAACTCTACATTAGCGGCATGAAGTTGGTTTTCATCTCTCATTGGTGCAGTACAGCCTTCTAGGTAACTCACATAACTATCTTTATCAGCGATGATAAGCGTTCTTTCGAATTGACCAGTATTCATTGCATTAATTCTAAAATATGTTGATAATTCCACTGGGCACCTTACTCCCTCAGGAATGTAAATAAACGATCCATCAGTGAAAACGGCTGAGTTTAATGCTGCGAAAGAATGATCTGATACTGGAATTACACTTCCTAGATATTTTTTTACTAATTCTGGGTGAGTTTTCACTGCCTCAGAAATTGAACAGAATACTATACCTAAGTCGCTCAGTTGTTTTTTATATGTCGTGGCAACTGATACGGAGTCAAAAACAGCATCAACAGCAATACCAGATAACATTTTTTGTTCTTTTAATGGAATACCGAGTTTTTCATAAGTTTTTAGTATTTCAGGATCTATTTCATCTAGTGACTTTGGTTTATCTTTTAAACTTTTAGGTATTGAGTAATAATAACAATCTTGATAATCGATTTCTGGAATATTCAATTTAGCCCATTGAGGCTTCGGTAATTTGTTGAAGACTTTAAATGCATTTAATCTCCATTCAAGCATCCACTCTGGTTCATCTTTTTGGGCAGATATGAATTTTATTATTTCTTCATTTAAACCTTTAGGGGGTCGGATCTCGTCTACATCAGTAGAAAAGCCATATTTGTAATCACTGCTACCTAGTGTGTTTACTTGTTTAATTGTTTGTTCTGTAGCTGCCATAGGTCTCGATATATATGATAAATAAGGATTTTTACAAGAAAATACGAGTAAATACCCTAATTAGTTCAGTTTCTGTTTAATAATCCCACCACCTAAAACCCTATCATTATCATACAAAACACAAGCTTGACCTTTGGTAATTGCCTCTGCGGGTTCATCAAACTCAAAAGAGTAGGAAGTAGATTGCTTAATAAGTTTTCCCTTTTTTGGCTCAGATAAAGATCTAATTTTTGCACTACAAGGGATTTCAACAGTTTTTTTGGAAAGGTCGTACTCTGGCATAATAAAATTCAAATCACCCAATAAGAGGGATTTACCTAACAGATCTTTCTTATAACCAACAATTATTTGGTTTTTATCTTTAATAATATCAACAACATAAAGTGGGTCTTCATTTGCTATACCCAAGCCTCTTCTTTGACCAACAGTAAAATTTTGAATACCATCATGAAAAGATAAAACATTACCTGAAAGGTCGAGTATTTCACCTTTCTTCTTATTTGACTTAATAAATTTTTTATAATCTCCATCTGGAATGAAGCATATATCTTGACTATCCTTCTTGTCATAAACGATAAGACCAAGATCCTCTGCTATTTTTCTAGTTTCTGCTTTAGATATCTCACCAAGTGGAAATCTTAGGTAATCTAACTGATCCTGTGTTGTTGCAAATAAAAAATAACTTTGATCCTTCGATTTATCCTCAGCTCTATACATATGGGCGTCTTTAATGTTACCTTTTCTTCTAATGTAATGCCCTGTTGCCATACAATCTGCCTCTAATTTTTTTGCAAAGTTCATTAAATCTCTAAACTTAACAGTCTCATTACACTTAACACAAGGTATAGGTGTTTCACCATTTTCGTAAGCGTTGATAAAATAATCAATTACATCTGATTTAAATGTTTTTTCATAATTAAATACATAGTGGGGTATGTCTAATTTTTGGGCAACTCGTCTAGCGTCATAAATATCAAGGCCAGAGCAACAAGAACCTTTTTTTGCTGAGTTATTAGAGGTATAGAGCTGAAGAGTTATACCGATAACATTGTATCCCTCTTTTTTTAGTAGACCAGCTGTGACAGAACTATCCACTCCACCAGACATAGCAACCACCACTGTTGTGCTTGATGGATCTTTATTAAAACCTAATGAATTCATTTATAACTTGCTTTTTTTATCAAAAGTAATCTATGATCTCTTGTTTAATTATGCCAGAAGTATTTATACAAGGTGGTGAAGGTAAACTTCAAGCCAAATATTCACCTAGTGAGCAAGAAAAACCGAATATAGCAATAATTCTCCATCCTAATCCTAAACACGGCGGAACTATGGACACTAAAGTCAATTATGCTGCATTTAAAGTGATGAAAGATGCGGGTTTTTCAACTTTAAGAATAAACTTTCGCGGAGTTGGCAAGAGTGACGGTGCCTTTACTGAGGGAGAGGGAGAGCTAAATGATGCAAGTGTCTCTTTAGATTGGCTCCAAAAAAAAAATGAGGATTTTAGGTCGTGTTGGATTGTTGGATTCTCCTTTGGTGCATGGATTGGATTTCAAACGCTAATGAGAAGACCAGAAGTAGATGGATTAATTTTAATAGCCCCACCTGTAAATTTGTACGATTTTAATTTCTTATCACCTTGTCCTATCAAAACATTGATAGTTAGAGCTGAGCAAGATGAAATAGTAAAAAGAGATAACTTAAAAGAATTTTTTGAAACATTTAAAAAACAAAAAAATGCAGAAGTGTCCATGGAAACTATCTCAAAATCAAATCACTTATTTGAGGGAAAGCTAGATCCTCTTATGAATACTTTAAATAAGTATATTCAAAAACACAAAAGCTAACACTTTTCACCTAAGTAAATATTTTTTAAAACTTTTGTAGTTTCATAATATGTAGACTGTTTTTTTAGGATATATCTTATACCAAGTAATGCCATTCCTTGGGATTCTATAAAATCTCCATCTATTTGGTAATTATCAATTAAAGATATATTATCAAAATACTTACTGAAAATTTTTTGTAAAGTTAGATTTTTTCTTCCACCGCCCATTAAAATAATTTTGAAGTCTGATTGAGAGGAAATCAAAGAATTAATAGCAAATGGAATTACTTCAAGTAATGTATAAATTAAATCATTTAAATTTTTATCTTTTATAGAATTATCTATATATTTATGAAAATAATTTCTATCTAAAGATTTAGGAAGGTTTTCTAAAAAATATTTGTCACTTATTATTCTGTTAAATAGAAGATCTATTTTTTGACCATTATTAGATAATGAACCATCAACATCAAATCTTTCTTTAGTTTTTTCATAAATTAAATCATTAACGATGGCATTACCAAAAGAACTATCACCAGCAGTAATTTTTTGGTTATCAATTAAAGTTATATTAGTAACACCTCCTATATTGACAAAAATAACCTTTTTTAAATCTAGTTGATTAGCTAAGACTCTATGGAATTCTGGCATTATTGGAGCCCCATTACCACCATTTAACAAATCATTTTTTCTAAAGTTACATATAACAGGGGAGTTAGTGTTAAATCTAATACTCTTATCAAATAGTTGAATTGAGATTTTTGTTTTTTGATCGTGATATACTGTTTGTCCATGCATTGCAATTAAGTCTATTTCCAAATTATTTTTTTTAATAAAATTGTTTATAGAATCCTTATATTCTTGATTCAGCTGATTAATAACTTTTATATTGTCTAAGTATCCTTTCAAAATTACATTACGTAATTTTAATTGCAGCCCATCACTATATGGAATGAATTCATTTGATATATTAGTCACATATGAAACTCCATCAGATTTGACCAAGCTACAATCAATACCATCTAAAGAGGTACCTGACATGCAACCGAGGGCGATATATTCCATTTGATATCTATAAAATTATGTTAATTATTATATATGATTGATTATATACAGTTATTTAAAGATAGAAATCTATTCAATCAATGCACTAATGAAATAGAACTTAATAATTTACTCAATAAGAAAAAAATTATTTTTTATATTGGATTTGATGCTACTGCTGATGCATTACATGCCGGTAGTCTTGTTCAATTAAGAGCTATTAAGACTCTAATCAAACATGGCCATCAGGCTATAGTGTTATTAGGTGGTGGTACTACAAAAATTGGTGACCCCTCTGGCAAAGATGCATCAAGACAAATTTTAACTTACGAAACAATCCAAAAAAATATTGAAAATTTTAAAAGAATATTTGAACATTATTTTAGAGATTTCAAAGAAAATATTAAATTTATAAATAACGATCAATGGCTTGATAAATTGAATTATATAGAGTTACTAAGAGATTTGGGAAGTCAAGTTTCAATCAATCGTATGCTTACATTTGAGAGTGTTAAAGAGAGACTAAAAAGAGAGCAATCTTTATCATTTTTAGAATTTAATTACATGATACTTCAAAGTTATGATTTTCTTCACTTAAATAAACATGAAAATTGCGAGTTGCAAATTGGTGGCTCAGATCAATGGGGTAATATCGTTTTAGGTATGGAAATTATATCAAAAATAAACAAAAAGGATGCTTTTGGTCTGACTACACCTCTTTTAACTACCTCTACGGGTAAGAAGATGGGCAAGACCGAGCAAGGCGCTGTCTGGATAGATCAAAATAAATACAGTTCTTACGATTTCTATCAGTATTGGAGAAATGTGGATGATAATGATGTAGAAAAACTATTACTTATTTTTAGTGATTTAGATAAAGAAGAAATAAAAATATTAATTAAAGAAGATATCAATAATGCGAAAAAAAAATTAGCATATTTAGTGACAACAGATTGTCACTCAGAAGGCTCAGCACAAGAGGCTGAAGAAAAAGCAAGATCAATTTTTGAAAATAATTCGTACGATAATATTGATGAAATTAACTTTAAAATAGACTCAAAACTTATAGATACACTAACATCCAATAGTACGGTCTCATCAAAATCTGAAGCAAAAAGGCTAATTGAGGGTGGCGGAATGAAAATTGACGACGACCAAATTAACGATATTAATCTTACGATTGATAAGTCTCATAACGAAAAAATACTCAAGATTGGCAAAAAAAAATATTTTAAAATTATTGTTAAGTAACCAATATATCCTTAATAGCATCATTAACAAAATTTAAATCATCTTTGGACTTACCTGCCCCAGCATAGTGACCGTAGCTTGAAGGAATGATACGTAATTCACCATTTTTAATATTTTTTAATTCAATTTCATTATCCTCTGGGGGAAAGTATAAATCATTTTTACCTGGCATTAAAATGCATCGCGCAGTGATAGAGTTAAGAGCTTTATCAAATTGATTATTAAATTTATTATTGTTGCTAATGTCGTGCTCTTGCCAAGTTCTTATCATCGCTAATAAATCATTTGCATCCTTACGATAATAAATTCTATTCCAAAGTTTATCTAAAACTTCTTTTGCATCTTTGTAACCATCATCGATATATTTTTTTTCCCTAAACCAGTCTTGCCCATGCGCCCATCCAGCCCATACTCTGGCCATTGTTGTTTTTCCATTTTGAGGTTGTTTTTCATAATTTCCAGAATTCCAGTTTGGATCTGAAGTCAAAGCAGCATATACACCCTCTAAAAATACATATGTATGCTCTGTGGTTTTAGCATGACCACACATAGAAATCATATTTTCTACCATGTCTGGAAAATATGATGCCCACTCAAATGCTTGTTGCCCTCCCATTGACCAACCTATAACTAATTTGATTTTTTCTATGTTAAATATTTCTTTTAGAAGCGTGTATTGTGCTTGCACGTTATCATATATTGTAACTAAGGGAAAATTAGGTCCATTAAAGGGTTTTTCAGTATTACTGGGTGAGGAGGAAACACCATTACAAAACATATTTGGAATAATGATAAAATACTTATTAGGATCTATGGGAAAATTATTACCAATCAGATATCCTTGCTCAAGATGTGTGCCAGCATACCTAGTAGGAAATAAAATTACATTTGATTTGTCATCATTCAGCTTCCCAAATGCTAAATAATTTAATTGTAAATCAATTGTGACGCCTGATTTTAATTTGAAATTATTTAGTTGGTATTGATGAAGTTCCTCTTTGTTAATCAATTAAAATAACTTTAGATATTCTTTGATTTCCCAATCAGTTGTAGTTGTATGATATCTAGACCACTCATCATATTTATATCCAATAAAATTGTTTATCATAGCCTCAGAAAAGACTTTTTTAGTTAATTTATCAGCAGCAAAAGCGTCTACTGCCTCTAATAAATTTCTAGGCAATGTAGTGACCTCTTTTTTTTCTTCCTCGGTCAAATCATAAAGACTTTTATTTGTTGGTTTTGGGGGCTTCATTTTTTTATCGATACCCTCTGTAACAGCTGCCGCTAATAAAGAAAAAGTTAAATAAGGATTTTGAGTTAAATCAGACGCCCTATTTTCTATACAATATCTATTTTGTGGTAATCTTATCATAGCTGATCTATTATTACTTCCGTATGTCATGTGTGTAGGAGCCCATGTATGACGACCACCATCAAGTCCCTCAACTGTGGGAACAAATCCGTTATATGAGTTAACAGTTGGGCAAGCTAGCGCTGTAATCGCTGCTCCATGTTTTAAAATTCCAGCGACAGCATTGTAAGCTTTGTCAGAGAAGTTATTTCCATTCTTATATATGTTATTATTTTTCTTTTTAATTGATGCCACACTATGATTTATGTGAGCACCCGCCCTCCAATCACTAATAGTCGTCTTCGGCATAAATGATACAAAATACCCATATTTTTTTGCAACTTCCTTGAGTAATACTCTTAAAAATACAAATCTATCAGCCATCCCTAAAATGTCTGTGTAACCGAAATCTAATTCATACTGGCCATATGCGCCCTCTGCAACGACGTCATGGAGATCCCATTTCAAATCATTATTTAAGATATCTATTATCTCTTTTAAAAAGTGCATTCCGTCTATTGAGTACTCTGAGTCATACCCAAAAGCTTGTCTTCTCAAATTTATAGGATCTCTATCAATTGCCTTAACAGGCTTGTCACCCTCCCACTTCATTAAGAAAAATTCAGGTTCGATACCAACAAAAAATTTCAAGTCAGATTTAGCACTTTCCTTTATTTGTTTTTTTAAAGTCATTCTTGGGCAAACATCGTAAGGTTTGTTATTCCAATATAAATCTGCAAAAACCCATGCACATGTTTTATCCCATGGACATATAACAAGACTATCCAAGTCTGGCACAGGGATTTGATCATTATCTGCTGGAGTTAATTCTGGAACAAATGAAACAGAATGAACAGCAAATTGAGGGCCTTTACCCATACAAAGATCCTCAAAATCAGATATAGGCATAGGCTTTGTTTTTGGACTACCCAGAAAATCAATCCAATTAGAATAAATGTATTTTACACCTTTTTTTTCTAAATCCTTTTTAATTTTTCTAACTTTTTTTACATCAGGTAAGGCGTCTTTAAAATTTTCAAAATATTGACCCAATTTATTTTCCCCCTAGAATTTAATCTTAACGAATTGAAATTATATGACCATAATATAAAATTGCTACTTCAAATTATGAATATTGATTACTTTAAGAGATCTTGGATTAAATTTTATAAAAGAGGTTTTATGATGGGTTTTGTTGTATTGACTTTTATCCTAACTATTGATCAGTTTTTACAGACACCACTTTTTTTTAGTAAGATAACGGACATAAAAATATTTATGTTCATTATATCTACTATTTTTTTTGCAGCGGTTTTTTTGTGGTCTTTTGGCAGTAATCTTTTTGTCACTCATTATGATTGCTACTAAAAAATAATTAAACTCTAATATTTTCTAACCAATTCACTAATTCAAGTTCTCTATTAAATTGATCTTCATTTTCAAAACTTTGTAATTTATCTAATAATGCATTAAATTCATCTTCACTCATAATCTTTAAATAATTTCTTTTCCAATAACTCATTAATTTACCAATATAGTTGTATGGTAGTTCTGGGTGATATTGAGTGCAAAATATGTTTTGTTTTTTATGACTTATGGATTGAATAGAATGATTATTTTCAGAAATAATGTCAAAGTCTTTGGGAAGAGTTTCTAAACTATCGTAATGATGACCCGGAGCAGTAAATAAATTCATTTTATTTTTATAAACAAAATGATTTTTTATAATATTTATTTTTTCAGAATATCCAAACTCTGGACTCATAGAACTTGATATTTTTCCTCCAAATGCAGTTACAGCTACTTGAAGACCCCAACAACTTCCCCAAATTGGTCTTTCTAGAGTTGCAATTCTATCAAATATCTTCAACTGATTTTTATTATGGTCATTGTCATCATAAATATTACCTAGACCTCCGGTCCATAAAAAGGCATCGTAATCTTTGAAACTAAACTTATTTACATCCTCAATGTATGGTTTATAAACCGAGATATTTGACAGGGGATTTTGCTTTTTAATAATTTCTTCAAAAAAACTATATTGATAAGAAGAATTTGATTTAACATGTTCATTATCATGGTTTTTGTCCATTCCACTGATAATTAGTAAATTCAAGTTATCTATTATTTATGTCTCGAAAATTTCTTTTTTAAAATCAATTCGTAATCTTTTTTTGCGATTTTTCTTAAGATAAAAATCATAAATACTATCCAAACAACTGCTGCTATTAGTTTATTTTCTGCTATTGATTGAACTATATTTTGAAAAAAAAGATTTGAAGTATTGTAATCCATTATTTTATAAGGCGGGGATAAATCCCCGCCTTAAATTATACATTATTTTGTTTTTTTTGCAGTATCAGACTCGTGTCTTGCTGTTGCCATAGTGACTAGCACGCATAGAGCAATAACAAAAAGGGTCCAAAATATCAGTGCACCTTCACTGTTGGCATATGTGAAGTAAGCGTCCACACCTTCCCAACTATTTTCAGGTCCTGGAAATGTATTCATATTTTCTCCTTCCTTATATGTTACTGATATGCCTTGAGGTTTAACTCAGCACTATCAATACCTGCTTTTTGGACTGCATCCGGTACACGTAACCAATTCATCATTTTCATGATAAATGATAAACCGTAACCAGGTACAAATCCTACTAAGAACATGACAATACATCCTACTAACTGTCCACCAAAACTAGTTGGAGGAATATCACCAGATGCTGGATAGCCTGATGCAAATAATCCCATTGCAATCACACCCCATATACCGGCAACACCATGAACAGAAATAGCTCCTACTGGATCATCGATCTTGAAAACACTGTGTAACCAATTATTCGCAGGAATAATTATCACACCGCCAACAAAACCAAGAACAAAGGCTAGTCCTGGATACCAAACATCAAGTCCTGACGCACAAGAGAATATACCTGCAAGTCCACCTGACATCATCCAGAATGGGTTACCTTTACTCATCCAGAATGCACCAATCATTCCACCGGCAAGTCCCATTAAGGTATTGAAAGCGAAAGAAGATAGTGTTGCTGGAGCACCGTAGATATTAATCCATCCACCAAAGTCAGCACCTGCCCAGATTAAACAACCACCGAGGAATCCGAAGAAACCAACAATAATCATCAATAGACCGATAAATGAGAAACGAAGGTCATGACCCTCAATCTCATTTGCTGAACCATCAGCATTGTATTTACCTACTCTAGGTCCTAAATTTAAAACAACTCCAAAGGCAAACCAACCAGCTATCATGTGAACAACACCAGCTGCTCCTACATCATGATATCCAAATTGTGTTACTAACCATCCATCTGGATGCCAGCCCCATGAAGCACCTAAGATCCAAGCTACAGAACCTAAGACAACAGCCAAAAATGTGAATGCACTTATTCTAATTCTTTCAAGAACAGATCCTGAAAAAATAGATGCTGTAGTACATGCAAACAAAGTAAATGCTGCCCAGAAAACACCAGTTGCTTGGTCACTTAACATAGGTCCCATTGATACGTTCCAAGGGGTTCCATAACCCTCAAGATCAATAGGAGTAAATCCCATAGGGAATGCTAAATATATATACCAACCAAATAACCAGAATGTTGGTATCATAAAAGCGAACGCTAAAAGGTTTTTTGTTGCTGAAGAAACCGCGTTTTTAAAACGAGACGATCCTACTTCGTACATCAAGAAACCAACGTGAATTGCGATCATTAATGCAGTACACCACCAGTAGTAAGCTTCCATACTGACGTTGGACTGCGTCATCACATACACTTCGAGTTCTTCAAGTGTCATTATATGACCTCCTTATTAATTATTACTTTTTATTTTTATAAAAATAAAAAAGGACAGAGAAAAAATCTTTTTACAACTTTTTAGAATCTTCTTTCCTGTACTTTTATGTATTTTACTTTTAATTGACTTAATTATAAAATCAAAAGAAATTAATTAATGTTAAAAAAAGATTGAGTTCAATTGTTTTTTTTAATGGTATGCACGATTTGCATATTCAAGTAGAGGAGATATATAATGGCAACTAACCTTCACCAATTTGCAAAAAAAAATGGTGTCAAATATTTTTTTGTAAGCTTTGTAGATTTATTTGGGGTACTCAGATCAAAACTTGTGCCTGCAACAGCTATAGATGAAATTCAATCTGAAGGTGCAGGATTTGCTGGTTTTGCAACATGGCTAGATATGTCACCAGCTGACTCTGATATGTTTGGTATGCCTGATGGTGATAGTGTTATTCAGCTTCCTTGGAATAAAGAAATAGCTTGGGTTGCCTCAGATTTGTATATGGATGGTAAACCAGTAGAAACCTCACCAAGAATAGCATTAAAAAGACAAATAGAAAAAGCAGCTAAAAAAAATCTTTATATGAAGTCAGGTGTTGAATGTGAATTTTTTCTAGTCAATGAAGATGGGACATCTTTATCAGACCAAAGGGATACGCAAGCAAAACCATGCTATGACTCCTCTGCTTTAATGAGAAGATATGATGTTATAACTGAAATATGTGACTCAATGATCTCACTTGGATGGAAACCTTACCAAAACGATCATGAAGATGCGAATGGACAATTTGAAATGAATTGGGATTTTTCAGATTGTTTAGTAACTGCAGATAGGCATGCTTTTTTTAAATTCATGGTCAAATCTATTGCTGAAAAACATTCATTAAGGGCTACTTTCATGCCCAAACCTTTTACAAATTTAACAGGCAATGGATGTCATTGTCATATTTCTATTTGGGATAAATCTGGCAAAAAAAACATGTTTTTAGATAAAAAGGATGAATTAGGTTTATCCAAAACGGGTTACAATTTCTTGGGTGGAATAATGGAAAGTGCCGACAAAATGGCCGCTGTTTTTAATCCAACTGTAAATTCATATAAAAGAATTAATGGTAGTGTTACAACATCGGGTGCAACCTGGTCACCAAGTTCGATTACTTGGGCGGGTAACAACAGAACACATATGGTAAGAGTTCCTGGGGCAGGAAGATTTGAATTGAGATTAATGGATGGAGCGACTAATCCATATTTACTTCAAGCAGGAATTTTACTTTTAGGTTTGGACGGTTTAAATAATAAAAGAGATCCTGGGAAACGATTAGATATAAACATGTACACAGAAGGTCATAAGGCAGGGAAAGTAAAAAAATTGCCATTAAATCTTCTTGATGCAATACGTGATTTTGATAAATCAAAAATCATTAGAGCAGGATTTGGTGATGATTTAGTTAATAGCTATGTCAAACTAAAAAATCAAGATTGGGGTACTTTTAATAAACACCTTTCTAGTTGGGAAAGAGAAACAACTCTAGATTGTTAATTTATTTATGACACCTGAAGTATTACAAGAAAAGTTTCTTGATTGGCAATGTCAATCTAGAATTCAGGCATTTAGAACACAAAATGGTAGACCTAACTCGTCTATGGCACCAATATTGCTTGATAAGAGAGGAAATGAACTTCTAAGAATTATTGTTGTAATTTCAGAAAACGATCCTGTAAACACGACAAAACTGTTTGAACACACATTTAAACGAACTTACGATCCTGCTGATCGATTTGATAAAATGAATAAATTTTTATCTTCTGAATATTTTATGGATAAAGATAAATTTTCAGACTCTTTATTTGCTACTTTTCCAAAAAATTCAAGTATCTCAAAAAAAGTAGTAAAAGATGGCTCATGTATCCTAGATTTTATTCACCTTTCTACAAATTATAGATTGTCATGTTCTCCTTTTATTCTCGATAGAAATGAGGAACATTGGGAAAATATTTTTTGGCATAATAAAAATTTTAATCCTGGTTTGGGAAATGACATCGATGTTATAAAATTTATTCCAAACTGGAAAAAATCTAAATTAATAAGAATTAAAGATTAAAATATTTGAGAGTATAAGGGAGCAAAGGCTCCCTTATTTATAGAATTTTACTCAACTAACTTAAAGTTCTCACCCTTAGCGTAAGTTCTTTTTAACTGTACCAAGGGATGATTAGGTGACATTTGAAACTTAATTAATAGTTCTCTTGCTAACATATCTCTATCTTGTTGGTTTTTTGGAAGTTTAATCTTCTTTGGCAAAGTTATCCAAGCGTTTGCATTTCTATCAAACACAGCAGGGGTATCACCTTCGAAACCCATATGGATATCCTCTAACCAATTTAAATCATCCCAACCCATAATTTCGATATATTGTTTTAGAAATGGCGTTAAGTGCTTATAATCAGGGATTAAGTTAACATCATAACGATAACCAATATGCTGGCCAATCATTTTTTTCTCTTGATGTTTTAATTTCCTTATCTTTTAATTTAGCTCCACCGACAACTTGATAACCTTTTGACTTAGTAGGTTTTTTTGATTTTGCAGAAGTTGATTTCTTTTTTGTAACTTTCTTTTTAACCATAATACTCTCCTAAATTGAGTGGTAGTTATCTACACCTACTGTTAAATCTGTACCAGCTAATGGAACTTTAGCCATTGCTGATGATTCCATTGTCAATGCGGCTAGATCTTCGGGCTCAAGTGAGTGAATGTTTGTCTTACCACATGCTCTTGCTAGCATTTGGCACTCAAGAGTCATAGTGCTAAGCAAATTATAAACTCTCTCGGCTGCCTCTGTTGGATCTAATCTACTTCTAAGAACAGGATCCTGTGTGGCAACACCAACTGGACATCTACCAGTATGGCAGTGATAGCAGTAACCTGCCTCCACTCCCATTTCTTTTTCATAATCAGCTTCTGGAATATCTTTATTACAGTTCAGTGCTACTAATCCAGCTGTACCGATAGCAATAGCATCTGCCCCAAGAGCTAAGGCTTTAGCCATATCAGCTCCATCTCTAATACCTCCAGCAAATACTAATGATATTTCACCAGTTTTACCCACATCATCCAGAGCTCTTCTTGCTTCTCTAATTGCCCCAATACCAGGAATACCAGTATTAGCTGCTGCAATGTGTGGACCGGCTGCTGTTGAACCTTCCATAGAGTCTAAAAATATAGAGTCAGGGTCACATTTTGCTGCCATTCTGACATCGTCATATACTCTTGATGCACCTAACTTCAATTGAATTGGAACTTGATTGTCAGTTAATTCTCTTAATTCTTGAACCTTTAGAGCTAAATCGTCCGGTCCCATCCAGTCTGGATGTCTGGCAGGAGATCTCTGATCAATACCAGCAGGTAGTGATCTCATCTCAGCAACTTGGTCAGTAACTTTCTGACCCATCAAGTGACCGCCCATTCCAACTTTTTGACCTTGACCAATAAAAACCTCGATTGCGTCAGCTAATTGTGCATGGTGTGGGTTAAAACCATACCTTGATTGAATACATTGATAATACCATTTGTGAGAGTACCTTCTCTCATCAGGTATCATGCCCCCTTCTCCAGAGCATGTTGCACTTCCAGCCATTGATGAACCTCTAGCTAAAGCAGTTTTTGCTTCATAAGAAAGAGCACCAAAACTCATACTTGTTATGTAAACAGGAATATCAAGTTTGATAGGATTTTTTGCTCTAGGACCTATAATTGTTTCTGTTAGACATTTCTCTCTGTAACCTTCAATAACAAATCTTGTTAATGTGCCTGGTAAAAAAACTAAATCATCCCAGTGGGGGATTTTTTTCATTAACGCCATACCACGCATACGATAACGACCAAGTTGTGATTTGATGTGAATGTCGTCCATTACCTCGGGGGTAAAAATTGAGTTTTGTCCTAATAATTGTGTATTACGTTTTGCCATTAGCCTAATATCCCTTTCTTTTCTGCTGGCTCTAGATTGTCATAATTCCAGAGCATTCTTCCTGCAACGTATTTCTTAAATTTTGAAGCTGGGACCTTGCAATCAATCTCAGCGTTTTTAATTTTTTGTTCTAGCCATCTAACCTCGTGTTCATTCATTTCACCAGGTACGCAGTCTGTTCCAAGCGAATGAGGCTCCCCTCCTACAAAAATGATTCCATCATACATTGAGTCACCCATGTTTGCATTTACATCACCACAAACGATAATTCTACCTCTTTGCATCATGAATCCAGTGTAAGCTCCAGCATTTCCACCAATAAGAATAGTGCCACCTTTCATATCAATTCCAGTTCTCGCACCAGCATCACCTTTAACTATTAGGTCACCGCCTCTAAGAGCAGCTCCAAAACAAGATCCTGCATTGTTTTCAACAACAACTTTTCCTGACATCATATTTTCTGCACATGACCAACCAACTCTTCCGTTAACTCTCACTGTAGGACCATCGATACAACCGATACCAAAATAACCTAAGCTACCCTCAAAGATTAAATTTAACTTATTCAAAATTCCCACACCGAGGGAATGCTTTGCACCAGGGTTTTTAATAACAATAGACCCATATCCCTTTCGAATTGAATCTCTAATTTTTTGATTCAATTCATGAGCATCAATGCCCTCACAATCAATGGAGGTTCTTTTATTAAAGTCAACTTCATGATTACCATAGTAGGTATAATTTTCTTCTTCAGTTACTTCGAAGTATAATTTTTGCGATCTACCTGATAAATTTTCATCATCAAAAGCAGTAGTTCTTTTTGTTATGCCTGCCATACTTTTACCTCCGCTTCATAAGGGTCATATGTTTTAATTTCGTGAGGAAATATATTCCTAATTGCAACTTCCTCTGATGCACATGCTACGATGTCTTTACTTTCATAGATTACCATTGGCTTAGCGGCCATATGGTCTTTGGCCATTCCCAACTGATCCTTTGTTGCTACAACATATGTAAAAACTCCATCGAGCTCATCCAAGCTATCATGCATAGCTTTTTCTAGTTCAATGCCATTAGCCATCTTATCTGCAATATAAACAGCAATTATTTCTGAGTCACAATTTGAATTAAACCTATATCCTTTTCTCTCAAGCACTCTTCTATTGCCCCAATAGTTTGTCAATTGACCATTATGAACAACTGACACATCCTCAAAAGGGAAAGCCCAATATGGATGCGCAGATTTAATATCTACATCAGACTCAGTGGCCATCCTAGTATGGCCAATACCGTGGGTGCCCATAAATTTATCAAGGCCATATTGATTTGATACAGTATTCGCATCACCTAAGTCTTTGATGAGTTCAAGACCTTTACCAATTGATAAAATTTCTGTTTTTTCCACTGTTTCTATCTCAGTGGCCAAATCTGTGAGGTCACCTTTAAAATCAAATACATATCTAAAAGCATATGGAGTGCTGGAGCTTTCTTTAGTTACTTTTGCGCCATGTTTTTTTAAAATAGAGTCAACTGCATTTTTTCTGTTCTTTAAATCAGCAGGTGAGTCAACATTTGCATTAACTTTTTCAGCTTCGTTTTCAGAAATTTTAAATCTCATAACAAAGCCTTTTTTTAATGGTGTTCCATACATAGCGTATCCAGTTGAATCAGGTCCTCTATGCTTGAGGCCTTGCAACATAAGACCCATTTGTTCACCAACGTTAACTGTCTTTTTCCTATTTATAACTCCAGCTATTCCACACATACTTTTCTCCTATAATTAGCTTATGGTAAGCAATCTAAGTATTTATCAAGATCCCATTGAGTCGGAGTGGCTAAGAACTCTTCCCACTCGTCTCTTTTGTACTCCATAAATACTTTCATCATATCACCTGGTAGGGCGTCTTGAATTACCTTGTCGGTTTCTAGTCGATCTAATGCCTCACCAAGAGTCATCGGTAATTTTTCAACTTGCTTACCAGCTTTCATTTGTTCATACATATTTTGTTGTTCAGGTTTACCTGGATCCATTTTCTTTGAAATACCATGATCGAATGCCTTCAACAAACCACTTCCCATTAAGTATGGATTGTGAGCTGAGTCGACTGATCGATATTCAAATCTGCCAGGAGCAGATACCCTTAAACCACAAGTTCTGTTTTGATATCCCCAGTCCGCATAAACTGGAGCCCAAAAACCTGTATCCCAGAGTCTTCTATATGAATTCACAGTTGAGGAACCTAAGGCAGTTAAAGCAGGTAGGTGTTCCATAACACCACCAATAGCTTGAAGACCTATTTTTCCAGGAATTCTTCTATCTTTTCCGTCAGGCATAAAGACATTTGTGCCTCCCCTGCGGTGATGGAATACATTTTCCATACCTGGGATAGTCTTATTACCACATGGAATTAACTCATCTTTTCCACCCTTCCAGAGTGAAATATTTGTGTGACACCCAGAAGCAGATACTCCAACAAAAGGTTTACTTAGGAAACAAGCAATCAAATTGAATTCTCTTGCTACTTGAGCACAGATTTGTCTATAAGTTGATAGCCTGTCAGCATTTCTAACAACATCGTCATAGTTGAAATTTAGTTCTAATTGTCCAGGCGCATCCTCATGATCACCTTGGATAATGTCCAAACCCATAGCACGTGAATACTCAATTACTTTCATGTAAACAGGTCTTAATGACTCAAATTGATCAATGTGATAGCAGTAAGGTTTAGAGAAACCTGAACCAGTTGGTGATCCATCTTCGTTTTTAGTTAACCACATCATCTCAGGTTCTGTTCCTGCTCGTAATTCTAGTTTGTGTTTCTTTTTGAATTCTTCGTGGGCTCTTTTTAAGTTACCTCTGCAATCAGATGTAAGATAACCACCAGGATCATTTTCTTCTTCCCTGTTTCTAAAACAAGTACAAAAAACTCTGGCAATTCTTTTATCCCATGGAATTTGAACAAATGTTTCAGGGTCAGGTATACCCACTAATTCATGGGCCTCTGGTCCATAACCTATGTAATCACCGTGTCTATTTGTAAATAGATTAGCAGTTGCTCCATAAACTAATTGGAAACCTTTATTGGCTACACTCTCCCAATGATCTGCAGGAACACCTTTACCTACAATTCTACCTGTAACAGAAATAAATTGATAATAAATGTATTCAATTCCTAATTTATCAATTTTTTTTCGGACTTGTTTTATATAGTCTTGTCTCTTTTTATCCTTAACGTACGTTTCTAGCGCTGTCATTTTATTCCTCCTCCTTTTACATCAACTCCAAGGGAACGGGCTCTTTGAAACCGGATGTAACTTCCCTTCTTCATAACGAGAAAATCTAAAAGGTTCTAGAATTTCAGATTTCTCACCAAGTAACTCATTAGATACAAGATCACCTAACCCAGCCATTTTGTATCCATGATTTGCATCAGCTATAATATATACGTTTTCTCTGTATTGGTCGAATACGGGAAAACGATCTGGAGTAACACAGCCAATACCGCCAGCTTTTTGCTTCTTGTATTTAGCGTGACATCCATCAAATTGCTTTTGGCAAAAAGCCAAAGCTGAGGTCCATTTATCCTCGAAAGAGGCCCTTGGCTGAAACTCGTCTGAGTCATGACCATAAGGATCAAGACTTATATCATTTACAGGTTTATTTATGTCATATGGAGAGGAACCACCTTGTATCCCATCTCTGTAGACATCGGGTTTATAATAAAAACCCCACATGACATTCTCATGTATAACATCTCCTGTTTTATTTGAGACAAGTGTAGCTTCTGTGTCTACATGAATAACAGGGTACTCTGTCCCATTTGCAGTTTTATAACTTCTTGGGTCAACTTCCAACTCACCTTCTTCAAGAGCCATGTATGACCACATAGGTATATCATCAGTAAATGAACCATCTGGTTTTTTAATTTTAACTGTGTTAGGTAATTCTAAAATTTCCCAAAATTTTCTTACCCACGGACCAGCTGCAACAACTAATTGAGTACATTCAATTTTACCCTCTGATGTTTCTACAGCCGAAACTGCTCCGCTACCATTAGAAGAAATTAAATTGTTGACGGTCACGCCTTCTAAAACTTTTGCTCCAGCCGATACTGCTAGCTTATGAAAGCCCTCTATGGCGCCTCTATTAGCTCCATATCCTGTTTTCTTTTCGTGTAAGACTGAAGTGATGCCTTGAGCTTGCCAATCTGGTAACATATCTTTCATATACTTATCACAATCTGAAGCTCCCTCGATAAACTCGGAGTCAAATCCTATTTCTTTTTGCTGCTCATAAACTTCAGACATCCCCTCTTGCATTAGCTCGGAGTTGATCTGCATATAACCAACTGGTTTGTAGGTTAAAGCCTCAGCATTCTCATTCCAAACATTTACAGAATGAGCCATTAATCTTCTCATTGCAGGCTGGTAGTAGTTGTTCCTTACAATTCCACATGCAACACCACTTGCTCCATTTGCAACTTTAGATTTTTCCAAAACGACTACAGAATTTTCTTTGAGTTGGCCCTTACTGGATAATTTTTTACAAAGGTGCCATGCGGTGCTCAGACCGTGAATTCCAGCCCCGATTATTAAATAGTCACATTTAGTAGGTAAGCTCATTATTTTAGTAACCTCCAAGCAATTACATTTTGTCTGCGAGGTATGAAAAAAACACATTTTGTTTCAAATTATGAAACAAAATTTTTAAAAAAATCTATTATTTATCAACAATAATCGTCAATTAGCAACAATTAGTCGAGAAATTTTAATTGAGGCACTTTGAAGAAGATCAACATAATCAATCATGGTTTTTGGGTTTAAAATATTTTTACTTCCAGATAAGGCGATTCCTGCAAATGATCTTTTGTCCTTGTCTAAAATTGCTACTCCAATTCCATATGAGTTTTCAAAAGCCTCTCCATGATTAAGTGCATAACCGTTAGTTCTAATTTTGCCTAATTGTCTTTTTAAATCATTTAAATTTGTAATTGTATTATTTGTGTGAGGATAAAAATTATAACTTCGATAAATCGTTGCAATTTCATTTTCAGGTCTGTACGCAAGCATGACTTTTCCTAAAGCACAGCAATGAGCATCAAGCCTCATTCTGAAAGTTCTAATAGTTGCATCATCATTATTGTCAGAAATTTTATCAGAATGAACTATTTGAGAGCCTTCAAGCATTGCTAAATATGTAATTAAATTTGTTTTACTGGAAACCTCTTTTAAAATTTCTTTAGAAGTTTCAGAAATTGACTGAAGATAATCTGAGGTTTCTCCAAATTGAAAAGCTTTATGACCCATTGTGTATGTATTTGTTCCAGTGTTTTTATGAATATAACCAAGTTGAGATAAAACAGACAATAGTCTGAATGTAGTTGTTCTAGATAAAACTGCTTTTCTAGAAATATTTGATGCCTTCAAAGGGAAAATTGATTTTGATAAAATTTCAAGAATTTTAAAAGACTTTTCTAGAGACTTATTGATGTATTTTAAATCTTGTTGCAAAACTATCCTCCTACAAACGTTCCACAGAATGAAACATTCTAGAGGAAATTAAAAAGTAAACAACTAATTATTAAATCTTACCAGGAACCCAACCAGTTCCTGCAAGAGGAACCCTTGCCATTGCAGCGGCTTCAACAGTTAATGCACATAAGTCCTCAGGTTCAAGATTATGCAAGTCGTTTTTACCACATGCTCTTGCGATAGTTTGGGCTTCAAGGGTCATAACTTTAAGATAATTGGAGAGTCTTTTGCCCCCTTTAACTGGGTCCAATCTTTTCATTAATTTTGGATCTTGTGTATTTATACCAGATGGGTCTTTACCTTCATGCCAATCATCGAAAGCTCCAGCTGTTGTTCCAAGTTTTTTGTAATCGTTCTCCCACTTTGGATCATTATCGCCAAGTGCAATTAACGCAGATGAACCAATGGAAACTGCATCAGCGCCTAATGCCATAGCTTTTGCGACATCCGCACCATTTCTAATTCCACCTGAGATTATTAACTGAACTTTCCTATGCATATCCAAGTCTAATAAAGCATCTACTGCTGGTCTAATACATGCCAATGTTGGCTGACCTACGTTTTCGATAAATACCTCTTGTGTAGCTGCAGTACCTCCTTGCATACCATCTAGTACCACTACATCTGCACCAGCTTTCACTGCAAGAGCAGTATCGTAGTAAGGCCTAGATCCTGCAATTTTTACAAATATCGGAACGTTCCAACCTGTTATTTCCCTGAGTTCTAAAATTTTAATTTCCAAATCATCTGGTCCAGTCCAATCAGGATGTCTACATGCTGATCTCTGATCAATTCCTTTTGGTAATGTTCTCATATCAGCAACACGATCACTTATCTTTTGACCAAGTAACATTCCTCCACCGCCAGGTTTGGCTCCTTGACCTATCACAACCTCAATAGCATCTGCTTTTCTAAGATCCTCTGGGTTCATTCCATATCTTGAGGGAAGTAATTGATACACCAAATGTTTTGATTGTCCTCTTTCCTCAGGAGTCATACCTCCATCGCCTGTTGTCGTTGAAGTCCCGGCAATACTAGCTCCTCTTCCAAGCGCTTCTTTCGCAGGTCCTGAGAGAGCTCCAAAGCTCATTCCAGCAATTGTTATTGGAATATCTAATTCAAGCGGTTTTTTTGCAAATCTTGTTCCAAGAGTGACGTTAGTGCTACACTTTTCTCTGTAGCCCTCTAAAGGGTATCTTGACATTGATGCGCCTAAAAAAAGAAGATCGTCAAAATGAGGTAGTCTTTTTTTTGAACCACCACCTCTAATGTCATAAATACCTGTTTCTGCAGCTCTTCGAATTTCAGAGTTAGTATAGTCGTCAAAT
>CACJQJ010000008.1 GCA_902595525.1 uncultured Alphaproteobacteria bacterium | reverse complement strand
ACAATCTCTCTAATTTTTATTTTTGTCAATTTTACAAGTATATTAATTCAAAAAATAAATCTGATTTTTTTTGTAAAAAATATGATAATAAAGATATCCCAATGTTAGATAAGTCTTATGCCCTATTTAAATAGAAAACAAATATCAACCTTAATTAAGAAAAATAACATTTACTCAAATAAGCATTTAACCAAGCATCAACTTCAACCAGCCTCATTGGATTTAACTTTATCTGATAAATGTTATAGAATAAAAGCCTCTTTCATACCTAATAACATAAAGATATCAGAGGTGATAAAGGAGTTATCACTCAAAAAAATTGATCTTAATCAAAATACTCTATTAGAAAAAAGTTGTATTTATTTATGTGAATTAAATGAAAAATTAAATTTACCAAATGATATAATGGGTAAATCAAATCCTAAGAGTACAACTGGTAGATTGGATATTTTTACACGTGTAATTACTGAAAATGGGAAAGAATATGACTATATAGATTATGCCTACAATGGTAAATTATATTTAGAAATTATTCCTCAATCATTTAGTATTATCTTAAAAAAAAACGTATCATTAAATCAAATAAGATTTTTTCGAGGTTCAAATATAGATGATAAAATTAAACAAATAAATTTATCAGTATCAATCAAAAGAAATCAGATTACAGCATATAAGGCAAAAAAAATTACCTCAGCAATTGATTTAAATAAAAATAATTTTTATAAATTAGATAAATATTGGGAGAAGATTATACCTGAAGATAATTATTTCATAATTGAGAGGGATGAGTTTTATATTCTTCGATCTAAAGAGGCAATTATTATAAAAAACAATCAAGCAGCAGAACTTGAACCATTTAAAGATAGCTTTGGTAATTTTAGAGTCCATTATGCTGGATTTTTTGACCCTGGGTTTGGCAACAATAAATTAGGAACACCAGCAGTTCTTGAATTGCGTGCATACGATACACCCTTTATTATTAGAGATGGCCAGCTAGTAGGTCAACTCAAATATTATAAAATAGAAGAAATTAAAAAAGATAGTTATGGAACAAAAATAAAATCAAATTACTTTAATCAAAATTTAAAATTAGCAAAACAATTTAAATAGTTAGTTTACATAAGAGTTTTATTTTGTTATCTATCAGGTATATTGTAATCAATGCTAGATAAAAAAATTAATCAGACAATCGACTCCTTAATAAAAAAAATAAAGGATAATAATTTAGGTTCTATTAAATTAACAAGTAAGAGTACCACTATTGAAGTAACCAATAGTTTTTTAAACCCTACTACAAATCAAAATAATCAAAATATTTTACCTACTGATAATCAAAATGTAGGTAATAAGATTAATAATAGTATTTTAAGTATTGATAGTCCTATGGTTGGTATTATTTATTTAACTCCTAAACCTAGTTCGCCTCCATTTGCTAAAAAAGGACAAAAGATTAAGAAAGGTGATACAATTTGTTTAATTGAAGCAATGAAAACATTTAATGAAATTAAATCAGACAGAGATTGTTCAATCAAAACAATATTGGTTAAAAATGGAGAAGCTGTTGAATTTGGTCAACCTCTCTTCGAAATATCATAATTGTTTAAAAAAATATTAGTAGCTAATAGAGGAGAAATCGCCGTTCGTATCATACGAGCATGCAAAGAACTTAATATCAAAACGGTAGCTATTCACTCTAATGTAGATACAGAAGCAATGCATGTAAAACTAGCTGATGAGAGTATTTGTGTTGGTAGTGCCTTGCCTAACGATAGTTATTTAAATATTCCTAGTATAATTAGTGCAATTGATATAACAGGTGCAGACGCTGTTCATCCAGGTTATGGATTTTTAAGTGAAAGTGACAAATTTTCAAAAATATTGAGTTCGCACAAAGTAAAATTTATAGGCCCAAGTTCAAAATCTATATTAGAATTAGGTAATAAAAGTAATGCATTAAATTTGGCAAGTGAATTTAACCTACCTATATTGGGAAATAAAATATCAAAGAATATTGAAAATACTAATGATGCTCTGAATATAGCAGATGAAATTGGACTGCCTATTGTAATTAAAGCTGCTTATGGCGGTGGTGGAAAGGGAATGAGAGTTTTTAATAATAAAAATGAAATAGAAAAGTTCTTTTCACAATTAAAAGCAGAGGCGAAAAATTATTTTGGTAATGACACTATGTACGCTGAAAAATTTTTAACAAATGCAAAACATATTGAATTTCAAGTAATATCGGATCCAAAAAATAAATATGCTGAAATAATTGGACAAAGGGATTGTTCTATACAACGTAAAAATCAAAAAATTATCGAAGAAATTCCATCTGAATTTGTAAAGATAAATAACTTAAAAATAATAGAAAAAAAAATTAAAGATTTACTGATTAAAAATAATTATGAAGGCTTGGGAACATTAGAATTTTTATATCAGGATAATGAAATATTTTTTATTGAAATGAATACAAGATTACAAGTTGAACACCCTGTGACTGAGGAGGCATTTGACATTGACTTAGTCAAATATCAAATAATGGTAGCTGCAGGCCATAGAGTAGATTTGACAAAGTTAATAAAAAAAAATCATACAATTGAGTGTAGGATAAACGCAGAAAATGCTAAGGATTTTTCGCCAAGTCCTGGAACGATAAACTTCATAAATGTCCCTGGGGGGAGAGGAATAAGAGTAGATACTGCATTGTATACAAATTATAAAGTGAACCCGCACTATGACAGTTTAGTATTGAAGATAATATCAAAAGGAAAAGATAGAAATGAAGCAATATCAGTTATGAAAAGATCTTTAGATGAAATTATTATAGATGGAATAGATACAAATATCGAATTACATAAATGGATATTAAATCAAAAAGATTTTGTTAAAGGAACATATAACACAAATTGGTTAGAAAAAAATATTTCTAAGTTTAATTAGCAATCAGTTAGAGAAATTTCGTATATTTTATTGGAATAAAGGTTTAGTTTATCTGTATATTTAAAAAACCAACCAATAAATATATTATCATTTTGTGATATTTTTATTAGAGCTGCTTTATCAAGATATTTATCAAATTCAATATTTTTGCAAGAAACCAATTCAAAAAATAAATTTCTAAATTGTAAAGTGTTTGTAAATTCTAGCTCATATTTTGATGATGACGACTTATCTAATATTAGCAGTTTTGTGATATTAATTTCCTTTGCCTGTATTTGAGAGAGAAAAATACTATTTAAAAATAAAATTATTAATAATTTCCTCCAAAGACACTGCATCGATATTATTAACTGAGTAATCATTATTTTTTAGAGTTTTTTCACTATTTCCTAATTGAATTTCAACATAAGAATTGCCTATGAAACCATTATTAGATATTTTAAATATAGAGTCATCAGGAATTTCAATACTTTTTTCGACAGAAGATGTAATGATAGCCATATAAGTATCTTGGTCTAATTTTATATTTGATACCTCCCCTACTTTTACTCCATTAATTTTAACATCATTACCTATATTTGTGTTACCTATATCAAAAAAACTAGAATTAATTTCAAGTGTTTCTATTTTATTTAATAAATCAATTTTAGATGTATAGTAAAAAATAGCAATTATTGAAATTGTTAATATAAATAGACCAAGTAAAAATTCTATATTTGTATTTTTATTCATTTATTTCATTTAAATATCTTAGAAACATATCAACTGAATATGAGTCATGTGTTTGATTAAATATATATTGTTGATTAGATTTATCTAAATAATCACCAAAACCTGGTTCAATAATTAGAGCTTTATTTCCAAACACTCCCTCACTTCTGATTTTCATAATTGAGTCATTGGGAATGTTATACTCTTTATCTATAAATCCATTGACAGTAACACCATCAGATGAAATTGTTATTTTACTTACATCTCCAATTTTAATACCTGCTATTTGTACTTCCGTATTATTATTGATTCCTTCAACATAATTAAAACTAGCAACAAAAGGTACTGATTCATTATAATTTAAGTTTTTAAATACAAAAAAAATTAAAAACAAAAAAACAATAAATACAATACCAATTTTAGAATGGTAACTTGAGTCATAAAAATCTATTTCATTAATTATTTCGGTTGCCAACTGTTATAACCCTTATCAATATTTTCTTTATGTTTTACTGAGTGTTTTTGAACTCTTCTTTTTACAAAACTTTCTTGATTGTTTTCTTCAAGTTGAAAACTTGAAATTTCATCAGAGGTATTATGTAGCCAGTTATGATACTGTGTTGGTAATGAGTCAGGTCCAAAACCAGGTGCATAAACTACCCATCTTTTAGAGGAATTATTTTTATCATTGTAGTATTTATTACCTAGCGAATCCTGATGAACAAGATTACCATTAAAAAAAGAATATAATTTAAAACCAAGGGACATGCGAAATTATAACAAATTAATAAGATTATGAGAATAATACTTATTACACTTATTTTAACAGTCAATTTATCACATCCCTTATTTGCCAAAATTGCGAGTGTAATAGGTAATCCAATATCACAAGAAATATATTTTGAGGTTAATAAGGATACAAAAAATTATCCAGCTTCACTTACTAAAATTATGACACTTTACATTTTATTTGATGAGCTAAGATTAAAAAATATACACATAAATGATCGCATTTATTTTTCTAAACATGCAACTTATCAACAACCCTCTAAATTAGGCTTAGCAGAGAAGGATTTCATCACTGTAGATGAATTAATTGACTCATTAATAATCAAATCTGCGAATGATGCAGCTGTTGCAATAGCTGAAAAAATATCTGGCACTGAAAAAAAATTTGTACTTAAAATGAATAATTATGCTAATAAACTAAATTTAGAAAATACGAATTTTGCAAATCCCCATGGTCTCCCCAACAGAGCTAATTTATCGACTGCATATGACATGTTTAAATTAAGTTCTAGAATAATTATTGATTTTCCTGAGCACTTACATCGATTTAAAAAAACAAAAGTTAAAATCAAAGATAAAAATTATACAACTCATAATAAATTATTAAAAAAATATAATCATTATATTGGTTTAAAAACTGGTTATACAAGAAAATCTGGGTTTCAGATATCACTATTATCAGTTAATGACGATAAATATTTACTAGGTATATATTTTGGAGGAAATTCCGCTAAAGAAAGGAACAATAAAATTAATTTTCTTATGAATAAATATAGAAATAAAGATGCATCCAAAAATGAAGAAACTAAAAAATTAACTGTTAAAAAAGAAACCAAAAATACAATTAATTATACAGTCCAGACATCCTCTTTCAAAAAGATTAGTAAATCAAAAATGCATATTACATTACTTAAAAATAAAATAAAAATACTCAGAAGTTTTGAGCATCAAATTAAAAAAAATGGTAGATATTTTATAAGTTATATTAATGTTGATGATCAAAAGACAGCAAAAAACTTATGTAATGAAATTAAATTATATAAACTAGACTGTTTGATTAAAGCTAGTTAATTCTTTCATATCCAATGAATATGACTTAAGTATTGATATTAATTTAATTAATTCTTCTTTAAATTTATCTTTAACAAAGTGTTCAAGTCTAAGTACTATACAATTTTGAGTATTTGAAGCTCTTAGAAGAAACCAAAAATTTTCAGTTTCCAGTCTTACACCATCAATTGTAATTAATTTGGCTGAACTATCGTAGTGTTTAGGAATATCCTTTACTATTTTATCTAAAAGACTAAATTTAATTTTTTCATCACAATATAATTTTATCTCAGGTGTAGAGGATGATTTCATATAAACACTCGTTAATTCATTTAATGTTTTTTTTGTATTATTAAGTATCTTAATTAATTTCAAAGAGGCATATATGGCGTCATCATATCCATAATATTTATATTTATAAAAAATATGACCGCTCATTTCTCCAGCTATATCTGCGTTTTTCGAAGATATCATTTCTTTGATTAAAGAGTGGCCAGTTTTTGACATATGAATATCGACACCGTTATTTTTTAGTGTATCAAAAAGAATTTTACTGCATTTTACATCTGCAATAGCTACTAAGTCTTTTTTTTCTTTTAAAAGATTAAGTGACAAAAGTAAAAAAATAATATCTGAGTAAATTAATTCTCCTTTATTATCTAAAATACCAATTCGATCACCATCTCCATCAAAAGCAATACCCAAGTCAAAATTGTTTTTTTTTAAATATTTTGATAATTGAGTTATATTATTTTTAATTGTTGGGTCAGGATGGTGATTTGGAAAATTACCGTCTATGCTCCTATTCAAAATAATATTAGTTCCTCTAATAGAATTAATAATTTTATGAATCACCGGTGCGATAGCTCCATTACCAGGGTCCCAAACAATTTTAAGTTTATTTAAATTTTCAAATTGTGAAATAATTTCATTTGTATAAGGGGCAATTACGTCTTTGAATGTTAATTGACCCAATGTTGATGATAAAGAGGCATCATCTATGTCGTTTAGAGATTTTATCTTTTCTCCAAAAAAGGGTTTATTATTAATAATTATTTTTAATCCATTATATTCTTTTGGATTATGAGAGCCTGTAATCATAATTAAATTAGGAATATCGAGTTTTTTTGTAGCATAATAACTCACTGGTGTTGGAATTAATGATATATCTACTACATCAACACCATGTTTTCTGAGGGTATCAATAAGTTTATTTTTAATTTCTAAGGAAGATACTCTTCCATCATGACCTATAATGATTTTAGGAATACTAGTATTAGAAATTATATTTGAGATTTTTTTTGCAATATTTTTAACATCTTCTAATTTTAATGATTTTTGGTAAATACCCCTAATATCGTATTCCCTAAGTATTTCAGCGTTAATCATCGAAATAAACTATAAATTTAATATGTAAGTTGCAATTGATAAAAATGATAAGAAACCAAATACATCTGTGAAAGTAGTAAGAACAATTCCAGATGCCAAGGCTGGATCTATTTTCATTTTATTAATTGTAATTGGAATTATTATACCTACTAAACAAGCAAAACCTAAGTTTATTAAAATGGCAAAAGATATCGCAAATGCTAATATAAGACTATCAAACCAATAAAAAGCAATTAATCCCATTATTAAAGAAAGCACAAAACCATTGATACTTCCTATTAAAAATTCTTTAACAACCAATTTAATGTAGTTTGAATTATTAATATCTTTTGTGGCAATGGCTCTTACGTATATGGTCATAGCTTGTGTGCCTGCATTACCACCCATTGAAGCTACTATAGGCATTAGGACTGCGATCGCTATCATTTGCTGTAATTGGTCAGAATATATATCTATAACAAGAGATGCTAATATGGCTGTCAATAAGTTTAACCCTAACCATATAAATCTTGAAGTAGCAGATGTAAAAGCACCTTTATAAAAGTCATTTACAAACAAACCTCCCAATTTTCTCATATCATCCTCTGACTCTTCATGATCAATTTCGACAACATCATCAACAGTCATTATACCTATCATTTTATTATCCATATTTACAACAGGTGCCGATACTAAGCCATACTGCCTAAAGGTGTAAGCAATATCTTCAATTTTCTCGTCAGATTTAATAACATGTATATCTTTATAAATAATTTCTTTTAATTTTTTAGATCTTTTTGATCTTAAAACTCTGCCTGAAGGGACATAACCAATAGGGATATTTTGGTCATCTACAATAAAAATATTATAAAAATCCTTAGGACCTCTTCGGGTATTTCTTAATTGATCGATCAGTTCACCTACAGTCAAGTTAGACTTGATTGAAAGATAGTCTCGGTTCATAAGCCTACCAGCAGAATTTTCATCATACTGTAAGCTCTCCTCAATTCTTTCTCTTTGCTGAGAACCAAGCTTGGAGAGTATCTGAACTAATTCTTTAGTTTCAAAATCACCAAGAATTTCAACGGCATCATCTAAATCAAGATATTTAATTAAATTTACTAATTGTTTGTTGGGTATCATATGCAAAATATCATCGCGCGTTTCTTCACGTAAATAGGCAATAAAGTCAGGATGAAAGTTTTTAGTATGAGTTTTTAATATTGATGACTGTAATTCAAATGGAAGACTTTCAATACTGTCTGCTTGATCAGCAGAATGAAGAGACTTTATAGACTCAATATACTCTTTTTTATTAAATTTTTGCATTTATATTATACATATGGTGCGGACGAGAAGACTCGAACTTCCACAGGATTTTATCCCACAGCGACCTCAACGCTGCGCGTCTACCAGTTCCGCCACGTCCGCAATTAATAGATTAATTAATAAAGAATGATTGAAATAAAACAACTAAAAGGGCAAAAAAAATATCAAGAAGTTTCAAAATTAATGAAAGATCATATTCTAAAAATGTCTGAAAATGAAAAAGAGGAGGAAATATGGTTTTTAGAACATCAAAATGTCTTTACTGCAGGAAGCTCTACTCCCAAAGAGTTTAAAATAGATGAAATAAATAGTATTCCAGTAATTAGAGTTAACAGAGGAGGTAAAATAACATTTCATGGCCCAGGCCAATTAGTCATTTATCCCTTGATCAATTTGAAAAAAAGAAAAAAAAATATTATAGATTATATAAATTCATTAGAAGACATATGCATAAAAGCATTCAAAAGAAGTGATATAAAACTTTACAAGAAAAAAGAGAGAAATAGAGGGTTGTGGGTTCAACACAATAATGAATTAAAAAAGATAATATTTATTGGTTTAAGATACTCAAAGGGTATCATTCATCATGGATTATCAATTAATTTTAATCTTGATCTAAAGAATTTTCAGAAAATTGAACCTTGCGGTCTTAATTCCAAAGATATAAGTAGCTTAAAAGAACTGAAAATAAATTATAATAAGGGAAAAATATATCAAGATCTTAAAGAAGAATTTATGAAAGTATTTTATTAGGATTTAATTTAAATTTATAAAATTTCCCATCTAATTTAAAAATAATTTTATAAGAACAAAGAAGTAGTTTTTTAAATTTATTACCAGAAAACTTTTTATCACCGATAATAGGATTTTTATTAAGATAGAATTGAAGTCTAATCTGATGTTTTTTTCCTGTAAATAATTTTATCAAATAACAATTATCATGTTTCTCTAATTTAATTTTTCTGTAAGCTAATTTTAATTCTTTCTTATCAGAATTATAGTTAATTAACGTTTCAGTATTTTTATTAAATTTAGAATTAGTTACAGAAATATAGTATTTTTTTATTTGATTATTTAAAAATAATGATGAGATTTTACTAGCAGTTATTCTATTTTTTGCAAAAAGCATGAGCCCAGAAGTGTCTTTATCTAATCTATGAACTATATATAATTTATGATTAATGATATTTTCATAGATGTCTTTTAATGAAATAAATACTTTAGATCCTCTTTGAACAGAATATCCATCAATTTTATTAATAACAATGAAACCATCGTTTTGAAATATTATTTGATCTTTAAAAATCTTTTTTTGATCTTTTCTGAATTTTATAGTATTTGGTAGGTCATTATTGATCTCAAATTTATGATATATATATATAATATCGCCTTTTATTAATGGCGAATTAGCTTTAGATTTTTTGTTATTAATTTTTATTTTATATTTTCTTATTAACCTTTGTAATAAAGACAAAGGTAGAGACTCAAAATGTTGAAATAAAAATTTATCTAATCTTTTATGACTTTGATCTATTTTAATTTGCAAATCTAAGACTAATCATATGAAATAAATAAAAAAATATAAAAGATATAAAAATATTCAGAGAAAAATATATTAATGCTTTGATAAAAGATTTATCAGAAACTAATGAAAATAGTTCTATATTGAAGGAAGAAAGAGTGGTAAAACTGCCAAAAAAACCTATATAAACAAAAATATATATTACGCCATTAAATTTATTTAAAAAATAACCTGCCATAGAAGATCCAATAATGTTCACTAATATAGTTGCTGCGGGTAGCCCTAGAATAGTGAAATTTAAAAGAGTGAAGAAGTAACGTAAGCTAGATCCTAGTATAGCACCAATTACGAGTGCAAAATAAGATGACATTAGAAATTATTTTATGAATTGAATAATACTTGTGTGCGCAAAATCACCAAACCTGTTACCTTTTTTGATAATACGAGTGTATCCACCATTTCTATTTTTTTGGTCTTTAGAAATTTCAGAAAATAATTTTTGACAAGCTTCCTTATTATTAAAAAGCTTGGATAATATATATTTTCTATTACTTAAATTATCGTTTTTAGCTTTTGTTACCAATTTCTCAATAAAAGGTCTAAGTTCTTTTGCTTTTTCAGTTGTTGTAGTGATAGACTCGTGCTTAATGAGACTAATAGACAAATTTTTAAGTAAAGCTAATCTATGGGAAGTAGTTCTATTTAACTTTCGTTGTTTAAGTCCGTGTTTCATTATACTTTAAAAGGATCTTCATATTTTTTTGATAACTCTTCTATATTTTCTGGTGGCCAGCCTGGTAAATCCATTCCCATGCTAAGACTCATTGAAGATAGAACCTCTTTTATCTCATCAAGTGATTTCCTACCAAAATTAGGTGTTCTTAACATTTCTCCCTCAGTTTTTTGAACTAAATCGCCAATATAGAAAATGTTGTCGTTTTTTAAACAGTTAGCTGATCTAACTGAAAGTTCAAGCTCATCCACCTTCTTAAGTAAATTCTTATTAAACTGTGGTTCATTAGATGACTGTAGTTTTTTTCTTTCATCCTCTGTAGGCTCTTCAAAATTAATAAAAGGCTTAAGTTGGTCTTGAAGAATTCTCGCAGCTAAAGCAGCAGCATCATCTGGGGATACGGTTCCATTAGTTTCTATGTCTAAAATAAGTTTATCAAATTCAGTGTCTTGGCCTATACGAGAGTTTTCAACATTAAAAGAAACTCTTTTTACAGGGCTATAAGTGGCATCCAACATAATTTGTCCTACACTTTTATTTTCATTATCTTTATTTTTCTCAGCAGATATATAACCCTTATTTACATCTAGAAATATTTCTAAACTTACCTCTCTATTGGAGTCAACATTCATAATTACAGCATCTTTATCAACAATTTCAACTTCTGGGTTTTCTTCAAAATCTGATGAGAGTACCTCTTTAGGTCCTTTCACGTTTAAACTTAGTTTTTGAGAGTGGTTACTTTTGGAATTAAAAGTAACATTTTTAAGGTTCATTATGATATCAGTAACGTCCTCTCTAACACCTTCAATTGTAGAAAATTCATGAAGAACGCCATTAATTTTTATAGAAGATATAGCCGTGCCTTGTAACGATGATAAAAGTACCCTTCTTAGTGCATTTCCAAGTGTAGTGCCAAAGCCTTTTTCTAAAGGTTCAATGACAACTGTTCCAAATTTCTTGTTATCACTTATTTTATAATCAACTTTATTTGGTTTAACCAAAGTTATCCAATTGTTCTCTATCAATTTAATACTCCTATAAATTTAGTTTATACTCTTCGTTTCTTTTTAGGTCGACATCCATTGTGTGGAAGCGGTGTAACGTCTTTAATATTGTTAATAATAAAACCAATATTTTGTAGAGCCCTTAAGGCAGACTCTCTACCAGATCCTGGTCCTTTCATAAGAACATCAAGTTTTCTTAAGCCAATATCATATGCTTTTTTTCCTGCAGCATCAGTGGCGACTTGAGCTGCATAAGGGGTGGATTTTTTTGAACCTCTAAAACCCATTGAACCACTTGACGACCATGAGACTGCATTTCCACTTACATCAGAAATTGTAACTATTGTATTATTAAAGGAACTTTTTATGTGAACAATACCATTTTGTCCAAAACTTTTTTTTGATTTTTTTTTATCAGAGGTTTTTTTTTCGTTTTTAGCCATTATATTTATTTTGTTACTTTTTTCTTTCCAGCTATAGCAACAGCTTTTCCTTTTCTTGTTCTTGCGTTTGTATGAGTTCTTTGACCTCTAGTTGGAAGTTGCTTTCTGTGTCTTAGACCCCGGTAACATCCTAAATCTTTTAATCTTTTAATATTTTGTGATACTACTCTTCTTAGATCACCTTCAACTGTATAACCTTCATCTATAGATTTTCTTATTTTTGAGATTTCATCCTCAGAAAAATCTTTTATTCTTTTTGTTGGATCTAAACTGTTTGCTTTCAAGATGTCCAATGCATATTTAGGACCTATACCATGAATATAGGTAAGAGAAACTAGCGCTCTTTTGTTTATTGGTAAATTTACACCTGCTATTCTTGCCAATTGAGAACTCCTGAATTGGTGAAATTATTAAAAAAGTATTTAAAAGTCAATATAAATTACCTTAATTTAATCCAAGTTTATCAACGATTTTAGCAGTTACAGAGCTGATTTCATCGTTGGCTTGAATATCAGTAACCGGGTAATTTTTTTTAAGTGAATTTAATATTTCAAGGTGTGATTTTTTATATATTTTGAGTCTTTTTTCAAAAAAACTATCATCTGCCCTAGACTCTTCCATAGACCTTTTTTTAATCCTCTGAAGAAGTTGTTCGTCATCAACATCAAAATTAATAATACTTAAATCTTTCTTATCAAATATTTCAAGAAGTGAGTCAGCTTGAATTGAACTTCTAGGAAAACCATCAATCAAAATCTGCTCGTTTGACAAGGTGTTTACTTTTTCTTTTAACACTGAAATCACAATTGTATCCTCGATTAAGTCACCATTATCCATTTTATCTTTAATATCTTTTCCCAGAATACTTTCATCTTGAGATTTCTCTTTCAAAAGAGAACTGACAGTTAAAATATTCAGATCAGGTAATATACTTTCCTTTAAAATATTTGCTTGAGTGCCCTTACCACAACCAGGAGGGCCAATAAATACTATAACCATTTACTTTTATAAATTTTATTTTTACTTAATAATTTTTCATATTGAGAAGAAAATAATTGTGTTTGAATCTGTGAGAAGAAATCCATTGCTACAATCACAACAATTAAAAGACTTGTCCCTCCTAAATAAAAAGGAACTGATAGCCTAGCGATTAAAAATTCAGGAATTAAGGCAATTAAACCTAGATAAATAGCACCAACAAATGTTAGGCGATAAATAACGTGTTCTAAGTAAGTAGCTGTTTGCTCACCTGGTCTGTAACCTAAAACAAAACCTCCATTATTTCTTAAATTTTCTGCCTGTTCTTTAGGGTTGAAAACAATACTGGTATAAAAAAATGCAAAGAAAACAATCAGGCCAAAGAAAAACGCCATGTAAAGTGGTTTTCCATGAGATAAGTAAAATCCTAAACTAGATAAGAAACCAGTACTTTCAGGTGAAAAATTAGAGATAGTATTAGGAAATAGTAACAATGATGATGCAAAAATAGCTGGGATAACACCAGAAATATTTATTTTTATTGGTAAATAAGAAGATTGACCACCAAATACTTTATTCCCTACTTGGCGTTTAGGGTATTGAACTAATAACCTTCTTTGAGCTCTTTCAATAAATACAATTATTACTATTAATATGAGAAGTAAAAAAATTATTGATATAATTGCAATAGCAGATAGAGCTCCAGTTCTTCCAAGTTCAAATGTGTTGAAAATAGCAAAAGGAAGATTGGCTACAATTCCTGAGAAGATTATAATTGAAATTCCACTTCCAAATCCATTTTCAGTTATCTGTTCACCCAGCCACATTAAAAATATAGTTCCAGATGTCATTGTTATAACAGCAGAAATTTGAAAGAAAGCTACACTTCCTAAGGTTGGATCTACTGTATCTGATAAATTTAGTATACCATTTGAAATACCGTAACTTTGGAAAAGTCCTAAAACTATTGTTAAATATCTTGTGTATTGTTGAATTTTTTTCCTACCTTGAGTGCCCTGTTCTTTAAGAGCTTTTAAACTATCAAAGGATGACTGCATTAGTGTCATTATAATAGATGCTGAAATATATGGCATAACCCCTAAAGTAAATATAGACATACGCATTAAAGCTCCACCAGAAAACATGTCGAATATTCCTAAAATTCCCCCACGATGTTGTTCAAATATTTGTTCTAAAACTGCTGAGTTTATACCAGGGACAGGAATATATGTTCCAAGACGATAAACGGCTATTGCAAATAAAACAAAGCCTAATTTTCTGAACAAACCTGAGCTTTTTATTGCTTCGCTGTAGTCAATATTTGGTACTTTTATATTCATAATCTAAAATTATGATGTAGATCCACCTAGTTCTTCAATTCTTTTTTTTGCACCAGGAGTAACCTTAAAATTTTTAAATTGTAGTTTCTTTTTAAACTGAATTGAGTCGATTAGTTTAATTGATTTTTTATGGTCTTTCTTTTTTAAGAAACCCTCTTGTATTAAAAAGTTATTATCAATTAAAGAATTTTCTTTAAATTTATTAAAACTTATTAAAGACAAAGTTAAAGATTTAGGATTTATTTTTTTTAGTGAATTAAAACCTCTTTTTGGGGTTTTTCTATAAATAGGCATTTGACCACCCTCAAAATTTCTAACAGCAACACCTGACCTAGATTTTTGGCCTTTGTGCCCCCTACCAGCTGTTTTTCCTAATCCGGAACCAATTCCTTTACCTTTTCTTTTTCTATTTGTTTGGCGTTGTTTTGAGATTTGATTTATCATTCTTAGTTTTCTCTTTTACTAATTACAGAATTTATCTCCATACTTCTTCTAGAAGAAACTGATTTTGGTGTATTGATACTTTTTAAAGCTTTAATTGTTGATCGAACAATATTGTGTGGATTTTTTGTTCCAATAGCTTTAGATACAACATCTGAAATGCCCAATGCCTCAAAGATAGCTCTAGATGGGCCACCAGATATTATACCTGTTCCTTTTGGAGCAGATCTTAAAATTACTGTGCTTGAGGAAAATTTGGCTTTTACATCATGGTGAATAGTCCTACCCTCTCTTAAAGGAATTCTAACCATTGTTTTTTTGGCTTCTTCAGAAGCTTTTCTAATTGCTTCAGGTACTTCTTTAGCTTTTCCTGATCCAAAACCAACTCTACCTTGTCCATCACCACTTACAACAAGGGCAGCAAATCCAAATCTTCTTCCACCTTTAACAACTTTAGATACTCTTCTAACTGAAATAAGCTTTTCTATTAATTCTTTATTTGTATTATTTTCTAACATTAAAACGATAAACCCTTTTCTCTTGCCGCATCAGCTAATACTTTAAGCCTTCCATGATACTTATATGACCCTTTATCAAATTTTACTTCTTTAATACCTTTTTCTATAGCTAGTTCGGCAATTTTTGAGCCAACGATTTTAGCTACATCAACTTTTTTTTGTCCCTCAGCTTTCTCTAATTTAACTGAAGAAAATGAGCATAGTGTTTTATCATTACTCTCAGATAATACTGAAGCATAAATATGTTTGGAGGATCTAAAAACTAAGAGTTTATGTTTTTTTATATTGCTCAATTTTTTTCTAACTCTTAATTTTCTACGAACAGCTCTAGTTTTATCTTTACTCATTATTTTTTCTTACCTTCTTTTCTATAAATTCTTTCACCTTCATATCGAACACCCTTACCTTTATAAGGCTCTGGCTTTCTAAATGACTTAATTTCAGCTGCAACTTGACCAACTAATTGTTTGCTTGTACCAGTAACTACTACAATATTTTTTTCAACTTTTATAGAAATACCCTCAGGAATTTCAAAGTTGATATCGTGACTAAAACCAAGTGATAAGACGAGCTTTTTTCCAGAAACATTAGCTTTGTATCCAGTTCCAATTAATTCAAGTCTTTTTTCAAATCCTTTTGAATTACCAATAATTTCATTCTTAACATTTGCATAAATAGTTCCAAGAAGTGCTTTATTTTCTCCAGAGAAATGTAAAAGATTATCTTTATGGTCAACTTTAATTCCAACAGGAAGAACAGTTGAAGATTTTCCCAACTTACCTTCAAAATTAATTTCGTTATCATTCATAGAAACTTTTATATCTTCAGGAATATTAATAGGGTTTCTTGCTAATCTTGACATATTTTAGAAAACGCTTATCAGCACTTCCCCTCCTACTTTTTTTTCCCTTGCATCAGAGTCAGACATTACGCCCATTGAAGTCGATAAAATTGTGGTACCTAAACCTCCGATAGTCTTAGGAATTTCGTCTACAGAACTATAAACTCTACATCCTTGTTTTGTAATCTTTTCGATTTTATTAATTAGCGGTGAGCCTTTGTAATATTTAAGTGTAATTGAGATATCTTTCTTTGTGTCACCTAGAATTTCAAAATTTTCAATATATCCCTCTTTTTTTAACACATCACAAACATTAACATTTAATTTTGAAAATATCGCTTTAACTGAAACTTTATTGGCTTTTTGGCCATTTCTTATTCTAGTAATCATATCTGCTAGAGTGTCACTCATACTACCAACTCGCTTTCGTTAAACCAGGTATTTGACCCTTACCAGCCATATCTCTGATAGCTATTCTAGATAAATTAAATTTACTATAAACACCACGAGGCCTACCAGATAGGAAACATCTGTTTCGGTATCTTATTCTAGATGAATTTCTAGGTAATGACTCAAGTTTCATTTGTATCTTTACTCTTTCTTCAAATGGTAAATCTTTATTGGATAAGAGACTTTTTAATTTTTTTCTTTTTTCACTGAGTCTATCGATCAGTACTTTTCTATTTATATTTTTTTGTATTGCGCTTTGTTTTGCCATGGTTAATTCAGAAATGGAAAATTCATTAATTTTAAAAGTTCATACCCCTCTTTGTCATTATTTGCAGAAGTGGCAATAGTGATATCAAAACCGAAGATATTTTCAACATTTTCAACGCTAATTTCAGGAAAAATAATATGATCTTTAATACCTATGGTAATGTTACCTTGGCCATCAAATGACTTTTTGTTATAACCTCTGAAGTCTTTAATACGAGGCATAGCAATATTTACAAGTCTATCATAAAACTCCATCATCATATTTTTTCTGAGAGTAACAGAAAGCCCTACTGGCATTCCTTTTCTAACTTTAAAAGAGGCAATAGCTTTTTTTGACATTCTAACGACTGGTGATTGACCAGTTATAAGAGATAAATCTTTTTTTATTTTTTCAATGGCTTTGTTATCCTCTTTAATAGCACCGATACCTGCATTAATTACTATTTTTGATATTTTTGGAACAGCAAGCTTATGAGATATTTCTAGATTTTTGGCTAACTGGTCTGAGACATTGAAAAGTTCTTGAACTGAATTTGTCATTAGTATTTATCTCCTGATGATTTTAAAATTCTAATTTTTTTTCCACTTTCAATTTTGAAACCTACTTTAGAGGATTTTTTAGATTTCGAGTCATAAGCCAAAATATTTGAAATATGAATTGGCATTTCTTTGTCAACAATACCCCCTTTAGACTCTTGAGATGGCTTTTGATGTTTTTTACTTACGTTAACACCTGATATCACAACTTTATCAGCAGAGTTTATGATTTTTGAAATCTTTCCTATCTTACCTTTGTCTTTACCGACTCTCACAATAACTTCGTCACCTTTTTTGTATTTTTTAATCATTATAATACCTCAGGAGCTAAACTAACTATTTTCATCATATTTCTTTTTCTAAGCTCTCTTGTAACAGGTCCAAAAATTCTTGTTCCAATTGGTTCATTTTGTTTATCTAAAAGAACAGCTGCGTTAGAGTCAAATTTAATTGATGTACCGTCTTCCCTAATTAATGGCTTTTTTGTTCTTACTATAATAGCTCTTTGTACTTCACCTTTTTTAACTTTAGATCTTGGAATAGCGTCTTTGACTGAAACAACAATAATGTCTCCTATTCTTGCATATCTTCTTTTTGATCCACCGATAACTTTTATGCAGCTTATTAATCGAGCTCCGGAATTATCTGCTACTTGTAAATTTGACTCTGCTTGTATCATTATTTAATAACTTCCCATGATTTATTTTTAGAAATAGGTCTAGTTTCTTGAATTCTTACAGAGTCTCCTACAATAATTTTATTGCCACTGTCATGAGCAAGGTACTTTTTTGAGACTCTTACTATTTTTTTATAAACAGGATGGGTGGTCTGTCTTGTTACCAAAACAGATATGGTTTTGTCACCAGATTTTTTTACAACTTTTCCAGTTAAAATACGTTTAGGCATTTTTATTTAGCCTTTCTTTTGTTAATAGAGATGCGATTTGCTTTTTGACTTTTTTAAATTGAGAGGTATCTGTGAGTTGACCACTTTTCTTCATAATTTTAAGGTTAAATAACTCTTTTTTTAAACTATTTATATCTTTATCAGCCATTAAAATTGATCCAATGATACAAATGTTGTTTTTACAGGTAATTTAGCAGATGCTAGTTCAAAAGCTTTTTTTGCTAAATGCTTGTCAACGCCATCGACCTCAAACATGATAGTTCCCGGTTTTACTCTGCATACCCATCTATCTATTGCGCCTTTTCCTTTGCCCATTCTAACTTCTGCAGGTTTTGCTGTGACTGGTATATCTGGGAAAACTCTAATCCAAAGTCTTCCAGCTCTTTTTAAAAATCTAGTGATAGCTCTTCTTGATGCCTCAATTTGCCTTGCTGTCACTCTTTCAGCATCTAACGATTTAAGTCCGTAATAACCAAATGTTAGTTCATAATTACCCTTTGCACTGCCGTGTATTCTTCCTTTGTGCTGTTTTCTATATTTTGTATTCTTTGGTAATAACATTAATTAGTTTTCTCTTTTTTATCATCAGATCTATTTGTTGTATTTTTACTCTCGCCTTTATAAAGCCAAACCTTAATTCCAATAATTCCATAAGTAGTTAAAGCTCGAGCAGTTGCGTAATCTATATCAGCTCTAAGGGTATGTAAAGGTACACTTCCCTCAGAAAACTTTTCTGATCTTGCTATTTCAGCGCCACCCAGTCTACCACCACAAACAATTTTAATGCCCTTAGCACCAAGTTTAATTGCTGATAAACCTGATTTTTTCATCGCTTTTCTAAAAGCAACTCTCTTTTCAAGTTGTCTTGCAATAGAGTCTGCAACTAATGAGGCATCTGTTTCAGGTTTTTTTATTTCTTTTATATCTAATGAAATGCTCTTCTCAGATAATTTAGAAAGTCTATTTCTAAGTTTTTCAATATCCGCACCTTTTTTACCAATGAGAACCCCTGGTTTCGAAGTGTGAATTATAATTTTGAGGTTTGCGGCAGCTCTTTCAATTATAACTGAACTTATTCCTGCTATTGAATAATTCTTTTCTATATAATTTCTAATTTTATGATCTTCTTTTAAGAAAGTAGAATAACTTTTCTTTTCAAACCAAGTTGATTGCCAATATTTATTAATACCTACTCTTAGCGAGGTTGGGTTAACTTTTTGTCCCATTATAATCTCTCCTCTAAAACTAAAGTTAACCTAGAAAAGGGTTTAATAATTTGAAAAGCTCTACCCTTGCTCATTGGTCTAAATCTTTTCATCCTTAAACTTTTACCAACGTAAGCTTCTTTCACAAAAAGTTTGTCAATATCTAAATTGTTATTATTTTCTGCATTTGCAACAGCAGAATTTAGAGTTTTTAGTACTTCTTTGCTCACTCTTTTATTTGAAAATTTCAAAATATTTAAAGCTGCATTTATATCTTTTTTTCTTATATCTTTAACAATTAAGTTAAGCTTCTGAGAGCTAGTTCTTATCATTTTATTTATTGCTTTAACTTCTTTAGACATAATTATTTTTTACTCTGTACCGCTTTCTTATCCCCTGAATGACCCTTAAAAACCCTAGTAGGTGAAAACTCACCAAGTTTATGGCCTACCATGTCTTCAGTTACGTAGACTGGTATAAAAGATTTACCATTATAAACGGAAATAGTTACTCCGACAAAATCAGGTATAATAGTTGATCTTCTTGACCATGTTTTAATTGGGGATTTTGAACTTTCTTCTTTAGATTTTTTAACTTTTTTAAAAAGAGTTACATCAAAGTAAGGTCCTTTCCATACAGATCTTGCCATTACTTTTTTGCCCTTCTTGATATGATCATCTTAGATGTAAATTTAATTCTTCTTGTCTTCTTACCTTTTGTTTTCATACCCCATGGTGTTGAAGGGTGTCTACCACCCGAAGTTCTTCCTTCTCCTCCGCCGTGTGGGTGATCAACAGGATTCATTACAACACCTCTAACAGTAGGTCTTATGCCTAGATGTCTTTTAATTCCGGCTTTACCAATTTTTTTGTTCTTATTATCTTGATTAGATACTACCCCTATAGTAGCCATACATTCACCATGGACTAATCTTGTTTCGCGGGATGAAAGTTTAACCATTACATATTTTTCTTGTTCTCCTAATACCTGTGCAAAAGATCCTGCTGATCTGCATAGTTTACCACCAGCTCCTGGTTTTAATTCAATGTTATGTATAGAGGTACCAGTTGGTATATTTTTTATCTTCATCGCGTTACCAGATGATATTTCTGTTTTGGCTGATGATATAACCTTATCACCAGTTTTTAAATCAGTAGGAGCAATAATGTATTCTTTAATATCTTGATAGTTAATCAGCGCTATAAAGGCACTTCTATTAGGATCGTATTCTATTCTCTCTACTGTACCAATTTTATCGAATGTATTTCTTTTAAAATTTACAAGTCTGTATTTCTTCTTATGCCCACCAGACCTATGTCTAATTGTAATCTTACCGGTATTGTTTCTACCAGAATTTGGTTGTAAGTCTTCTATTAAAGATTTTTCTGGACGCCCCTTAAACAGCTGTGACTTATCAATTTTAACTGTTTTTCTATAAGAAGGTGTTGTTGGTTTGTAAGTTATCAGTCCCATATTATACTTTACCACTCATATCTATAGTGTTGCCCTCTTTAAGAGTAACTATTATTCTTTTTAGCTCTGATCTTGTACCTCTTTGACCCTTAAATACTTTGGGTTTGCTCTTAACATTTAAACTATTTAGCTTTTGAACTTTAACTTTATAAGTATCTTCTATTGTCTTTTTTATATTAATTTTATTTGCATCATTTCGGACTTCAAAAATGTACTTATTAAATTGAGCATTAGCTGTAGATTTTTCTGTAATGACAGGTTTTTTAATTAAATTAAGGTCCATTTTAATTATTACCTATGTATAAATTATAAATAGTTGATTTTTTTGAAAATAAAACCATATCTGATTTTAATGCTGTATGGACTGAATAACTTTTATCTGAGAGAAAGTATATTTTTTTGTAGTTTTGAAATTTAATAATCAATTTATTGTCAGTTATATTACTAAGCACAAAAATAATCATTTTGTTTGGGTTTTTTTTTAACAAATCAAAGATATTTTTTTCATCTAATTTTTCCTCATCAAAAACAAATAGTGATTTATTATTACTTTTACTAACAATTGATGAAACTATGGCACTTTTTTTGACTTTTTTATTAATTTTATAGGAAACTATATGAAATTTTGGACCAAAAGCTTTACCACCACCTCTTCTTTGTGTTGTTTTTTTGTTACCAGCTCTTGCATTTCCAGTGCCCTTTTGTTTAAAAAGTTTTTTTCCTGAGCCAGCAACTTCAGATCTATCAAGACTATGATTATTTCCTTGTTTATGAGAATAGATTTTTTGTAATGATAAATGTAAAGCTTTTTCCGATATATTTTTATCTTTTAGTATAATTTGTTCAAACATCTATTTAAAGACCTTCACTATAGATTTATTTTTTCCAGGGATAGACCCTTTGATAAATAATAATTTTTTATCTTGATCAATTAAAAGTACCTCTAAATTTTTAGTAGTTGTTAATTGGTCACCTAAATGGCCAGCCATTTTTTTTCCTTTGAACACCTTACCTGGATTCTGATTTTGACCTGTTGAACCATGAGCTCTGTGAGAAATAGAAACACCATGTGTTGCTCTCATACCACTAAAATTGTGTCTCTTCATAGCTCCAGCAAAACCTTTACCAGTTGATTTTGACTGTACCGAAACTTTATCACCGACTTTAAATTTAGGTTCTATTAAAGAGCCAACCTCTAGAAGGTCCTCATCAGAATTTATTCTTTGTTCTTTGATTATTTTTTTTGGCTCTAAATTTAATTTATTGAATTCTTTTAATTGAGGTTTATTAAGTTTTTTAGGTTTAAGAAAACCTATAACATTTGCAAGATAACCATCCCTATCAATAGTTCTATTACCAACAACAGTACAACTATTGTAATCAAGAACTGTTGCAGAAACTCTAGTTCCGTTTTCATTAACAAATGAAGTTTGGCCAATTTTAGTGCTGATGATCATAATTAATTATTTTTTTATTTTTATATCGACGTTAACACCAGACGCTAAGTCAAGCTTCATGAGTGCATCAACTGTTTGTGGTGTAGGTTCAATGATATCCATCATCCTAATGTGTGTTCGTAATTCAAACTGCTCCCTACTTTTTTTATCTACATGTGGGGATTTATTTACAGTAACTCTTTCAATTTTAGATGGCATGGGAATTGGTCCTATTACTTTAGCACCAGTTCTTTTAGCTGTCTGAAGAATATCAATTGAACTTCTATCTAAAATATTATGATCAAACGATTTTAATCTTATTCTAATATTTTGATTTATCATAATTATGCCAGTTTAGATTTAATTTCCTCTTCAACATTTGAAGGTACGACATCATAGTGTGAGAATAACATTGTATAACTTGCTCTTCCTTGGCTCATTGAGCGTAGATTATTAACATAACCAAACATATTAGCAAGAGGAACTACAGACGATACAACTTTGGCATTACCTCTGTCTTCCATTTTTTCAATTTGACCTCTTCTTGAATTTAAATCACCAATAATATCGCCCATGTAATCTTCTGGGGTTACTACTTCGACTTTCATCATTGGCTCAAGTAATTTTGGTCCGGCTTTTCCAACAGCCTCTCTGAATGCGGCTCTTGAAGCTATCTCAAAAGCTAATACAGAAGAGTCGACATCATGAAAAGCACCATCATGAACTTCTGCTTCAAAGTCTATCACATTATAGCCAGCTATGACTCCATTTTGAGCAGCAAAATTAATACCTTTTTCAACTCCAGGGATATATTCTTTTGGAATATTTCCTCCAACTACTGTGTTAACAAATTTAACGCCAGAATTTCTCTCTAGTGGTTTGAATTTCATTTTTACTCTTGCAAATTGACCAGCACCACCAGATTGTTTTTTATGTGTGTAATCTACTTCAACATCTTTAGTAATTGTCTCTCTATATGCAACTTGAGGAGCTCCAACATCTGCTTCAACTTTGAATTCTCTTTTCATTCTATCAACCAAAATTTCTAAATGAAGCTCGCCCATACCTTTAATAATTGTCTGTCCAGACTCTTCATCTGAAGTAACTCTGAAACTTGGATCCTCTTGAGCTAACCTTCCCAAGGCTTGTCCCATTTTTTCATAGTCAGCTTTTGTTTTAGGCTCAACTGCAACTTCAATAACAGGATCAGGGAATTCCATTTTTTCTAAGATAACTTTTTTTGATGGATCACATAAAGTATCACCAGTAGTAACATTTTTTAAACCAACTAAAGCAACTATATCTCCTGCCTTTGCATCTTTGATTTCTTCTCTAGTGTTTGAGTGCATTAAAAGCATTCTTCCAATTCTTTCTTTTTGGTTTTTTGATGAATTAAGAATTGTTGATCCTGAACTTAAGTTTCCGCAATAAAGTCTACAAAAAGTTATTTGACCAACAAAAGGATCAGCTGCTACTTTAAAAGCCAAGGCCGCGAAAGGTTCTTCAGGGGTATTAGGAATTTGTAATTTATCATCTGAGCCTTCTTTTATTCCTTCAACAAAACCTATGTCTTTAGGAGAAGGTAAATAATCTACAACTGCATCTAGCAATGGTTGAACACCTTTATTTTTAAAAGCAGTGCCACATAAAACAGGAACAAACTTAAAATCAATTGTTCCTTTTCTTATACAAGCTTTTAAAGTATCAACAGATATTTCTTTTCCCTCTAGATAGTCCTCTAGTGCTTTATCATCTGCTTCAACTGCATTTTCTATTAACTCTTCTCTTTTTTTCTTTGCTTCCTCAATTAAGTCATCACTAATTTCAGTTACATCATATTCGGCACCAAGACTATCATCTTTCCAAATAATTGATTTAAAATTGACTAGGTCAACAACTCCTTTGAAATCAGCCTCTTTTCCAATTGCCATTTGCAAAACAAGAGGATTAGCTCCCAATCTATCCTTTATAGATTGAACATTCATTTCAAAATCTGCACCAAGTCGGTCCATTTTATTACAAAAACAAATTCTTGGAACTTTATACCTATCAGCTTGTCTCCAAACTGTTTCTGATTGAGGTTCAACTCCCGCAACACCATCAAAACATGCAACAGCACCGTCTAAAACTCTTAAAGATCTCTCAACTTCAATTGTGAAATCAACGTGACCCGGTGTATCAATAATATTTATTCTGTGATCATTCCAAAAACAGGTTGTGGCAGCAGAGGTTATTGTTATACCTCTTTCTTGTTCCTGTTCCATCCAATCCATAGTTGCAGCACCATCATGAACTTCGCCTATTTTGTGAGACTTACCTGTATAATATAAAATTCTTTCGGTAGTAGTGGTTTTACCCGCATCAATATGGGCCATAATTCCGATATTTCTGTATTTACTTAAATCCATTTTACCACCTGTAATGTGCAAACGCTCTATTTGCCTCTGCCATTTTATGAACTTCGTCTTTTTTCTTAACAGAATTACCTTTATTTTCGAAAGCATCTATTAATTCATTGGCAAGTCTTTCTCTTTGAGTTTTTTCATTTCTTTTTTTTGAGTTTGTTAATATCCATTTAAAAGCTAAAGCCTGTGCTCTAGTGCTTCTAACTTCCATAGGTACTTGATAAGTTGCTCCACCTACTCTTCTCGATTTTACTTCAACAGATGGTTTTACGTTATTGATAGATTTTTGAAAATATTCTAATGGATCATCACTTTGATTATTTGTTTTAATAATATCAAGAGCACCATATACGATTTTTTGTGCTACAGTTTTTTTACCGCCTACCATTACTTCGTTAATAAATTTATTTAGAACAACACTATTATAAATAGGATCAGGTAATACTTGTCTTTTTTCTGCTGCTCTTCTTCTTGACATGATTTAAATTTTAATTTTTTGGCCTTTTTGCACCGTATTTAGATCTACGTTGTCTTCTTTTTTCAAGTCCTTGGGTATCTAAAGTTCCTCTAATTATGTGATATCTTACTCCTGGTAGATCTTTAACTCTTCCTCCACGAATTAACACAACAGAGTGTTCCTGAAGGTTATGTCCTTCACCAGGAATATATGCTGTCACCTCTTGACCATTTGTCAGCTTGACTCTAGCGACCTTTCTTAAAGCTGAGTTAGGTTTTTTAGGAGTGGTAGTGTAAACTCTAAGACAAACACCTCTTTTTTGAGGGCAAGACTTAAGAGCAGGAACTTTATTTCTCTTAGAGACTTTCTCCCTAGATTTCCTAACTAATTGATTTATGGTCGGCATAGTTCGCAGAATATATTTATAGTATTAAGTATAGTCAACATCTATTTGGAGCTTTCTAGCTGTTTTAATAGTGTATTATCGCGAATTTTAGCCTCTTTTCGAAGAGCTCTAATAACATTACCTGTTCCGGCAGGAATAAGTTTACCAACAATGACATTCTCTTTAAGACCAGTTAATTTGTCAACTTTTCCATTAATAGCTGCCTCAGTTAAGACTCTAGTTGTTTCTTGGAAAGAGGCCGCTGATATAAAGGAATTAGTTTGAAGACTAGCTTTAGTAATTCCAAGGATCATCATTTTATACCCTATCTCTTTTTTGCCTTCTTGTTTTAATAAACTGTTCTTCTCAATAACGTCTATTTTATCTTTTACATCACCAACTAGATATTCACTGTCTCCAGCATCAATTACTTCAACTTTTTGAAGCATCTGACGAGTGATGCATTCAATATGTTTGTCATCAATCAGAACACCTTGTAAACGGTAAACTTTTTGAACTTCTCTAACCATATATTCAGCTAAAGCTTCGATACCAAGAATATTTAAAATATCTGATGGAGCAGGTGTGCCATCAACAATCATATCCCCTTTGTTTACCTTATCTCCTTCGTTAAAGTAAATATAAGTACCTTTAGGAATTAAAAACTCTACAGGCTCTCCCTCTTCTGGGTTAATAATAATTCTCCTTTTGCTTTTAATATCTTTTCCAAATTCAATGGTTCCAGAAATTTCTGCTAAAACTGCTGGATTTTTAGGTTTTCTAGATTCAAAAATATCAGCAACTCTAGGTAAACCACCAGTTATATCTTTTGTTTTAGATGAAGCTCTTGGTATTCTTGCTATAACATCACCTGCTATAACTTCTTTACCTTTTTCAATATTTAAAACAATGCCAACACTTAAATCATATGTAGATGAATTTTTAGATTTAATTGGATTGCCATTTTTATCTGTAATTAATAACTGGGGTTTAAGATCTTGCTTTCCCTGAAAACTTTTCCAATCAATTATTACTTTAGATGAAATACCTGTCGTTTCATCAAACTTTTCGATAAAAGATACGCCTTCCACTAAATCACTAAAATCTAATTTTCCACTCTCTTCTGCAACAATAGGTACAGTATATGGATCCCACTCAAGTAATAAGTTATTTAACTTCACTTCAGAGTTATTTTTCACTAATAATGTTGAACCATATGGTGCTCTGAATGAAGATACTAATGTTTTATTATTATCATATATTTCAAGTTCAGTAGTTCTGTTAATAATTATTTCACTACCAGATCCGTTTATAACTGATCTAAGATTTTTAATTTTTACTTTTCCATCGCTAGGTGACTCAAAATTAGATTTTTCAGCAGAGGAACTCGCAACACCTCCGACGTGGAATGTTCTCATTGTTAACTGGGTACCAGGCTCACCAATGGACTGTGCTGCAATAATACCAACAGCTTCACCTGTATTAACTGGGACTCCTTTAGCTAAATCTCTTCCATAAGATTTTGCACAAATACCTTGTGTTGATCCACAAGTTATAGGTGACTTTATTCTAACTGATGTAATATTTTCCTTTTCTAGTAATTCAATTTCTTCATGAGATATATATTCACCATTTTTGATTAATACATCTCCTTTTTTATTTTTGACATCATCAGCTAAATATCTTCCAAATACTCTTTCAGTCAGAGGTATGGAAACTTCACCAGACTCATAAATAGTATCAACAGTTAAACCACCACAGCAATTACAGTCTTTAGAGGTAATTGTTAAATCTTGTGCTACATCAACTAATCTTCTAGTTAGATATCCTGAACTCGCAGTCTTAAGAGCAGTGTCTGCTAATCCTTTTCTAGCGCCATGAGTAGAGTTAAAATATTCAAGAACTGTTAAGCCATCTTTAAAGTTAGATGTAATTGGATTTTCAATAATCTCTCCTGATGGTCTTGCCATCAAACCTCGCATTCCTGCTAATTGCTTAAGCTGGGCTTCAGAACCACGTGCACCAGAATCAGCCATAATATAAACGGAATTAATTTGGCTATCTTTATTAGATGAAACTGTTTTCATCATTGCTTTTGCTACTTTGTCTGTACAAGTAGACCACAACCCAACGACTTTGTTATATTTTTCTCTTTCGGTGATAAGTCCCTCTTGATATTGATTTTCAAGACTATTTACAAGTTTTTGTGTATCTTGAATTAAAACATTCTTTTCATCAGGAATAACTAAATCATCTTTTCCGAATGAAATACCTGCTTTTGCTGCATATTTAAAACCCACATTCATGATTTGATCAACGAATATACAAGTCGCTTTTTGTCCAGTAAATCTGTAAACATTGTCTAAAAGATTACTAATATCCTTTTTTGTAAGAACTTTATTTATTACATCGAAAGGTAAGTTCTTATTTTCAGGTACTGTTTTAAAAAGCATAACTCTGCCAGCTGAGGTAGTATATTTCTTAAATTCATAACTATCTTTTTCTAAATTATAAATTTTTGTTCTATAAATTATTGGGGTATGTAATTCAATTGTTTTATTTTCCAATGCAAATTCCACTTCTCCTACATGAGAATAATATTTCTTTGCTTCTTCTTTTTCATTTATCAATGATAAGTAGTAAATGCCCAAAACTATGTCTTGACTTGGAACTATAATTGGTTTGCCACTTGATGGTGAAAGAATATTATTTGTGCTCATCATTAAAACTCTTGCTTCTAATTGGGCTTCAAGACTTAAAGGTATGTGAACTGCCATCTGATCACCGTCAAAATCTGCGTTAAATGCAGTACAAACTAATGGATGTAATTGAATAGCTTTACCTTCAATTAGTATTGGTTCAAACGCTTGTATACCTAGCCTGTGTAAAGTAGGTGCTCTATTTAAAAGAATTGGATGTTCTCTAATTACTTCATCGAGTATATCCCAAACCTCGGGTCTCTCTGACTCGACCATTTTTCTTGCAGATTTAAGTGTTGAAGCAAAACCGTAAGACTCAAGTTTATTATAAATAAAAGGTTTAAAAAGCTCTAAGGCCATTTTTTTTGGTAAGCCACATTGATGTAGTTTTAATTCTGGCCCAACAACAATTACAGAACGGCCAGAATAATCAACTCTTTTCCCCAATAAGTTCTGTCTGAATCTTCCTTGTTTTCCCT
>CACJQJ010000007.1 GCA_902595525.1 uncultured Alphaproteobacteria bacterium | reverse complement strand
AGTTAAAGTATGCTCTGAAATTTTACCCTGAATTTTTAGGTTATTTAAATGTTCTATAATTGAAACAATGTTTTTTCTTACAAGAGGTTCGCCACCTGTTAATCGAAATTTTTTTACACCTAACTCATTAAATATATTTGTAAGTTTAATAATTTCTTCAATTGATAAAACTTCTTGTCTAGGCAAGAAGGTTACATCCTCAGCCATACAATAAGTGCACCTTAAATCACATCTATCAGTGACAGATATTCTCAAGTAATCAATTTTTCTTTTAAAATTATCAGTTAGCATTTTCGTGTATCTTTAATTCAACTACATTTAAATCTATAACTTTTTTCCCAACGTTCTCAAAGTTAATAGTGATTTTACTATTTATACAAGATTGAACTTGCCCTAGGCCCCAATCTGGTTGAGATGGACACTCCACGATTGTACCAGGTATAAAATCGCTAAAATTATAGTTATTTTCCATTATTACTCTTGTTAAGTAGAAACAAATATTTACTATTTACTATAGAATCAAATGGATAAAAAAGAAAATTTAAACAAGCTTAAATCTGTTATCAGTAATATTGAAAAATCATATGGGAAAGGTTCCATAATGATGCTTGGAAAGAAAGATATTGATGCAAATATTGATGTATACTCAACAGGTTCTCTTGGTCTAGATATAGCTCTAGGAATAGGTGGTTTACCGAAAGGAAGAGTCATAGAAGTTTATGGCCCAGAAAGTTCAGGTAAAACAACTCTAACATTACATATAATTGCGGAAGCTCAAAAAGTTGGAGGAACTTGTGCATTTATTGATGCTGAACATGCTTTAGACCCAGGTTATGCAAAAAAACTTGGAGTGAATATTGATGAGTTATTGATATCTCAACCTGATACTGGTGAACAGGCTTTAGAGATCTCAGATACTCTTGTAAAATCTGAAGGTATAGATTTATTAGTTATAGACTCAGTAGCCGCTTTAGTTCCAAGAGCAGAGTTAGAGGGTGAAATGGGCGACTCTTTACCCGGACTTCAGGCAAGGCTAATGAGCCAAGCGCTTAGAAAACTTACTAGCTCGATCTCAAAGACAAATACTATGGTTGTTTTTATTAATCAACTGAGAATGAAAATAGGTGTTATGTTTGGAAGCCCTGAAGTCACCACTGGAGGTAACGCTTTGAAGTTTTACTCTTCCGTAAGACTAGATATTAGAAGGATTGGTGCAATAAAAGATAAAGATAATATTATTGGAAACCAAACTAGAGTGAAGGTTGTCAAAAATAAAATGGCTCCTCCTTTTAAAATGGTTGAATTTGACATTATGTATGGTGAAGGAATTTCTAAAATTGGCGAAATTATAGATTTAGGTGTTCAAGCTGATATTATAGATAAGTCTGGAGCATGGTATTCTTACAAAGATGAAAAAATTGGTCAAGGTAGAGAAAATACAAAACAGTTTTTAAAGGACAATCCTGAATTATTGAATGAAATAGAAAGTAGAATAAGATCAAATTCTGACACTGTTGAAGAGCTTATGATTGATCCACCCCCTTCTACAACAGAAGAAACCGTCGAAAAAAACTCCAAAGAATAATATTATATTTCAGTTAAATTAATCTATATTCCATGAATATGAACTCTAAAGAAGTCCGAAATGCGTTTATTGATTATTTTAAAAATAATGATCACAGGCATGTTAAATCTGGATCTTTAGTGCCGGAAAATGACCCCTCCCTAATGTTTGCTAATTCAGGAATGGTTCAATTTAAAAATGTTTTCACAGGTATGGAACAGTTAGACTTCAAAAGAGCTACGACCTCTCAAAAATGTGTTCGGGCAGGAGGAAAACATAATGATTTAGAGAATGTTGGATTCACAACTCGACATCATACTTTCTTCGAGATGTTAGGAAATTTTTCTTTTGGTGATTATTTCAAAGAGCAAGCAATTCTATATGCTTGGAACTTAATAACTAAAGAATTTAAAATAAATAAAGATAAATTATTAGTTACTATATATCATGATGATGAAGTTGCAGAAAAATTTTGGAAAAAGATAGCTAATTTACCCGATAGTAAAATAATTAAAATTTCAAGTTCTGATAATTTTTGGTCAATGGGTGACACAGGACCTTGCGGACCATGCTCGGAGATATTTTATGATCATGGCGATAAATATTTTGGCGGCCCCCCCGGTTCGGTTGACGAAGATGGTGATCGTTTCATTGAAATATGGAATTTAGTTTTTATGCAGTATGAGCAGGTAGACAAAAATACTAGACTTGATTTACCTAAACCATGTGTAGACACTGGGATGGGTCTAGAAAGAATAACAGCGTTATTAAATGGTAGTAATGACAATTATAGTTCTGATTTATTTTCAAATATTATTGATGTAACTCAAGAGTTTATACAAAAAAAAATATCTGAACAAAATAAATCTAGTTTTAGAGTCATAGCAGATCACTTACGGGCTTCCTCTTTTTTAATAGCTGATGGGGTTTTACCTTCAAATGAGGGGAGAGGGTATGTATTAAGGCGAATATTAAGAAGGGGAATAAGACATGCTTATACATTAGGCTCCTCAGAACCATTATTTCATAAAATTTTTGATGAATTGCAAAACTTAATGGGCGATTTCTTCCGAGAACTTAACACTGGAGCTGAGGCTATTAAGGAAACTCTCTACAATGAGGAGATAAAATTTAGAGAAACTTTAAGTAAAGGCTTAGAGATACTTGGACAAGAAATACCTAATATTAAAAATAATAAATTAGATGGCAAAATCGCATTTAAATTATATGACACCTTTGGATTTCCCCTTGATTTAACACAAGATTATCTTAAATCAAAGAAAATCGATGTTGATGTAGAGTCTTTTGATGCATCAATGAAGCTACAAAAAGAGGAAGCTAGATCTTCATGGAAGGGTAGCGGTGATGGAAATACTGATAAGCTATGGTTTGATATTGCAAGAAAAACGAAACCAACAGTATTTAAAGGATACGATGAAACTACTTTAAAGGCAAATGTAACTGCTTTAGTCTTAGACTCAGAAGTAGTTGACGAATTAAGTGATCAAATAAAAAAATCAGCAATTATCACAGATGAGTCGTGTTTTTATGCAGAGTCTGGTGGGCAAGTTGGAGATAAAGGCATAATTTCCACAGAAAATGCAGAATTTAAAGTGACAGATACTAGAAAAACTCCTCAAGGCATTTTTATCCATTTTGGTAATGTAATTTCAGGTAATTTTAAAATAGGAAATGAAGTTAAACTTAAAATAGATAGTAGTTTAAGGGAATTAATTAAAAAAAATCATTCTGCTACACATTTGCTTCATGCAGCATTAAGGAATAACTTAGGACTACATGTAGCTCAGCGCGGATCTTTAGTTAATGAAAATAAATTACGTTTTGATTTCAGTCATAATAAACAAATATCATCAAAGCAAATAGATACTATTCAAAAAGAGGTAACAAATATAATTTCTAATACTTGTGAAACACAAATTGATATTAAGTCTCAAGAAGAGGCAATAAAACTAGGGGCTATGGCTTTGTTTGGAGAAAAATATGGTGAAGAGGTAAGAGTTGTTACACTGGGAGAACATAATAATAAACCTTATTCAATTGAGCTATGTGGGGGAACACATGTATCAAATATTAAGGATATAGAGAAATTTTATATTATAAGTGAAGAGTCTGTCTCATCAGGAGTAAGGAGAATAGAGGCTTGCACTGGTAATAAGGTAGATGAATTTATTAGTAATAAGCTAAAAGAGGATCAATTACTTGAAAAAAAACTTGATGATAAAATCATTAGCTTAATCTCACAAATAAACAAATTAAATGGAAAAATAAGTTTTAGCGAGGAAAATAAAAACCTTTATATAAAGAAGTTGGAAAATTATTTAGATAATTTAAAAAATAAATCAATACTCTCAAATGAGGAGAATAATAAAATAGAAGAAACAAATATAAATGGAATTAATTTTGTGTCTCAATTAATAGAAAACTTGCCTCCCAAAGAACTCAGATCAATTTTTGATAAATTTAAATTAGAAAAATCTAAATCTATTTTGGCTTGTATTACAACAAATGAAGATAAGGTATCCATTATAGTTGGGTTAACTAACGATTTAATAGATACCTATGATGCTAGAGTACTAATAAAAAGTACTTTTGATATACTCGGTTCAAAAGGTGGTGGGGGAAGAATTGACTTCGCTCAAGCTGGTGGCAACAAAAAAGATCAATTAAATCAAGCTTTTTTAAGTATTAAAAATCAGATTTAATTTAATTTAGTTTGAAGATTTTTATCAAGACAATTTAAAAAATCTTCAGTATTCATCCACAGCGAATTTTTGTCTACTAGTATTGCTAAGTCCTTAGTCATTTGACCAGACTCAACAGTTTCAATACAGGTTTCTTCAAGTGCCTTTGAAAACTTAATAAGTTCATCGTTGCCATCGAACTCACCTCTAAAATTTAAACCTTTTGTCCAAGCAAATATTGATGCTATAGGATTTGTTGAAGTTTTTTCTCCTTTTTGATGCAGTCTATAATGTCTAGTTACAGTTCCATGAGCAGCCTCAGCTTCAATTGTTTTCCCATCGGGTGTCATTAAAACACTAGACATCATACCCAAAGAACCAAACCCTTGTGCAACAGCATCTGACTGAACGTCTCCGTCATAATTCTTGCAAGCCCAAATAAAGTTACCTGACCATTTCATTGAAGACGCAACTAAATCATCAATAAGACGGTGTTCGTAAACTATTTGGTTGTTTTCAAAATCAGTTTTAAATTCTTTCTGAAAAATTTCATTAAATATCTCTTTAAATCTTCCATCGTATTTTTTTAAAATAGTATCTTTTGTTGAGAGGTATACAGGCCATTTTAATTTTAATCCATAATTAAAACAAGCTCTTGCAAAACCTCTAATTGACTCGTCTACATTATACATAGAGAGGGCAACACCCTGATTTTGAAATTGAAAAACCTCTTTTTCCTCTACTTTTCCATCTTCATCAACATATTTCATAAAGAGTTTCCCTGGTTTGTCGATCTTCATTTCTGTAGCTTTATATTGATCACCAAACGCATGCCTACCAACAACAATAGGGGCATCCCATGTCCTTACAATTCTTGGAATATTTTTACATATAATTGGTTGTCTAAAAACAGTTCCATCTAAAATATTTCTTATAGTTCCATTTGGAGAACGCCACATTTTTTTTAGCTTAAATTCCGATACTCTATTGTCGTCAGGAGTGATAGTTGCACATTTTATACCAACACCAAATTTTTTAATTGCTTTTGCAGCCTCAACTGTAATTTCATCATTTGTTTGATCTCTATTTTGTACAGATAAGTCGTAATATTTTAGATCTATATCAAGATATGGAAGAATGAGCTTTTGTTTAATAAAATCCCATATAATCCTAGTCATTTCATCGCCATCTAATTCGACCACAGGATTTTTTACTGAAACTTTTGCCATTTATATAGAGATATTGACTGTATAACAGATTAAATTAATAAAAAAAATCTATTTTATTGATCAAATTATACAATTCAGATATTAATTCCATCTTATGTACTTTAGGTTTCATAAAGAAATTTCAGCTGCGCTGATTATACTATTTTTATTAGTAATTTTTTTTTATTTTATATATAAACCTTTATTTCTAATTTTTTTAATATTACTGATTTTTACATTCTATTTTTTTAGAGATCCTGAAAGAGTCGTTCCATTAGGTGATGATATTTTAGTTAGCCCAGCAGATGGATTAATTACAAATATTAGTGAGTACAAAGAGGGAAAAAAAAGTTATACCAAAGTTTCAATTTTTTTGAGTGTGTTTAATGTTCATATCCAAAGATTGCCTCTTTCAGGTCAAATTACAAAAATTGATTATATTGAGGGTAAATTTATCAATGCAACTTTAGATAAAGCAAGTGAAGAAAATGAAAGATTAAGATTAACTCTTAAATCAGGATCTAACGTTATATACATAACACAAATTGCTGGTTTAATTGCAAGAAGAATAATTTGTTATCTTAAAACTAATGAGAGAGTAAACCAAGGTGAAAGATATGGAATTATCAAGTTTGGAAGCAGAGTAGATATTGAATTTCCCAATTCATATAATTTAATGGTAAGCATTGGTCAGCAATGTATCGGTGGTGAAACTATCATTGCAAGAGATTTTAAAAACAACAAAAATATACAATCTAGAGAATATAAAAAGATTTAGACATTTAGATGACCGAACATCCGCTCACTAAATTTATACCTAATTTAATTACATTAATGTCACTTATTGCAGGTATTTCCTCAATAAAGTTCTCAATTCAAAGTAATTTTAAAATTGCCGTGCTTATGATAATGCTAGCAGCCTTTTTCGATTTCTTTGATGGATGGATGGCTAGAAAATTAAAAAAATCATCCCAATTTGGAGCTGAATTAGACTCTTTATCAGATTTTATTAGTTTTGGATTAGCTCCATCTTTGCTTATAAATTTAAGTTTTACAAATGAGCTAGGAAGAATTGGATGGGTTATAAGTCTTTTTTACATTATTTGTGCAGCTCTTAGACTTGCTCGTTTCAATATTGAAAATATGAGAGAGCAAAGCAAAGTATTTTATGGCATACCCTCACCAGCTGCCGCAGGTATTATAATGATTCCGCTTTATTTGAATTTTATTGAACAAATACAATTTACTATCAACTATCCTATTGTAAGTGCCTTATTAATTATATTTGCGGGTGCTATGATGATTAGTAGAGTTCCGACTCCCTCTGTGAAAAATCTAAAGGTAAAAACTCTATATTTTAGACTTATGATTATATTTACAGTTATTATTTTAATATTTTTAATAAGTTATTTCTGGCAAACAACTCTTTTAGTTGCTCTTATTTATTTATTATTTTCTTTATTGAGTTTGTTTACCTATTTTATCAAATTTTTTAGAGGAGTTAGTTAAGTATTTTGATTTAAGCATCAAAGCCGATGGAGTTACAAGTAAAGTCAATAAAGTAGAAAAAAGAAGTCCAAAAACAATTGCCCTCGATAAATCTACCCACCACTGTGTGTCAGGGGAGTTATAACTATATTCAAAGTTTACAAAATCAATATTTAATTTTAAAGCCATGGGAAGCAAACCAAGGACCGTAGTAGTTGTAGTCAATAAAACAGGTCTTAGTCTTTGCGCACCTGTCATTAAAATGGCATCTCTAGCATCATTTGTCTTTTTTATTAATCTATCGAAGGTATCAATTAAAACTATATTGTTGTTTACAACTATGCCTGCTAACGAGATAACACCTATCCCGCTCATGACTATTCCAAATGGTTGTTTTGTAATTAAGAGCCCTAAAACAACACCCACCGTTGACATAATTACAGCAAATAAAATTAATAAGGTGCTACTAAAACTATTAAATTGGGTCAAAAGAATTAAACCCATTAAAAATACAGCTATCAAAAAAGCTTTTTGTAGAAAAGCTTTAGACTTCTGCTGACTTTCATCCTCTCCCTTAAATTCTATTTTTACTCTAGGGTCAATATTTGCTGAATTAAATTCAGGTATATCTAAACCAAAGTTATTTGGAATATTAAATTTTTCAATTCCAAGCCAATGTTTTATAAGTCTGACATAAGCATCAGTTTGATAAAATCTAGTAACATCTGATTTAATTGTTTCAATTCTATTTTGTTCTACTCTAGTCAAATTTCCTGTCTCTTGATTGGTTTCAATTTTAGTAAAATTTGAAATTGGTACATAGCCTGCAGACGTTGGTATCTTGATACTGTCTAATTGATCGATCGTTCTCTGTTCTTTTGGCAATCGAAGGTAAATGGGTATAGACTCATCACTATCATCAGGTCTAAATTCACTCAATTTTAGCCCACTTGTAAGAAGTTTTATGGTGTTACCTATTATTGAAATACTAGCACCATATTTTGCAGCTTCTTCTCTATCAACATAAAGCTCATATTCAATACTAGGAGAGGGTAGAGAAGTTTCTAAATCCTTTAAACCAGATATGCTAGATAAATATTTTTCAATTCTTTTGAGTTCTTGAACTGTGATTTTAGGATCTGAAGAAGTTAAATTGATTTCAATGGGCTTCCCTCTAGGAGGGCCTGCTCTTAAAGTTCTTGTTTCAACTTTAATCCCAGGAATAGATGAAGTTTCTTGTCTTATTTCAGAAATTATTGTTTCTGCTTTTCTTCTTTTATCCCAATCTTTGAATTCTATATCTATAAATCCTATAATATCAGGTGAGCTTTCTTGTCTATTTTCTACATTCCCTGATGTTGTATAGACAGACTCAAATTCTTTATTCTTTTTTTGTAAGTTTAATACCTGTGACTCTACTTTTGCAACAAGTCTATCTTTTTCTAAAACTGAGAGATTGCCTGTAGCATAAATAATTACTTTGGTATTCTCTGCTTCAACTGAAGGAAAAAAAGTAACCCCCTTACCAAACTTTCCATATGCACTATAGATACCAACTAACAATATAAGAGATAGAAAAACTATTTTTATAGGATTATTAATACAGAGCCTTAAAATAAAAAGGTAAATTTTAGTAAAAAAACCTACTTTTTCTAAATCAGTTAAGTCTTCGTCATCATCAGCGTTTATTCTAGGAATAATCATTTTCTGAAAAAAACCTTTATTTTTAATATATCTAAAAACAAAAAACAAAATGAAACCAATTGAAATTGTTGTTATGGCTTTAGCACCCATATTTATGTAGCTATCAAATTTTAGATGGGATAAAAAATTAAATGCAACAAAATTAATAATACCAAATAAAATTAAAGGTATAATAAAGAAGAAAAAAAGATTTTTAATTTTATAGGCCTGAGTTCCAATTATAGGAATAACTATTAATGCCATAGCTAAACTTGAACCTAAAACAGATATTACTGTTATTGGTATATATTTCATAAAACCACCAGTTGTACCTGGCCAAAACAACAGAGGAATAAAAGCTGCTATAGTAGTAAAAGTTGAAGCCATGATTGGAAGAGACATTCTTGATGCAGCCTTTATGTATGACTCTGCTAGTCCCATACCTTCTTGTATTTTTCTTTGGGCATATTCAACTACAACCACAGCCCCATCAACAAGTAGCCCAACTGAAAGAATTAATCCAAACAAAACAACCATATTGATTGTAAAGCCAAGTGAATAGAGGATTAAAATAGATGATAAAAAAGAACCTGGTACTGCTAAACCTACCAGTAAACTAGACCTCATACCAAGAAAGATAATAACGACACTCATAACAAGAATTATTGAAAAAATTACATTGTTTTGAAGATCTCCTAACATACTTTTTATATTTACAGACTCATCACCAGAAAAAGTTATGTTTACTTTTGATGGAAGAATTTTTTGCTCTTCCTTTACTAACTGTTTTACTTGATCAACAGTCTCTACAATGTTTGCTCCAATTCTTTTAGATATTTCTAAAGTGAATGCAGATTTATTATTTAATCGAGCAAATTTTTCTGGATCTTTAAATGTTCTTTTAAGTTGAGCAATATCTTTAAATTTAATTGTTTTTTTATCATTTACCTTTATTGGTGTGTTAAAAACATCATTTAGGCTTTCATATAAACCAGGAATTTTAATTACAAACCTTCCATCTCCTGTATCAAGATTTCCAGCAGAAACTATTTGGTTATTAGATCTTACAAAGTTTAATATTTCATTTAAATTTAATCCATAAGCCTCTATTTTGTTCTGATCAATGACAATGTCTAATTGCTCTTCTCTTTCACCGCCAATATTTACTTCTAAAACATTTGGTAAAGATTGAATTTTGTCTTTAAGATCGTTTGAAATCTTCTTAAGTAAAAATTCAGAGATATCCCCACTTATTGATACTACTAAGATAGGGAATAAACTTATATTGACCTCACTTACCTTGGGTTCATCTGCATCATCAGGTAAATCTGATTTTGCTCTGTCTACTTGTTCTCTAGTATCTAAAAGTGCTTGATCAGGATCAAATCCAGCATCAAACTCTAGTAAGACATTTCCACCACCTTGATAAGAAGTACTAGTCATTTCTTTCTTTCCTTCGATATTTGAAACTTCATCTTCAACAGGTTTTATTAAAAGTTTTTCAGAGTCTTCTGGGGATATCCCTGTTAAACCAAGAGATACATATATATAAGGCAAACTTACATCTGGCGATGACTCTTTAGGAATATTATTAAACACAAGTGACCCACTAACAATAACAAACAGGAAAATGGAAATTGTAGTTCTGTAGTATTGACTTGCTAAGTTAACCAAGCTCATGATTAATTAAATATAACTTTTTCTCCCGCTGACACGTACTGCTGACCAACAATTATAATTTTTTCTTTTTGACTTAAGCCAGACACCAGCATGTAATCAGAGGTATCTTCTATAACGTTAATTTTTTTAAATTGTACGGTATTATCAGATCCTATAACTTTTACACCTAACTCTCCTGAGTCTCCCAAAGCTAGAATCGAGGGAGAAATTTTATGCGCAAGAACATTTCCTTTAACTATAGAAATTATTGATGATAATCCATCTTTATACCTAAGATCTTTATTTTCAACTTTAACAACTATTTCAAAAGTTTTAGTCTCCGGATCCGAAATAGGAGAAATATAGTCAATTTTGCCATTAACTTTTTCATCAAGTATTGTCACCTCAACTTTATTCTCTAGGGATAAATCTAGAATTTCATTTTCGTTAATATAGCCAAATATTTTTAATGAGCTCAGGTCAATAATTTCATAGACCTTTTCACCAGGCATTACAAGCTCACCAGCAATCTTATGGCCATCTAAAAGCATACCACCAAAAGGGGCAAAAAGAGCAAATTTGTCAAATTCACTTTGAGACAATAAATTTAATTTATATAAATCAGCGTTCGTTTTATAATCATCTAATTCAATTATATGTTGACCTTTTTTTATTTTAGAGCCAGCTTTGACCAACACTTTTTCTATTGTAGTCATCACTTCACTTTTAACTTCAATCCTCCTTAAAGCTTCAGTAGTTGAGCTAAAAACAATACTATCTTTTATCGTTTGTGCAGAGGAATCTATAACCTCAACAGCAAATAATTTTTCATCTGTTTCTTCTTTGCTTCCCCATTCTGATGAGTAACATATAGAGTTTATAAGTGTTATGATTGATACAATAATTATTTTTTTTATGGTGGATAACATGGATGAGTTCAAACCTACTAGAATATATGTAATCGAATACATATCAGATTATGAGTAAAATTAAATGAAACAGTGGTATAAAACTAGAAAAAAAGACCCTTTTTACATAAAAGCAAAGAAAAATGACATTATTTCTAGAGCTTATTACAAATTAGAAGAAATAGATAAAAAACACAATTTATTCAAAAACGATAAAAAAATATTAGATGTTGGATGTTCACCTGGTGGTTGGACACAATATATTTTGAATAAAAACCTAAAAAACAAAATAGTAGGTATTGATATACTACCAACTGTTAAGCAGATTGAGGGCAAATTCAAATTTTATATGATGGACTTAAATCAGTATCAATTAATTGATGAATTATTTACATTAAATAAATACACTTTTGACTCGATAATTTCAGATATTGCACCAAACACAAGTGGTAACCAATTTTTAGATCAAACCAATAGTTATGATTTGAGTATGCTTTCAGCAAAATTTATTGAAAAATATTTAAACAAAGGTGGTAATTTTTTAGTAAAAAACTTTCAAGGAGAGGATACAGAAAGGTTATTTAAGTTTGTTAAAACTTATTTTGACAAAACACAATATATTAAACCAGCTGCATCAGATAAAAAATCTAAAGAAATTTACATCTTAGGTTTGTTAAAAAAATAATTTTTTAACCATACATTCAATGAATTCAGAGTAGAAAAATTTTTCTTTTTATCTTTATATGTAACTTCAAAAATTTCTTTATCGAATTTTTTAGAGTAAATAATTTTGATAATTGGAAAAGAAAAATTTGATTTGTAAAAAGTAATTTTTGTTTTTTTGTAATTTGAGTCCTGAGTTTGGATTGAATAATTTCTCCATATATTTTTTGATAAACCATAAGAGTATGTATTAAGAATATATTGGAATGTTTTCTTTGGGATTGTTTCGATATAATTTTTATTTATGTTTAGAATTTTCAATATATATTATGTTAAATGGTACTTTTAAATTCTTCAAGTTGTAATTTCGATTGGCAACCTACAAATTTTCAATTTATTAACTTAAAAGGTGAAAAAGGGTCCTTTTATGATTCTTTTGACACAAATGGTCTTTTAGTAATGTTTATTTGTAATCATTGCCCTTATGTTAGATCTATAGAAACTAAGATTTCTACTGAAACCCAAAGGCTCAAAATTTTAAATGTTAATTCTATTGCTTTTATGTCAAACGATCAAAATTTATATGAAGAGGACCACAATGAATTTCTTTTAGAACAAATATCAAGAGCTAAATTTGAATTCGAATATATTGTTGATGCCACGCAATCAATAGCTAAAACATTTGATGCTCAATGCACTCCAGAGTTCTATTATTTCAGTAATGATAAAAAACTTAAGTATAGAGGCAGGTTAGACTCTAATGGTAAAGATTCTTCTATGGGCAAACCAGAGCTTTATTCTGCTGTTGAAGAAGTTATTGCTAAAGGATATTGTTCAAGCCAACAATATCCAAGTATGGGTTGCTCAATAAAATGGAAAAATTAATTACTAAAAGAAATCTATCTTTATTTGGAATTGTATCTTTTTTATTGGTTATTGTTCTTTATTTTATTTTACAAAATAATTCTAAAGATGATGAAAAATTATTCGATATTTTTTTGGCAGAGCTCTATAATGAGCAAAATTCAAATTTAGATGAAAAACTATATTATTTATCAAGTCTAGATAATCCTAAAGTTTCATTTTTTAGTGATTTGAAATTAACCTCAATTGAAAATTTAGATCGATATAATAAAATTGATAAAGATATAATATTATTGAAAAAAGCATTAATTGGCTTAGATAAAGAATTGATAAAATCTTTATCGTTAGATAATAATTTTACTTTTAATGAAATTGCTAAAATATACTTTTATAATTTAGACATTAATAACTTTGAATTTAGTGAGTCAGATAGAGATAATTTAAATAATTTTTTTATCAAAGCTGTTGATAGATTATCTAATGAAAAATATTAAATTTTTTATTTTACTCTTAGCTTTATCGTCTTGTAATCAATATTTGGGTACCGTAGATCAAGATTATGTTCCAAAAAACGAGGTTTCTGAGATTTTTTCGGACCTTGCAAATGATAACTTTATGTCAGAGGTTGAGTTTGGTCATATTATTTATCCTAAATTTGTGAATCAGTCTTTAAATATTAAAAATTTAGAAATTGAAAAAATTATTAAAACAAATAATAATTCTATTGTTCATTTTGTTAATCAAAAGATAATCGTAAGTAAAAACAAAAATATCTATTTAATCGATAAATTAAATAAAAAAAATATTACTAAATATAAAATAAATTTAAAAAAAGATGAAAATGTAATCCATTTTTTTGATTACAATGATAAAGTATATTTGATAACTAATAATTCCAGAATATTTAATATAAGTGAAGATAATTTATCTTTAATCTCTGATTATGGCATATACACAAATATAGCCCCAATAATAATTAAGGATAATCTTATAATTCTTAGTGTTTTTGGCGATGTATATAAAGTAAATTTGTTAAAACAATCTATAACAAAATCATCTAGTTTTGATCAAAAGTTAGGTATCAATATAAAATCAAATATTTTTGAAGATGAAGTAAATTATTACTATCTTTTTAATACAAGTACTTTAATTACTTTTAATAAACAAAGCACTGAATTTTTTGAAAATTATATTTTAGAGGATCTTAATATTCTTTCATCTTTGGGTACTTTCAGTGAGCTAATAGACACGCCATTTAATTATAATGGTTATTTATATTTTTTAGATCGCTCTGGGAAAATTGCAGTTTTCAATCAATATTCCTCAGAAATACTATGGGAATTTGATATAAAAACCAATATACTTAGTTATCTTTTCTCAAAAAGCGGTAATTTAATAATTCTTACATCTGAAAAAATTTTAATTATAGCGAGCAATGGAGATATAATTAATTCATATAAACATAATAAAGACTTGCCAATATCAATATTTAGCATTTCAGAAAATATTTATTTGATATCAAAAGATGGAATAATTACTATCAACTTAAATAAAAAATTGGAAGAGTTATTATTCAAAAATAAATTTACTAGTAATTTGGATATTTTTTACCAAGATAATAAAATCTATCTAAAAGATGATTTAAGCCTGATCAAAATAAGTGAATAATTATTTTATTATCGGAAAAGTTAATGAAGGGAAGTCCCACCTTTTTAATTTGTTTTCAAAAAAACATAGAACTATATCAAACCCAAAACCAAACACTACAATAGATATAATTAGAAAAAAAATTTTATCAGAAAATTTTGAATATAATTTATTTGATACACCGGGATTTTACAAATTTAATGATTTTAAGTACCTTTTTAATAAAATCTCTGAACTCAAGTTAGATAATATTTATTTCATATATTTAGTATCATCTTTTACCCAAGCAGATTTAGAAATTTGTAAAAAATTACATTCAAAAAAATTCAATCTTTTGTTATTTTCTTTTAAAAAAATTGATGAAAAAGATTATATTCCAAATTTGTTTAACAAAATCTTCACTAATCATTCCGATAACTTAGTAACTTTAAAAAAATATCTATCACAAGAGAATAAAAGAAAATTATTTAATAATGAAAATATAAAAAAAAATACCATAACAATTTTTGGAAAAGAAAATACTGGAAAATCAACATTATTTAACAAAATAATGAGTATGCCTTTATCTATAACATCACCAAACCTTCATACCACTCGTGACTCAGTTAACTGGGATATTAGGTATAAAAATCAAATACTAGAGTTTATTGATACTGCTGGTTTTATAAGGAGCAGATCTAATAGAAAAAATTTTGATTTTGAAAAATTATCATTAGAACAGTCCGAATATTTTATTAAGAAATCCTCTCTTATTGTTTTGTTATTGGATGCAAAATCAGAGTCGAAATTAGATTTATCATTAATAGGATCTTTATCAAAAAGAAATAAACCATTCTTAGTTTTGGTAAATAAGATAGATTTGATAGAAAACAAATCTTTATATCAACAGAACTTTCTTAAATATTTATCTTTAAATCATAACTATTACTCATCATTAAATATATTCTTTATTTCAGCTTTAAACTCATCAAAATCAAAAATACTAAATATAATAAATGATCAATTAAATAATAAGTTTTTTTTTAAAACTTCATATTTAAACAAATTGATAAAATCAATTAATGTTGAATTAGGTAAAATTCAAAAAAACTCAAAAGAATTTAAAATTTACTTTATAACTGCTTTTACAGTTAATAAAAAAAATTATTTTAAAATTTCTTGTAATTTTACAAAAAAAAATATTAGACCTCATATAAGATCTTACTTATCTAAGATTTTGATTAGAGAATTAAACCTAAAGGGTATAACTTTTAATCTAATTTTTTAATCTCAATATTGTTTAATTTATTTAAATCTTTTTTTAATGAAACAACATAATTTACTAATGAATTTTTAAAATTATTTATATGGACTTTATAGTGATTATCTTTATCAAAAGACAAAACAAATTTTAATTTATTACTGAATATAGGTACGATTAAATTGATAAAATAAATTACATTAATTAATATTTGGTAATTTTTATTAATATAGCTGTAATCATATTGATAAGATATCATATGTAAATCAATATCTCTATTAATTATTACTACTTCATCTACTTTTAAAAATTGATTTTTAATTAGTGAAACTGCTTTCATTAAATCTTCAATTGACTCAAAATTAGTTTGAAGAAGAGTATGGTCTTGATTTATATTATCTAATTTATTTGATGCTAAAATAATTTTATTTGAATTTATATTTAAGACTCTCTGATCTTCACCGCTTAAAATAATTATTATTTGATTTAGTGACAATTAAATATTTGAGCTAGCACTCAATAGAGATAATTGAGTAATTTTATTATCACCTAACTGATCAATTAATTTGATTGGATAATCACCTGTAAAGTAATGATCAGTCAATTGAGGTTTTTCATTATCTCTTTTTAAATAACCAAGTGCAATATACAGACCCTCTAGGGATAGAAATTTTAAGCTTTTTGCATTAATGTACTCACAAATTTCTTCAACACTTTTGTTTGCTGCTAATAATTCTTTTCTTGTTGGCATATCAACTCCATAAAAATCAGGATATTTGATTTCAGGGCATGCAATTCTTAAATGAACTTCTTTCGCTCCAGCATCATATAACATTTTTACAATTTTATGTGATGTTGTACCTCGTACTAAAGAGTCATCTACCAATATAATTTTTTTATTTTCTATAGAACTTCTATTTGCGTTTAGTTTTAATTTTACACCCAAACTTCTTATTTGTTGACCTGGTTCTATGAATGTTCTTCCAACATAATGGTTTCTTATTAAACCTAATTCAAAATTAATTTTTTTTTGTTGGCTATATCCTAAAGCAGCTGCATTACCAGAGTCTGGGACTGGTACAACCAATTCAGCATCTATGTTATCTTCTTTTGCTAATTCTCTTCCCAAATTTTTTCTATACTCATAGGCTGTTCTACCTCTTAAAACACTATCTGGTCTTGCAAAATAAATATATTCAAAGACACAAGGTCTAGGTTTGTGGTTACCGAATGGTTTTAGACTAATTAAATCATTATTTTCGATATAAACAATTTCTCCATTTTCGACCTCTCTAACAAAATCAGCTCCAATAATGTCAAGTGCACATGTTTCAGATGCAAGTACATAGGAGTTATTTTTTTTACCTATTATTAGAGGTCTAATTCCATAAATATCTCTTGCTCCTATGAGAATATCTTTTGTAAGCATTACCAACGCGTAGCCACCTTGAATTTGCGATATAGCCTCAATAATTTTGTCAATATTTTTTTCTTTTTTTGATCTTGCTATAAGTTGAACTATCGTCTCAGAGTCAGAAGTTGTATAAAAAATTGCTCCATCTTCAACTAGTTTTTTTCTCAATGTAATAGCATTAGTAAAATTACCATTATGTGAAACACCTATGCCACCAGCATTAGTGTCTGCAAAAAAAGGCTGCACGTTTCTTAAAATTTTACCACCTGTGGTGCTATATCTATTATGACCAATTGCATATAAACCTGGCAATTTTCTGATGGTGTCCTCATTGTTAAAATTATCTCCAACAAGTCCAAATCTTTTTTCAGAATAATAATTCTTACCATCATAAGAAACTATTCCACACCCTTCTTGCCCTCTGTGTTGTAATGCATGTAAACCCAAAGCAGTCAAAGCAGAAGCATCATTAATATTTGAAATACCAAATACACCACATTCCTCTCTAATTTTAATAGAGTTGGTTTTTATCATTATTTTTTTCTTTATTTGATATTTCTTTCTTTATATTTTTATTAACTTCAGGTTCTTTATACATAAGGTTCTCATATATTGATATATTTAATTTCATAATACTATTTTTATCATTTAAATATTTTTTAAAAAATAAAACATAAGAGAAATAGAATAGAACTGAAAATAAAATTATCCCATAAATAGCACCAACTAACATATCTATAATTTTAAATTCTAGTTTTGACGGTGACTTCAAATTTAGTGCCTTTTCTAATATTGAAAATGAAATGTATGTAAATAGAAATAAAATTATAAAAGAAATAATTTCTAAAAAAATTGAATTTTCTTTCTGTAATGAGAACAAATATTCAATTTTTATCTTCTCTAAAAAAAAATTAAGTAATCTTTTGTAGAATAAAAACGGTATAGAGACAGATAAAATTATCTTTAGAGTGTAGCTAATTGATTTAGTAGCACCTTTAAAAGCAAAAAAAATTACAAATATGAATAATAAAAAAAGATAAGCATAATCAAAATAATTTAAGTTAGATAAATACATAATTGCTAGTATTTTCCACCCGAGATAAAGGATTTAAACATTTTATTTTTTGTATTTAAAATTTTTTTACATTCACCTCTGTCTTGAACAACACCATTATCAATAAAATAATAATTATCTCCTGTTTTAATAGCACTTTTAATATCGTGTGTTATGCTCACAGCAGTTATTTTCCTTTTTTTTATTACTTTTATTATTAATTCATTTATTTTGTCACTATTTATAGGGTCAAGTCCTGTTGTTGGCTCATCTAGAAATATTACCTTTGGATTTTTATAAAGGGCCCTAGCTAGTCCAACCCTTTTTTTCATGCCTCCAGATATTTCTGAAGGATATTTATTGATTATAGATTTTTCAAGACCCACGTCTTTCATTAGAGAGAGAACTTTTTTATCGTAGTTTGTTTTGCCATTAATATAATCTGTAAATGCTATGTTTTCAGATATTTTTAAACTATCAAATAAAGCACCATACTGAAATAACATGCTAAATTTATCAATATTAACTTTAGAACTTTTGTCATACAAAATTGAACCACTATCATGACTAAATAATTGATAAATTGTTTTAATTAAAACAGATTTACCGCAACCTGATTGACCTAATATGATTGTAGATTTATTTTTTTCTATTGTGAGACTAATATCTTTTAAAACTAAGTTTCCATCAAACTTCTTTTTTAGATTTCTAATTTCAATTTTCATTAAAAAAATATTTCTGTTAAAAAATAATTGGACGATAAAATCAGAATAGAAGATATTACAACTGCATTTGTCGTTGCAGATCCAACACCAAATGCACCTTTATCAGAAAACAGACCACAATAACAACTAACAATTGATATGATAAAGCCAAATGTTAGTGCTTTTACAATTCCCGACATATAGTCACCAAAACTTAAAAAATCAATAGTATTTAATAAATATAAATTATCATTAAATCCAAGTCTATGTACTGATACTATGTATCCTCCCATTACCCCGATAAAATCCACAATTGTAACGAATATTGGCAATGCAAGTGTCAAAGATAAAACTCTAGGTGTTACAAGATAATTATAATAATTAGTATTTAGTGTTTTAAGAGCATCGATTTGTTCAGTTACTCTCATTGTAGCTATTTCAGCAGCAATAGAAGAACCAACTCTCGCAGAAATCATAAGACCAGTCAATACTGGACCTAATTCTCTTGTTAAAGTTAAAACAACTATGTTTGGTATTGCTGACTCAGCAGAAAATCTTGAAAAACCTGTATAAGATTGTAAAGCAAGAACCATTCCTGAAAAAATTCCAGTTAATGCGATAATTGGAATTGATGAAATAAATATATCTAAAAAATATAATGAAATATTTTTAAAATAAAACTTTGGTTTAAAAAAATATTTGAAAAAAAAATATATAAATAAAATAAATTTCCCTAAACTAGAGAATAATTTTATTGGAATTGCGCCAATATTTTCAATTAATTTCATTAGAGATTTTAATTTGATGCATTTTTTTCAATTCCCAAGAACTTGGTAAATTTATCATCAAAGTATAACTCAATCTTACCCGTGGGACCATTTCTTTGTTTTGCAACAATTAATTCAGCTTTGTTAAAAACTTGTTCATTTCTATCTTTCCATGAGTCATGTTTTTTTTGATATGACTCTTGAGTTTCATCAGCCCCTCTTGTTGGCTCGTTTCTTTGTAAGTAGTAACTTTCTCTATAAATAAACATTACAACATCTGCATCTTGTTCAATACTCCCTGATTCCCTTAAATCAGATAGTAAGGGCCTTTTATCCTCTCTATTTTCAACTTGACGTGAGAGCTGAGAGAGTGAAATTACAGGTAGATCAAATTCTTTTGCAAGTTGCTTTAAATTTCTTGTTATTTCAGATAGCTCATTCACTCTATTATCTCTGTTACTCTCAGGTTTTATTAATTGGAGATAATCTATTAAAACTAGTTTAATATTAAAATTATTTTTATATCTTCGTAATTTAGATCTTAATTCTGAAACAGTTAAATTAGGACTATCATCAAAAAAGAAATTTAAACTATTAATTTCCTGATAAGTATTTTGAAGTTTAAGAGAGTCTTTCTCATTTATTTCTCCTTTACGAAGCTTATCACTCGATATCTTAGATTGTTCAGCCAAGATTCTTAAGCCAATTTGTTCAGCTGACATCTCTAAAGAAAACATTACAACAGATCCTTTATTTTCCTCTTGTGAAAAATATTTGGCAGCATTAAATGCAATATTTGTAGCTAAGGCAGTTTTGCCCATTGAAGGTCTGCCAGCAAGGATAATTAAGTCAGAATTTTGCATTCCTCCTAGCATATTATCTAAGTCCCCAAATCCTGATACAATACCTGAATATTTTCCTTTTTTTTTAAATGCTTTTTCAATTAATTGAAGAGAGGATTTAGTTACAGAGGAAAAGTTCCTTAATTCATAATTATCTTTTTTATAGTTAGATAAATCAAATAACTTTTTTTCAAGGTCTAAAACAATATCTTTGATACTGTTCGATATCTCGAAAGTCGTTGACTCATTATTTTTATTTTGTGTAATTTTAAAAAGCTCTCTTCTCAAATGCAACTCTTGAAGTGTCTCTAAATAACTAGAAAAAATATCTTTAGAAAATACAATTTGATCGATTTGAAAAGAGAGATCTTTATGAGTTTTAGATTGTATATCTGGAATGTAGTTCTTAATTGTATCTATAGAAATATTTTTTTGTGATTTATGAAACTCTTCTAATACATTAAATATTTTTAGATTTTCTATGTTGGAAAACAAAGAATTGTCCAGATACTCAAAATGTGTATCTATCAATTCCGGATGTTTAAGTAAGTAGGCAATAACAATAATTTCAATGTCATTATCTTTTAGGCTATCAAAGGACTTTTGCATGTATAAGTAGGTTATTAATAAAACAATAAAAAGATAGTCTTAGGCAGATATTTTAGGGGATAAGATCTCAATATTAAGTGAACAATTTACTTCAGGGTGTAAGTCTATATCTACATTATATTCCCCAGTTGTTTTGATTTTATTTCCTAATTTTACAAACTTTTTTTGAATATTTATGTCATTTTCACTTAAAAAAATAACTATATCTGAAACACTCAAGGAACCATATAACTCACCATTTTCTTTTGCGGCTATTTCTTTAGTAAATTTCAGTTCGTTAATTTTTGATGCTATCACATTTGCATTAGATTTATATTCATCATCTTTTTTAATTAGACTTTTCTCTAAAGACTTAATTTCATCAATATTTTGTTTCGTAGCAAATTTAGCTTTACCATTTGGAATTAAATAGTTTCTTGCATAACCATCTTTAACTGATACTACAGACCCTATATCCCAGTTTTTTTTTATTTTTTCTAAAACAACAACTTTAGTCATAATTTAAATTATAGATAAAAACCTAGCTTGTTTTATTGCCTTTGTAATTTTAGTATGAATAGATCTAGACATGTTTGTTACCCTTTGAGGAATAATTTTTCCATTATCATTCGTAAATTTCTTAAGAATATGGGTGTGTTTATAATCAAGATTTAACAATTCTTCATTTGAAATATTTAAATTTTTTTTCATTAATTATCCTTATTTATTTGTGGAGTAGCCTCATCTAATTTATTTGATGATTTTGTAGTAAGGAAGCGTAAGCAATCTGTATTAAATTTTAAAAAACCATCAAGTTTTTTTGGAAAATCAGTTGAAGCATGGAAGCGCATAAATTTAAATGCCCCCTTAGAGTACTTATTTATTTGGGTTTTCAAGTTTTTTATTCCCCAATCTTCTTTATAACCAATTGAAACATTATTTTCAGAAAAAAAATTATCTATAGAGCTATTAAGGTTTTTCATCTGATCATTAGCAAGGTCAGGTTTTACTATAATTGTTGTTTCATATATGTTAGTCATGTAGAAAGAGTGTCTACAGATATAAACTAAATATGTCAAATAAAAACCTTTCATTACTTTTTACAGGCCAAGGCTCACAATTTAGGGAAATGGGTGTTGATTTTATTAAGAAATATGACTGGGCTAAAAACAGATACTCCATAAGTTCTGAAATACTTGGTTATGATCTATTAGATGCACAAAATGATTCAGGTTTATTAAATTTAACTCAATATAGCCAACCAATGATTTTCGTATTTAGCTCAATATTAATAGATCTTACTAGAGATTATTTTTACAAAAATTTTTCTAAAATAACTTTAGCAGGCCACTCTTTGGGTGAATATTGTGCTTTATATTTTGCTGAGTCATTGAATTTTGAAGAAATGCTACAATTAGTTAAATGTCGAGGCGAGTCAATGTCAATTGTTTCAGATCCAAATAAATATGTAATGTATGCAATTTTAAAAAAAGAGGATTTAAAAATTGATGATAAATTATTTGGAGACGGTGTCTATATAGCCAATTACAATTCAGATAAACAGGTTGTCATATGTGGTTTAAAAGATAAGGTCAATAAATTTAAGGAACAAAATCCTATTGGCAAATTTATTCCATTAAATGTTTCTGCTCCATTTCATTCAAATTTAATGAGGGATAGTGCAAAAATATTTAGTGAAAAAATTAATAATATTTTATTTAAAAAAATCAATATTGACTTAATTTCAAATCATGAACTTATAAATTACAAAAATATTTCTGAAAAAGAATATAATGATCAATTATCTCTTCAGATACACTCACCAGTAATGTGGTCAGAGACAATTAAAACAATTTTAAGTAAAGAAATAAATACATTCATAGAAATTGGACCCAAAAAAACTTTAATAAATTTTTTACCTAAAGACTTTCAAGGTGATAAATATTCACTTAGTAGTATAGAGGATATAAATTTTGTTTGAAAATAAGAAATTATTGGTAACAGGTGGCACGGGTTCTATTGGTGGATCTATATGCACATATTTTAGTAGCAATGGTTGTAAAGAAATTTATTCAACTACAACAAATATGAATAAAGTAAAAGCTAATCAAGATTATATAAATTTTAAAGAATTGAATCTTAATGATATTGATAGTTTAAATTTAGATACATTATTTGACTTTGATGTTGACTACCTTGTTTTGAATGCTGGACTTAATAGGGATAATATATTTTTAAGGATGTCATCAGAAGAATGGAATAACGTCATAAATGTAAATTTAAATTCATCATTTTATTTACTCAAACATTTTACAAAAAAAATGGTTAAAAAAAAGATTTGGAAGAGTAGTATTTATTTCATCAGTAGTAGCGCATACAGGTAATCAAGGCCAAGTAAATTACACAGCATCGAAAGCAGCCATATCTGGTATAGTAAAATCATTAGCTTTAGAATTATCAACAAGAAATATTACTGTTAACAGCATAGCTCCTGGTTTTATTCAATCTAATATGACTGATAAGCTTAATGATGACCAAAAAAAATCAATTTTGGACAAAATTCCTATGAAAAAACTTGGGGATTCTATGGATATAGCGAAAGCAGTGGGTTTTTTATGCTCTGAAAATGCTAACTATATTACAGGACAGACATTACATGTAAATGGTGGCTTGGCGTTAATTTAATTATTTGAATATTAATCATAATGTGGTACGAACTTTTAAATTTATTACTAAGAGGTTTTTAAAATGAGCGACATTGAAGATAGAGTAAAAAAGATTGTAGTAGAGCATTTAGGAATAGAGGAGTCTAAAATACAAAGTGACTCTAAGTTTATTGATGACTTGGGTGCAGACAGCTTAGATACTGTTGAACTTGTAATGGCTTTTGAAGAAGAGTTTGGTTGTGAAATACCTGATGATGCAGCAGAAAAAATAGTAACTTTAAAAGATGCTGTCACGTATTTAACAGCAAATTCAAATTAGTATTAGTAATTATTTCAATTGAGGAGAGTAGTTGTTACTGGGATAGGTACAATAAATCCTTTAGGTAACTCTGTAAATACTAGTTGGGAGTCATTAACCAATTCTAAAAGTGGAATTTCTAAAATTACTAAATTTGAAGTCGATAGTTACCCTTGTAGGATAGCAGGAACTATAGACGACTCTGAAATCAATGAAGAGATAGTTAGTAAGAGGGATCAAAGAAAAATTGATAGATTCATATTATTGGGTTTAGTTGCAGCGGAAGAAGCCATTACTAACTCTGGTTTCATCTCTGATGACAAAACATCTTTAAGATCTGGAGTTATGGTTGGTTCAGGAATTGGTGGATTAGATACCATATATAGAAATTCCTCGATTTTAGATAGTCAGGGTTTAAGAAAAATCTCTCCTTTTTTTATTCCATCTTCTCTAATAAATTTATTATCCGGTCAAATATCAATTAAATATAATTTAAAAGGACCAAATAGTTCTCCAGTAACTGCATGCGCAACAGGTACCCACGCAATCGGTGACTCTTTTATGCTTATTAAAAATAATAAAGCTGACTTAATGGTTTGTGGTGGATCAGAAGCAGCAGTTTGCCCTTTAGGCATATCTGGATTTTCTGCAGCTAGGGCTTTGTGTGACACATTCAATGATTATCCAGAAAAGGGGTCAAGACCTTGGGATAAGGATAGATCAGGATTTGTTATGGGTGAGGGCGCAGGTGTATTAGTGCTAGAAGAATTAGAACATGCAAAAAAAAGAAATGCTAACATTTATTGTGAGGTTAAAGGATACGGGATGTCTGGAGATGCTTATCACATTACAAAACCCTCTGAAGATGGAAACGGAGGATTTAGAGCAATGGAAATGGCTTTAAATGAGTCTAAATTAAACAACGAAGATATTGGTTATGTAAATGCTCATGGTACTTCAACTCCTGTTGGAGATGCTATTGAATTATCAGCGGTTGAGAAATTATTTGTTTCAAATAATAATCTATTTATGAGTTCTAATAAATCTGCGATTGGTCATCTTCTTGGAGCGGCTGGTGCTGTCGAGGCAATATTTTCAATAAAATCATTACAAACAAAAACTTTACCTCCAACTTTAAATTTAAATAACCCCGACAAAAAAAGTAAAATTAATTTAATCCCTCATGTGTCTGTTTCTGAGTCAGTAAAAAACATAATCTCTAATTCTTTTGGTTTTGGTGGCACAAACGCTAGTTTAGTCCTTGGTGTTTAAAAGTAAAAACTTTTGTGTTGTTTTATCATCGCCATCTGGTGCTGGTAAAACATCAATATCAAAGCAACTCATAAAAAAAGATAAATCAATTGCATTATCAATTTCATGTACAACAAGACCTAAAAGAACCAAAGAAATAAATAAGAAAGACTATATATTTCTTAATGAATATCAATTTAATGCTCGTATAAAAAAAAATGATTTTTTAGAGTCAGCAAATGTTTTTGGATATAGATATGGCACACTTAAACAAACTGTAAACAGTTTTTTTAAAAAAAAGAAAGACGTATTATTTGATATTGATTGGCAAGGATTTCAACAACTTAAGCAAACTAATTTAGAAGTTGTTGGAATATTCATTTTACCACCTAGCAAAAAAGAGTTAGTTTTGAGATTAAAAACCCGAGCTAGAGATACTAAAAAAGAGATGAAAAAAAGAATGAATTTAGTTCAAAATGAAATTTCTCATTTTCCTGAATATGATTATGTTGTTATAAATGAAAATTTAGACAACTGCGTTAATCAAATTTTGAATATTATTAAGTCTGAAAGACTTAAAAAATCTAGATTAATAAATTTAACAAAATTTGTTAATAAATTTAGAACTTAATTGTTCTAAAAATATTAATAAACTCATTCAGATTTAATTTTTCTACCCTTAAATCTAAAATGGAAGACTCATCAATATTAAATTTTTTCAATATTTTTCTTAACGATTTTCTTTTATAGGAGAAGACATATCTTTTAAATTTAATAAATTTCTCAATTTCATTTTTAGATATTTGGTTTCTATTAAGTTTTTCAAATAATAATACACTTGATTCAACTTTTGGAATTGGCCTGAAACAATTTTTACTAACATTGAATTTCAATTTAATTTTAAAAAAACATTTGACTAATGAATTTATTGAGTTCAAGTCACTATCTATCAATCTTTCTGCAAATTCTTTTTGGAACATTAGTATCATTCTTTTTGGAATATTATTTAATGATACTAATTTTTCTAATATCTTAGACGATAAATTATATGGTAGGTTAGATATTATTAAGTCATATTTTGAATCAAAATTATATTTAAGTATATCTTCGTTTATGATTTTAATAAATTTATGATTTTTAAAATTTTTATTCAATTTTAAAATTAAATCTTTATCAACTTCAACTAAATCTAATTTTTCAGGTTTTTTCTCTATTATTTTATAAGTTAATTTACCATCTCCTGGACCAATTTCGAGAATTTTTAAATTTGTTTTGTTTATTAAATTAGAGATTTTATTAGTAATATTTTTATCAATAAGAAAATTTTGTCCAAATTTTTTTTTTAATTTAACATACATTGAACGTAAGAGATATTATTTGATTTATTTTTAAACTTTATATCTTTAGCAGTTCCATGTGCAGGACTAAAACGCCGGTAATTTAAACCTAAAGTAAAGTTAATTCCTTTTTTGTTAACAATTTTAAATGGTATCAGCGCCTGATCATGATACGTTGAAATATATAGAGTATTATTTTGTCTCTGATTGAAAGCACTATCTGCTGGGTAGGGCCCAGATATTCCCTTAAAATTACTTTTAATTAATTTACTTATTAAAAAATCCTCTCTTCCTATTGTATTATTTTCTCCACAATGTGGATTATAACATAGGAATTTTATATTTTTAAATTTAAGACAATATTTTTTATTTTTAATTAAATTTAAAATAGTGCTGATTTGAGTCTTTAAATTTTTAATATCTAGTTTTTTATATATTTTTTTTAAATTAATATGTGTTGTTAGAGGAATTATTGAAAATTTTTCTCCATGCATTAACATTACTGTTTTTTCTTTGTTAATTTTTCCTAAATATTCTGTTACTCCTGTAAAATTAATTTTTTTTTTAAAAATAGATTTATCTATCGGCAAAGTTACAAGATCATATCCAGTTAAATTTGAAAAATTATTTGAAATATTAATTTGATTAAGTAAATTTTTATATTTTTCTTTATATTTATTATGAATATTGAATATATTTATTGAATTTTTGTCATAATCAGTGAATTTTATTGGATCAAATATTTCATTTAGTTTAATTTTTATTTTAATTCTATTTATATATTTTTCAAAATCAAATCTATTACATATAACAACATACATAATTTTATTTTTTATTGATAAGTGAGATTTCAATATAATTTCAATATTTATAGAATTTACGTCTCCTACAAAAACAAATTTTTTTTTAAGTTTTTTGTTGTGCATAAAAAAATTTATCAAAATCTTTTTGTATTTTACTTTCAATATATTTAAATATTTCTTCTTGAATTATTTGATAGTTTCTCTGATTTAAACAAACACTCATTAATTTACCATCAATGGATATTTCATATATTTTATTTTCTTTATTTAAATTATTAAAAAAAATTTCATAAAATTCATTATTATTTTTTAAATCAACTAAATCGGTCATGGTTAAACAATTATTATCACTTAATGGTAATTCTAATTTATTAAATTTATTAAAAACTTCCTCTAATTCATTAAGTTTAAAATTATTATTGAGGTAATTTATAATAAAATAATTTTTGGTTTTAAAATATCTTATAATATCAAGATGTATTTTTGACTTTGTACTATCAATACCTAATTCCATAGAGATATCTCTATCAATTGTTTTTATGAAATCAGGATTATTTATTTCTAAACTTATTACTAAATTTTTAATCATAACTAGGTCTTTTAAAGCCTTTGTGTCCGATATTTTTACATTATATCTCTCATTATGAAATTTTTTATAAATTACTAAATCTAACTCTGATATTATAATATTGTTTTTGTCATAAATAACGTTAGCAAAAGAGTTAAAATAAATAAAAAAAATAATAAAACATAAAATAAAACTTTTAATAATCTAAGTGCCATAATCAATATTTCCTGCTTCTTGAAAAAATAAATCTGTTGATTGTTGGTATCCAAAAAATCCTAAATAGTCCATACTGAAATTTATACTTAATAACTCCTCTGGACTAGTGTTATAGTCATCATTGTAACGTCTGTTTGAATATTGAATATTTAGTTCTGAGCAATCGTCAAATAATCTAAGTCCAATGCTATCATAATATGAGCTAAAATTATTTTTTAAATCAATATTTGAATTATAAGAAAATATAAAATTATCTAAAATTTTTCTCTGTAAAGTTATACCTAAGTATTCTGTATCATTAGAGTTTTCTGAATAAGCATTTTTTTGAGTTTCATGATAATTAAGAGTAATTTCGACAGGTTCATGTATTTTAAATTCAACATTCATTTCCTTTTTGTTGTAACTAGATTTTTCTATTCTCGTATCAAAGTTTACTGAAAAACTATTAAATTCAGATTTACCTTCAATTGCATAATCAGATAAATGCGATTTTTGATTAATTTTATTAGCAAATTTATTGTTTTTTTTAGTGTCATATGATTGACCTAAATTCAAGTCAAATTTTTGGTTATTAATTATATAATTAGCTTCAAATCCATAGATTATTCTCGAAGTATCTTCTCTATTATCTGTGCCAAAGTTTCTATTATCAGAGTATAAATTTTGATAATTAAAAGTAAGTGAGTTACTATCCTCATTGATTATATTATCTGAACTTTGTATTTCTTCATTATGAATGATTTTAACTCTAGGTATAAAGTTATTATTGAAGTTATAGTATAAATCAGAAGAAAATATTAAATGATTGAAATTTCCATTATTATTTAATGCTGTATTATGTTCGAAATTATAATTACTAAAACTGTTTAAAAAAGAAACTTTATTATAAATATTTATATTTTCTATTTTCTTACTGTGATTTAAATAATTATTTATTTTAAAGCTATTATTTTCTGATGGGAAATCACTTTCTGACTCATTTCTTTTTACCACAGTAAAGTCTAATTCGTTTATGTTAGTGATGTTTTTAGCAAGATTAATATTATTCTGATAAATGATACGAGGTGACAAAGGTATTAAAGAGTCACTTGTTGAGTCAAACGACTCAATTGTGGTAACCTCAGCACTAAGAAAATCATTTTCTAAAGCAAAATTGTAATTATCCAATCTTAAAAATATATCTTCAAATTTTATAGGTTCTTCATTTTTTGATCTTGTTGTTGATACACTATTTGTCAATAAACCATTAAAAGACAAAACTTGATTTTTATTCATTACCTGTTTCAAATTCATTCTTACAGTACTATTTACGTTTGCTTTATCTTCGTATTTTATGTTATCTACTTCTATTGAGAATTCGCCACCTGATGATTTATTTTTTAATAAAGTGTTTAATTCGTATTGGTTTAATATGTTTAGTCCATCTAGAATAAAAAATTTTGGTTTAAAAATAACATCTGTACTATCATTTATCGGAAGATAATAAGGTGTATAAATTGAACTTTTACCTGCTATACCATATTCAAAGGTTGGAGTTAGAAATCCTCTTTTCCTTGGAGCCTTTGAACCATAGTGAGTAAAGTATGGTAAATAAAAAATCTTATAATCGGCTACCTGCAAAAAAGTATCGTAATGAGTAAATTTATCATCAGAAATATTATATTTGGTTTTATCAATTCTTAGCGACCAAGTAGGACATCCAAAATACCCAACAAGTTCGCAAGGAGTTAAAAAATTATTAAAAAAATAAACTTCGTTATCAGATCTAGAGGCTTTATCAGAGTCAATTTTAAGGTCATTATCATAAATAAAGCTTACTTGATTTGCAGTAAAATTTTTTAAGTTAGTATCACCCTGTAAATCTTTACCGCTGAGTATATTTGTTTCTTGATATAAGTAGAAATTTCCATAAACCTCTATTTTATTTTTATTGTAATCAATGACTCCATTATCGACCAGAATATTTGTGTTCCCAATATTGATTTTTGAATTATCAGCAAATTCAATAATATTATTTTTTTCATCATAAATTATATTTGTCGTATTTATGTAAGTGTCATTATTATCATTAGCGTTTAAAATCATTATTTGTCTAAGGAAAAGAGAGAAAATTAATAAAATTATAAATATTTTATTCATTTAAACTCTCCCTTAAAATTAGTATACCAATTATTACACTAGCTAATGTTTCATATAACTGTTTGTGTTCACTTAAAGAATTATTAAAAATAACAAAAGAATATAATAAAATAGATAAACAAATAATTGTTGGTCTAGTTAAACTTTCTTTAGAATTTACAAATTTTC
>CACJQJ010000006.1 GCA_902595525.1 uncultured Alphaproteobacteria bacterium | reverse complement strand
TCATTATCTAAAAATTTTGCTGATGGTTTATTTTTTGAAGAGGACCATAATGTATGGAAATATGAAGACAGACTCTCTAAGTAGTGTGCTATTAAATGAACTTCTTTTTTTAAATATGCAGATTTTACCACGTTATCCCACTCCAATAATTTTTTATATAAGTTTTTTAATTCTGAAGTAATTATAACGGGTGTATCAACTACTTTATTTACCTTATTTAAAATGGATTGTGTTCTTGCATAAGAATACTGAATATAATAAATAGGATTTTCCTTATTCTCCCTCTTAATTAAATCTATGTCTAAATCCATGTGAGTATCATTTTTTCTGTAAGACATAAAATATCTAAAATTATCAATTCCTATTTCATCTATTAAATTTTTTAGTTCAAAAATGTTACCCTCTCTTTTTGAGAGTTTTTGTATTTTATTATCGCGTTTTAAATTGACAATTTGACAAAAAACAACTGAAAAATCAATTTTTGGATGTAAAGAAGTTATCGCTGATGACAATCTTTTAAGATATCCTAAATGATCTGCGCCCCATATATTTATTAATTTATTAAATCCTCTTTGAAATTTATCTTCATGATAAGCAATATCATTTGCAAAATAAGTGGGAGTGCCGTCATTTTTAGTTAACGCTCTATCTTCATCATCCTCAAAAAGAGTTGATTTAAATATTGTTAGCTGATTATCCTTTAAAGTGCCCGTAAAATCTTTAGGGGCATTCAATTGACCTTCATATGTTAGATCTTTTTGCTTAAATTTTTCAAGAATTAATGGGAGATAACCCTTTTCCATAATAGTTGTTTCATATGAGATTTGATCGAATTTTATTCCTGCTGTGCCAAGTGTTTGAAGCGTCTGATTGACAAGATTTTCTATAGCATAATTTACTATATTGTTTTTCTCATCAGAACTTAGCTTATTATCAAATAGTGGTTTAAATTTTTCGTAACATTTCTTTGCAATATCATTAATGTAATCACCTTTGTAAAATTGTTTTTCATTAAGATTTAGATTATATGTATGAGAAATCGAATAAAGTATTGAAGATAGAAATTCATTAATTTGATTACCTGTGTTATTTACATAATATTCACGAGTTACAAGATGACCAAAATACTCAAATAAATTAGATAAAATATCTCCAACAACGGCACCTCTTCCATGTGCTAAGTGTAATGGGCCTGTTGGATTTGCAGATACAAATTCGATAATTACCTTTTCATTTTCTGTAAATTCTTTTTCATAATTGAATAATTGAGGATTAAAACTTTCATCCTTAAGAAAAAAATTTATAAAACCAGGTCCAGCAATTTCTACCTTTTCAAAATTATTTAAATTAATGCCCTTTAAAATAATGTCTGCTAATTGATTTGGATTTTTTCCAAATATTTTTGAAAATTTTAGAGCAGCATTAGTTGTAAAATCGCCTTTTTTGTCAAAAAGTGTTTCAACTTCAACATCATCAAGGTTAATACTAACGTTCTTATCAATTTTAATTAATATTTCAAAAAGAGATTTTTTTAAATTATGTAACATATTTTTTATAGAAATTTATAGCATACTGATCTGTCATACCACATACATAATCGACTATAATTTGTTGCTTATCTGCATCATTTTGTATTTCTTCTTTCCATTTAGATGGAAGCATAGAGGTATCATTATTTAATAATTTTATTATAGAAACTAAAATTTTTTCGGCTTGCGTTCTATTTTTATATACAAAATCAGATGTATAAAAAAATTCAAATAGAAAATTTTTAATAAATTTTACTTTATCTAATACTGGAGGGCTAAACTTAACCAAAAAATTTGTGTTTGTAATAACATCTTCAATTGATCGTATTTGTGAATTATTAGAAAGAGTATTTTCAGTTTCGTTAAGAAGATCCAAAATTAAGTAGTTCATAATGGACCTTGTAAAGTAATTTCTTGCTATACTTTTATCTAAATTTGCAATGTATGAAAAATCTATAAAATTAAATTGTTCTTTATTTTCAGCTAAACTTGATATTGTCAGAATACCTGATCTTAAAGCATCATCGAAATCATGAGCTATGTATGCTATATCATCAGACAAGGAAGCGATTTGAGCCTCTAATGAGGGATTCTTATTTAAATCAAATTTAAAATTTTTTGATAAGTCGTAGTTTCTTTTTGTTTCTTGTATTTTTCCATTATGCTTTATTAATCCATCTATTGTTTCCCAAGTTAAATTTAAACCATCAAAATTTATATATCTCTTTTCTAATAATGTAATTTGTCTAAAAGATTGATAATTATGGTTAAAATTTGCATCTAATTCTTGAGTAATTATTTCTTCGCCCACATGACCAAAAGGACTATGACCTAAATCATGGGATAGTGCTATACATTCAGTGAGATCTTCATTTAAAGACAATTTTCTACTTATAGATCTTGCTATTTGAGATACCTCAAGAGTATGTGTTAGTCTATTTCTATAATAGTCACCTTTTTCAAACATAAATACTTGTGTTTTATCTTTTAGTTTTCTAAAGGCTGTTGAATGATAAATCCTGTCTCTATCTCTTTCGTAGAGTGATCGATGATCATTTATCTCATCGTAAAGTCTTCCTTTTGAATTTTCTGGTAAAGCTGATAAATTACTGAACATATGGGAAGTATTAATATAACAGATAAAGCTATAAATAAAATTCAAGAAGTTCTAAAAGATCAAAATATGAAATATTTTAGAATCAGAGTCAAAGGTGGTGGATGTTCTGGATTCCAGTACGTGTTTAAAAGTGAAAATGTAATTAATAAAAGCAAAGATCATGTATTTAATTTTAAAGATTTACAAATTTTGATTGATAAAAATTCTATGACTTTCATTAATGAGTCTGAATTAGATTATAAAGATGAATTGATAGGCTCTAGTTTCTCTATTTCAAATCCTAATGCTAAAAATTCTTGTGGCTGTGGCACATCATTTAGCGTTTAATTGTGAAAATTATTAGTTGGAATGTAAATTCTTTAAGAGCGCGAGAACCAATTATAGAAAAAATAATAAAAACAGAATCTCCAGATATAATTTGCTTACAAGAACTGAAGATATTAGATAAAGAATACGTAGAAAATTTTTTTAATCAATTTTCATTGAAAACAGTGGCTGAAACTCAAAAAAGTTATAATGGGGTAAGTGTTTCTTATAATAGAGAGATTGTATTAAGTGAAAATCCCTTAAAAAAGTTAAATATGACACAAGCAAGAAACAATACAGTTATTATAAAAGATAAAAATTTAGCAATCCTCAATTGTTATTTCCCTAATGGAAATCCTATAGATACAGACAAATTTACAAATAAGCTTGAATGGATGAAATTACTTTATAAAGAAATAGAAATACTTAAAAAAGAATATGAAGTTTTATTAATGGGAGATTTTAATGTTATTCCAGATGATGAAGATGCTCATGATATTAAAAAATATAAAAATGATGCTCTGGCACAACCTCAATCCAGAAAAGAATTCTATAAATTAATAAATCTAGATCTAATTGATGTGTTCAAGACTACTCCAAAAAAACAAAGTTATACTTTTTTTGATTATAAAACTTACAAATTTGGAAAAGAGGAAGGAATAAGAATAGACTTCTTTCTTTTATCTCCATTTTTGAAAAGTAAAATAATGAAACTAAAAGTATTAAAGGAATACCGTGATATGGATAGACCCTCTGATCATTGCCCTATTCTTATAGATTTAAATATCTGAATAAGTCTTTTTTTCTAATTTACCACCAGGGTGTGTAACTGCCCCTAGGTTTGCAGGTCCAACAGTTTTCATGTATTTCCATAAAGTACCTGACATAAACTCTGGTTCTTTATTAACCCATTTAGTTTTTCTATCGGATAACGTTTTTTCGTCTACATTCAAATTTAGTAAATTTTTCTCTGCATCAATTTCTATTTCATCACCATCTTCAACTAACGCTATAGGTCCACAATCATAAGCCTCTGGACCTACATGGCCGATACAAAAACCTCGTGTACCTCCAGAGAACCTTCCGTCAGTAATTAAAGCTACCTCTTCGCCAAGATCTTGTCCATAAAGGGCACTAGTGGTAGATAGCATTTCTCTCATACCTGGCCCTCCTTTTGGACCCTCGTATCTTATAATCACAACATGACCAGGTTTAATTTTACCATTTAAGACAGCGTCTAGAGCATGTTCTTCTCTATCAAAGCAAATTGCATTTCCTTTGAACTGTAATTTTTTAAGTCCAGCTATTTTTACGATCGCACCATCAGGAGCCAGTGAACCTTTCAAACCTACCACACCACCTGTTTTAGTAATTGGGCTACTGACAGGATAAACAACATCTTGATTTTTTGGTAACTCAACATCTTTTACATTTTCAGCTAAAGTTTTTCCAGTAACAGTCATGCATGATCCATCAATCAACCCGCCATCAATGAGTGCTTTAATTAGAACAGGAACGCCACCAACTTCATATAAATCTTTAGCTACATATTTCCCACCCGGGGCTAAATTACCTATATAAGGTGTTGATTGGAAAATATTACAGACATCTTCCAAAGTAAATTCAATACCAGCTTCATGAGCCATAGCAGGTAGATGTAAACCAGCGTTGGTTGATCCACCTGATGCTGAAACAACCACAGCCGCATTTATTAGTGATTGTTTTGTAACAATATCCCTAGGTCTCAAGTTTTTTTCAATTAATTCCATAACTACTTTACCACTTTCATAAGCATATTTATCTCTACTTTCATAAGGAGCTGGTGTCATAGCAGAACCTGGAAGAGCTAAACCAATAGTCTCTGAAACGCATGCCATGGTATTTGCAGTAAACTGTCCGCCACAGGATCCAGCAGATGGACAGGCAACACACTCAATGTCATGGAGTTCTTGGTCTGAAATCTTTCCTGTTGAATGTTTTCCAACAGCTTCAAAAACATCTACTATTGTTACGTCCTTATCCTTATAAACACCTGGTAATATAGATCCACCGTACATAAATACAGATGGCACATTAAGTCTTAGCATTGCCATCATTAAACCTGGCAAAGATTTATCACACCCAGCTAAACCAACTAAGGCATCATAACAGTGCCCTCTTACAGAAAGTTCAGTTGAGTCAGCTATAATCTCCCTGCTAGTTAAAGAAGATTTCATTCCCTCATGACCCATAGCTATACCATCAGTAACAGTAATGGTGGTAAATTCTCTTGGTGTACCTTTTGCATCCCACACACCTTTTTTGGCTGATTGAGCTTGACGAGAAAGTGAAATATTGCAAGGGGCAGACTCATTCCATGTGGTTACTACACCGACAAAAGGTTGTTTAATCTGTTCTTCGGTAATGCCCATAGCATAATAAAAAGCTCTATGTGGTGCACTTTTAGGACCTACAGAAACATGTCTACTTGGTAATTTGCTTTTATCAACCATTATTGAATATTAGTTAATATACTATCAATTTTAGACAATTCCATATTAATTGAACTTTGTCTTTCTTTATTTTGATCAATGAGATCTTTTGGTGCTTTTGATACAAAATTTTCATTTGATAAATTTTTATCAATTGTATTTTTTTCTTTTTCCAAAGAGCTTTTATTTTCTTGAAGTTTTTGTTTGATTTTAGATTTATCAATTTGACTAGTAGAAATTTCGAAATCAAACTCTTTAAAAGGTAAAGTAACACTATTGTCTTTATGGGATGATGAAAGTTTTTTTCTTGTTAAAAATTCAAATGTTTTTTTATTGTCTTCTAAAATTGTTTGAATTAATTGGTTTTTAGAAAAAATTTCTACAGTATCTTCTTTTTTGATTTCAAAAAGTTTTTCTATTGACCTGTATTCCTCTATAAAATCAATAAATAACTTTGTTTTAGATACATGTTCACTCTCAGTTTTTTGATCAATATAGTCCCACTGATGACTCATCAAGATATCTTTATTATTTTTACCCCACAATTTTTCAGTGATAAAAGGAATTACTGGATGTAAAAGTTGCAGTAAAGAATTAAATACTAAATGAAAAGTTTGTTTGGTTTCATCTCTAAATTGATTGTCGTCTAAAAGATTTTTAGAAAGTTCAATATACCAGTCACAAAAAGTATGCCATGTAAAATGATATAGTTGATTAGCTACTTCATGAAAATAGTATTTCTCATAATTTTCTTGAACTTTTTTATATAACTCTTGAAACTCATTTATAATCCAGATATTAAAAATATGGTTAGGATTAACTTTGCCATTATCCGTAAATGGATAAATCCCTTTAAATTCAGCAAACTTGTAGGCATTGGTGATTTTAGTAACGAAGTTTCTATAACCAGCTATGCGTTGCTCACTTAACCTTACATCCCTTCCAGGTGTATTTAATGATGTTAGAGTAAAGCGAAGTGTATCTGCACCATACTTGTCAATTATTTCTAAAGGGTCTATGACATTACCTTTTGATTTTGACATTTTTTGACCTTTTTCATCACGAACAAGAGCATGAACATAAACAGTTTTAAAAGGTGTTTCTGACATAAATTTATTACCCATCATCATCATGCGGGCAACCCAGAAAAAGATGATATCAAAACCCGTAACTAGTACAGAATTAGGGTAAAATGTATCTAATGTTTGTTCTTTATTTGGCCATCCCAATGTAGAGAAAGGCCAAAGAGCTGAGGAGAACCAGGTGTCTAAGACGTCTTGATCTCTTTTTAAAATTATTTTATCTGCTTTATAAAAGTCTACAGCTAAATTTTTTGCTTCTTCTTCAGTTTCTGCACAAAATTCTTTTCCATCAGGACCATACCAAACTGGAATTTGATGCCCCCACCATATTTGTCGAGAAATACACCATGGTCTTATATTCTCCATCCATTGAAAGTATGTTTTCTCCCAATTTGAGGGAAAAAATTTTGTATCACCGTCTTTTACAACTTTCATTGCCTGTTTTGCTAATTCTTCAGCATTACAAAACCACTGATGAGTTAAAAAAGGTTCGACAACAGTGTTCGAGCGATCACCATATGGTATTGTAGTTTTATAATCTTCAATTTTTTCTAAAAAACCTTTTTCTTTTAGTAAGTGAACAACTTTTTTTCTTGCCTCAAATCGATCTAAACCCTGAAATTCTTTTGGACAATTTTCGTTCAATGATCCATCCTCGTTTAGAATATTTAATAATTCTAAGTTGTGCCTTTTACCGATTTCAAAATCGTTAAAATCATGTGCTGGAGTAATTTTAACTGCGCCACTTCCCATTTCGGGATCAGAATATTCATCAAATATAAGTGGAATAGATCTTGATGTTAAAGGAATAGTAAAAGTTTCTTTTTTTAATGAATTGTATCTACTGTCATTGGGGTTAACTGCTATGGCAACATCACCAAAAATTGTTTCTGGCCTGACTGTTGCTACAGTTATACTCTCAGAATCTGAGCTAGGATATCTTATATAATAAATTTGGGTGCTTACATCAGTAAGAACAACCTCTAAATCAGAAATAGCTGTTTTAAATTTGGTATCCCAATTCACAAGAGCTTGATCTTTATATATCAACCCCTCTGTATATAATTTAACAAAGACCTTTCTAACTGCAGATGACAATCCATCATCCATCGTAAATCTTTCCCTTGACCAATCACATGAACTACCTAGCCTTTTTAATTGATTTATGATTGTGGAACCCGAGTATTCTTTCCACTCCCATATTTTTTCAATGAACTCTTCTCTTGTGAGATCTTTACGATAAATATTTTTCTCAGCTAAGTTTCTTTCTACAACCATTTGTGTCGCTATGCCTGCATGGTCTGTTCCAGGTTGCCAAAGAGTATTAAAGCCATTCATACGGTGATATCTTGTTAAAATATCCTGAATAGTATTATTAAGTGCATGCCCCATATGCAGAGACCCTGTTACATTTGGGGGAGGTATACAAATAGAAAAGTTTTTATCAAAATTGTATTTAGGTTTAAAACATTCTTTATCTAACCAAAGCTGATAAATTTCATTTTCATATTCTTTTTTATTTTGAAATTCATCCATTTACTAAAAAACAAATGGTTCAGATTGAACATATTTATAAATATAAGAAGAAGAAGCTTCATCTATAACAAACTTATTCGATTTGCCTCCTACTTTTATATACTTAACAATTTTATGTTTAAAATCTTGGTTATCAATTATACAAACTATTTCTGCATTATCTGATGCATTTTTAATTATATTTATGGGCTCTTCATCAAGTGAACCATTAATAATAATCTTTTGGTATTTTTTAATATTTGGCTTATTGTTATTGAAAAATTCCTCTATTGTTAAATCTAATAAAGAGGCATTGAACAAACCTTCTTTAATACTATCTTTGAAAACTTCAGTCATTTGCGAAGAAGACTCTATACAGTCAATATTAGAGGAAAATTTATTAATTATAGATGTTGATGTACCAAATCCAGAACCAATTTCTAAAATACTCTCATCATCAATCTCTCCCAAAGCTTGTAATAAATGAAATGATGTTAAAGGTGGTAGAATAAAGCGACCATCGTCTAAAAATATAATTTTATCAGAGTAAGCTAAATGTTTATAAGGTTTTGGATACAAATTTTCTCTTGGAAATAATTCAATTTTTTCAATTAAAGATGAGTTTTTAATACGATTAGCTCTTAATTGATTAAGAACCATATTTGTTCTTGCTTGTTCAAAATTCATGATAAAGTTTGATTTATAACAAAATTAATTGTTTTTCAAAGATCATAATCGCCTCAGATTTAGTAATCTGAACAATTTAATGAAAATAAGTAATTGAGTAATTACCAACATTTTTTTTTAAAATAAAAATACAAAAATTAATTAATTTGATAAAATAGAATCACCTAGAGGATAGGTTTAAGGATGGAGGTTAAAAAGATGAAGCCACCAAAGTAGTATCTAACAATTCTACTTAATAATGAACTAACCCTAATTATCAAGGGTTAATATTTTCAATAAAATTTAAACGACCTACGATTTCATCTCTGTCCATATAGTATCCTTGGAGATGTCTTTCTCCAGAATTGGCATCATACTCTTTTCTACCATGTAAAACTCTACGGTTATTAAAGCTAAAAATATCTCCGGCTTGCATACGAAAATTTATTTCAAACCTCTCATCATGTAGAAGGCTAAATAGATTTCTGTATGCAGAGTAAAATTGATCCATTTTATCAGGATGGCAGTCCATTACTCCCATGTAGGCAACACTGAACCTAATATCATTATAATCATTGTTGTGATCGAGAGTAATTATGGGTTTATGCATAACTCTAATTGTATTAGTTGTGTAGTCCCTATTTACAAATTTTACAGAGGTATTAAGTAATACTTCATAGTCACTTGGGTAATTATTTTTTAAATAATCAATTACCTTAAAACCATCTAAAGCTACTGACTCACCCCCGGTAGCATTATTTATCAAGCAATGTAGGAACTGGTATCCAGGAGCTATCTCATAATATGGTAAATCAATATGATTTCTTAAACCTGCTGCAGTATAAGCTGAATTGTTAGGATTAGGTATATCAATAACTTCGAATGGTGTTTTGAAAAAAGTTTCTCGAGTGTGACTTATGTTTTTAAGGATATCAAAACCAGAATTTACATCTGTTGGAGCGTTTTTAACAATTGAAATACCAAAATAATGTAGCTGCTGTAACCACTTTTTTAAACCGTCATCACCACTAATTATTTCGCTGTAATCTATTTGAATATCTGAAAACGTATCTTGCATGGATTTATCCCAAATCTTATATGGTGAAACGTACTCTCGTGTGTGTTTTAAAGAATAACAATTATGTCTCAACCAATCTTTCTCATAAACACTTTTATGCCCTCCCTCACTCCATTCAATCTCAAGATTACCTTCACTATTTAGAGAGTAATTTTTAGGATGAATATCTTCAGATACAGTAAGCAGATTAAAAGTTCTCTCACGAGCTGTTGGATGTACTTCAGAGGGACAATTATCTCTCAACCATAGGAAATTGTATTTACTTTTAAAACCATCACTCCAATCAACTAAAATAGACTTTTTATTTTTATCGATTGTTTTAATTGATAGATTTTCGCTCATATTAAAATTTATTAAATTTTTTATTCCAATTAGGAAAATTATTTCTTTGATATTTATTCAAAGTTTTCATGATTTCAATCAAAAAAATATCTCTTTGCACTTCTAGATCTTTAATACTATATTTTCCTGCCTGTTTTTTTGTTCCTGAAATCATTAATTTTTTTAGTTTTGCATCTAGTTTTGGAGCCTTTAGTTTAGTCCAAGGTAACTTAAGAGCAGGTCCGAACTGCTCTAACATGTGTTTCATACCAGTTTGCCCTCCTGCCAAATGAAAAGTTAGACAAACACCCATAAAAGACCATCTTAATCCTGGTCCATAAACAATTGCATCGTCAACATCTTGAGTTGAAGCTATGCCATCTTTAATTATGTGAAGAGCCTCCCTCCAAAGAGCCTCCTGTAAGCGATCAGATATATAGCCCTCAATTTCTTTTTTTACAATCAAAGGCTTCATTCCTATTTCTTCGTAAAACTTCTTAGCTCTAGTTATTGTGTTTTTCTTTGTTTGTTTTCCTGATACCAACTCAACAAGAGGTAATAAATATACAGGGTTAAATGGATGTCCTATACAAACTCTTTCTGGATAATTACATAAAGATTGAATTCTTGTAGGTAAAAGTCCTGATGAACTTGACGCAATGATTATATTTTTTGGTAATAATTTATCTATATCTTTGAGAAGTTTCTTCTTTAACTTTTCATTCTCTGGAGCATTTTCTTGGACAAAGGTGGTTGAATGAAGAGACCCTCTGAGATCAGAATAAATTTTCAAATTACAAAGTTTTGTATTTTTATTTAAACCTAATCTTTGAAGGCTCTTTAAAGCTGTTTTAGTGTTTAATAATAGTTGCTTTCTTGCCTTAACACTTGGGTCATAAGCATTAACAATTAGACCACATGCTAGCATTCTAGCAGCCCATCCAGCGCCAATGACGCCAGCACCAACTATTGTGACAATCTTTTTTTTAATCAACTTTTAAAATATATTAACTCATAAATATTAAATTATGATATTTTTTTTGTATGATTATTTACATTTGTAAGTTTCTTCATCTTATATCTCTGTTTATTGCTGGAGGAGGAGGTATTGGTAGTGCTATTATACAATCTATATATAAAAAAGAAGGTAAAGTGCCTGAGCCTCATTTGGCTAAAGGTTTTAAGGTTTTAGCATTTTTATCTTTATTAGCTATCATCACAATGTGGGTTACTGGAATTATTTTGTTATTGGTAATATACGGCTCATTAAATTTAGGTTGGACTTTTCATATGAAATTATTTGGAGCTAGCTTAATTCTAATAACAGCCATATTTATAAATATGCATTTATATGTATCAGCTAAAAAAAACCTATCCCCCAATCAAAAATATATTAAAAATTCTGGATCTCTGTCTAGATTAGGCTTGATTCTAGCTATAGCTGGTGCAATAGGATCTTTTGTCTGACCTTATTTATTTTTTTTTAGTTTATGGTATTTTTTTATAAATGAAAGTTGACTTAGACAAATGGCATCATTGTGACGTTGATAAGGAAGAATTTGTAAAGCTTCTTAAGAAGTCTGATTATCAAGGTTTTAAACATATGTTTATTTTCTTTGGGTCTTTAATTGTATTTGGTGTTTTAGCTTATATGACATGGGGGACTTGGTGGTCTTTATTATTTTTTTTAATTTATGGAAATATATGGAATTGCGCAGATCCTATTTGGCACGAAACTGGACATAAAACAGCTTTTAAAACGAACTATTGGAATAACTTTTTTTATCAAATTGGTAGTTATATGAATGGATTTGAACCAGTAAGATGGAGATGGTCTCATTTCCGTCATCATGGTTATACTTACTTCGATGATCCTCTTGATTTTGAAATAGCAATTAGAAGACCAACTGATGTTTTTTACTTTTTCAGTTTATTCATACCTTTCTTTGACATAATTAATTTTAAAAAAACAACTCAATACGAAACAATTCTTCATGCTTTAGGCAAAAAAACAGAAGTGATGAAACAAGTAATTCCTGAGAGAGAACATCAAAAATGTATAAACTCTTCAAGATTACACGTTGGTATTTGGATCTTATTAATAACTATATCAATTGCTTTTCAGTCTTGGTTACCGGTTTTATATTTTTTACTTCCAAACTTTTATGGGATAACACTCAAAAGACTTTTTGGATTAACTCAACACACTGGGTTAAAAGATAATATTAAAGATCACAGATATAGTACTAGAACAATGCATTTAAACCCGATCTTCAGTTTTTTATATTGGCAGATGGAATATCATATTGAACACCATATGTTCCCTACTGTGCCTTCGCATAACTTGCCTAAACTGCACCAATTAGTTAAAGATCAGATGCCACCGGCTAAGAAAGGTCTCTTGGGTGCGTATTCTGAAATAATACCTACTATATTTAAACAGGCAAAAGATCCATCTTACGAATTAAATGTAGCTGTTCCGAATAATCAAAATGCGTAATAGACCAAGTGTCTATGACCTTTGGAGCCAAAAAGGAAAAAAAAAATGGGCACAAACTCATATCGATACAGATAAAGAAGCAGAGGCAGCATATAAATCTGGTATAGAAATCATATCTTGTGAACCAGATAATTATTTCAAAAAAGTTAGAGAAGTTGCCCCAAATGCTTTTCTCTCGGTAGGTTTAAAACATGGAACAGTCAGTTCCAAAAAAGAAGCCATTAAAAAAGGTTTTGAAATCTTAGATATGGGTGGTGATGCTGTTTATTGTTCACATTCCATTGATTGGATAGAAGGAATGGCAAAAGAAGGGATACCTGTTACAGCTCATGTTGGGTTAGTCCCAAATAGAGCTACCTGGACAAACTTTCGCGCTGTAGGAAAAACAGCAGAGGAAGCAATAAAAGTTTATCAAAATGTCAAAGATTTAGAAAACGCTGGAGCAGCCTGTGTTGAAGTTGAAGTTGTGCCTGTTGAACTGGCTGATTTTATTACTAAAAATACAAAGATGATCACAATGGGTATGGGTTGTGGAGATGTTTGTGATACTCAATATTTATTTTGCAATGATATATTAGGTATTAATTCAGGTCATTACCCGAGGCATGCTAAGAAGTATGTAGATATAAAAAAAGAAGAAGAAAAATTACAACAATTACGAGAAAAAGGATTTAAAATGTTTTTAGAAGATATTAAAAGTGGTAACTATCCTGAGGACAAACATCTTATAAAAATGGATTTATCTGAATTTGAAAAATTCCAAAGTAAAATCAAATAGCATTTAAATACAAATCAATATCTAACTCTGAGACTGTACTTGCTACTTTTTGATATTCCATTTCTTTAATAGCGATAAAGGCCTTATGTAGATCTTGTCCTAATGTTTCTTTTAAAAATTTTGATTTTTTTGCAAAAATAATAGCAGAACTCCAATCATGAGGCATTTTTATGTTTGAATTTTGTTTTTGTTTGTAAGCATTTCCTTTAGTTTGCTCTGGGGGTTTAATTTTATTTTTCATTCCATAACGTATAGCCGACAAGACAGTCAAAGCTACTAGATAGGGATTTGCGTCTACACCTGAAACACGGTGTTCTATTCTTCTATTCTTGTTAGAGCTACTTGGAATTCTAAAAGCTACTGATCTATTATCTAAACCCCAATTTGGTCTCACAGGAGCATATGATCCTAAAACAAGTCTTCTCCAACTATTCGCATGTGGAGCAAAAACCAACATACTTTCACCCATTGTTTGAGATAAACCACCAATTGCATTTAAAAGATTTGGGTTAATTTTACCTTTATTATTTTCTGAAAATAAATTAATACCTTTTTTGTCATACATTGAGATATGAAAATGCATGCCGGAGCCAGATACGTTCTCCATTGGTTTAGCCATGAAACAAGCTGTAATTCCATGAGATCTCGATTGAGCCCTAACTATTCTTTTAAGTCGTATTATATCATCCGCTGATTTCAAAAGATTACTCTGATGTTTCAATGTTAATTCAAATTGACCGGGTGCATACTCTGAGATAACAGTCTCTACATCTAATCCAGCAACTTTAGCTGCCTCATAAATATCATTAAATAAAGGGATCATTTCATGAAGTTTGTCCACTGAATAAACATCAGTTTTTCTATGTGTTCTTTTTTTTCCAATAATTGATTTTGCTGGTTGAAGTTTGCCATATTGATCTAAGTTATTTGAAACAAGAAAAAACTCTAATTCAAATACTCCAAATAACTTAATTCCTTCTTTTTCATATTGATTAATTAAAGACTCTAAAACATTTCTAGGATCGATATTAAGTTTATTTCCCTCAATATCTGACATTGTCATAAAAAGTTCACCTCTTGGAGGGTTGCTATTATAAATAGATTTTAAAGATGAAACTATTGGCCAAGCTTTTATATCGCCATCTCCCTGCTCTAAAATTAATCCAGTATCAGGAACATCTTCTCCAGTAATATCCATCCCAAGCACAGAAAGAGGAAACTGTCTTCCTGACTCATAGAGATTTAAAAGTTCGTGTCTTCTAATTATTTTTCCCCTACCCACTCCATTTACATCATGGAATACAATATCAATGGATTTTATTTTAGGGTTTTTTTTAAGAAAAGATTTTGCCTCAGTTAAATTTTTAGCTAAAATTTTTTTCATTGAATTTTATGTTTTTATAATCATCCATTACGGTAGTAATAACTATAGCCATTAATCGCAGGAGCTCCTCCCAAATGTGCATATAAAATTTTAGATCCTTTTGGAAAAAAATCATTTTTAGCAAGATCTAGAAGGCCTTGCATAGATTTTCCCTCATAAACTGGATCAGTTATCATACCCTCTAACCTTGCAGATAATCTTATAGCTTCATTTGTTTCCTCACTTGGGACGCCATAAGCTGGATAAGCATAGTTAGGATTGATAATAATTTCATCATTTTTAATCTCTCTTCCTAATTCAACTAACTTTGCTGTATTAGAAACAATAGCTTGGACCTGTTTCTTAGTCTGTTCTAATGTACCAGAAGCATCTATACCGATTACTTTATCAGCTCTGTTATCCTCTGCAAATCCAACAACCATGCCTCCTTGTGTGGATCCAGTAACAACACATACAATTATATAATCAAATTTAAAACCAAGATCTTTCTCTTGCTGTCTTACCTCCTCAGCAAATCCAACATAACCAAGACCACCATATTTATGAACAGAAGCACCTGCTGGGATACCATAAGGGATACCTCCCTCTTTTTTTACAGACTCAATTGCATCTTCCCAACTTTTTCGAATTCCTATATCAAAGCCATCTTCAACTAGACGGCTGTCAGCACCCATTAATTTTGTTAATAAAATATTGCCAACTCTATCGTAAACAGAGTCGTGGTGCGGAACCCATTTTTCTTGAACTAATCTACATTTCATCCCAATCTTAGCTGCAACAGCAGCTACCATTCTAGTATGGTTTGATTGTACTCCACCAATTGAGACTAAAGTATCTGCGCCCGATGCAATAGCATCTGGTATTATGTACTCTAGTTTTCTCAACTTATTACCACCAAAGGCCAAGCCTGAATTACAATCATCTCTTTTTGCATAAATTTCGATATCTTTATCAATATGTTTTGAAAGTCTGGGTAAAAACTCAATTGGTGTAACACCAAAGGTTAATGGGTATTTTTTAAATTTATCCAGTTTCATTGTATTATTTAAAACATGTTAATTATTATAGAATTTTAAAAGCATATATAGTAAAAATTCCAACAAGGCCCGCTGGCAGATTGGTTATGCAGAGGACTGCAAATCCTTGTAGCTCGGTTCGATTCCGGGGTGGGCCTCCATTACTTCATTTCATCAATTATTTTTTTTAAGTTTATTGATGTAAGATCTAGAATTCTTTTTCCTTTATCTGCAGAGGATTTTGTAGGATTGCCTATGATACCTGTTTTGGACAAATCTTTTGTATTCCAAGCTCTTTTAATTGTTCTTTCATAAGAAATTATTTTTTTAGATTTAAAGTCAGTTGAGAGTTTGTTTCTTTTAATTTTATTTAATTTTATCAATTCTGGATAGAGGTGGAGCATTATTGATGTTTCAAATTCACCTCCATGATATCCATAAAGTAATTCCTTTTTTGGAATAATTTTTTCAAAACCTTTAAATAAAAAATAATGTGCCTTAACAATATCGACAGCTTTATATCTACTTTTAATTTCTTTAGCAGCTATATCTAAGTGACTAATTTGTCCGCCATGACTATTTAAAAAGATAAATTTTTTATATCTACGAATACATAACCCACCAACTATGCTGATAATATAATCAATATAATTTGTAGAGTTCGAAGATAGAGTGCCCTCAAAGCTATTATGCTCACTCGCTGAACCTATTGAGATATTTGGTAGAATTAAATATTTATTAAGTTTGGGATATTTATTAATAAAAGTATTTACAATACCATCTAATATCAATTTATCAGTACCTGATGGAAGGTGTTCTCCATGTTGTTCTACAGATGAAAATGGGAGAATAAGTATCTTATTTTTACCTAATTTACTTATCTCTACTGATGTCAAATCGGACCAAAACTTTGATAGCATAAGTGATATTTAACATTTATATAATTATTATGGAAACTTATTCTCTATGGCTTAAGAATAAAAATAAACCAATTATTAAGAAAAAAATACTAAGCTATAAAAAAAATTCTAAAACTGTTCTTGTAAAAACTCTTTATTCAGGAATTAGTAAGGGTACTGAGAGATTAGTAGCATCTGGTAATATTAGCAAAGATCAGTTTGATATAATGAAATCTCCTTTTCAAGAGGGATCTTTTTCTTTTCCAATAAAATACGGTTATATTAATGTTGGTAAAATAGTTGAAGGCCCAAAAAAATATTTAAATAAAAATACATTCTGCCTTTACCCTCATCAGTCACTATTTAAGATTAATATAAATAATGTGAACATTTTAAAAGGTAATGGTGATATTCGAAAATATTTACTAACAGCAAATATGGAAACAGCTATTAATATCTTTTGGGACGCTCAAGCAAAATTAAATAACAAAATATTGATAACAGGGATGGGCTCTGTTGGTATTTTAACTGCCTACTATTATAAATTACTAAAATTTAAAAATGTCTTTATTACTGACATAAATATTAAAAAGAAGAAATTTGCTAATATTTTAGGACTAAAATTTATTAATTTTAAAAAAATTAAAGACTTAGATGTTATAATTAATACAACATCTAATTACGATGTATTAAACCAATCACTAAAAAAATTAAATTTAGAAGGAAAATTTATTGAGGCTAGTTGGTATGGAAATAGAAAAGGTCATATAGATTTAGGAGGCAATTTTCACTCAAAGAGATTAAAAATTATTGGCTCTCAAGTTTCAAATATTCCAAAATATTTATCAAAAAAATATGATTATAAAAAGAGACTGAATTTAGCTATAAATGCTTTATCTAATAACCACCTTCTTAAATTAATAAACACTGAGAGTGAATTTAAGGACCTAGAGAAAGATTATATTTCAATATTAAATAATCCAGAAAGCATAATGCATGCTATAAAGTATTAAAATGTATTCAATTACTGTTCGAAATAATATTTTAATTGCACATTCTCTCCCAGGTGAGGTTTTTGGACCAGCACAGAATATGCATGGAGCGACCTACATAGTTGATGCTGAGTTTTATGCAAAAGACATTAACAAATATAACATTATTATGGATCTCGGGGTTGTAACAGAAATTCTCTCTGACGTGTTAAAATTTTATAGTTATAAAAATTTAGACGAAGTTGAAGAATTTAAAAATATAATTACCTCTACGGAATTTCTTGCTAAAGATATTTTTGATAGAATATGCGATAAATTACAAAAAGATTACATAGAAGATTTTAACAAGTTGCATAAAATTAAAATTATTTTAACTGAGTCAAATGTAGCTTGGGCTTCTTATGAACAAGAGATCAGTAATACACAATAAATCTTATTATTTTATTTATCCAGGTGATATTAATACAAAAACAGGTGGTTACATTTATGAAAAAAATATATTAAAAAGAGCTAAAAAAATTAAATTTAATTTAAATACTATCAAACTAGCAGATAGCTTTCCCTTTCCTAAAGAAAATGACTTAAAAAATCTAAAAAAAGCTTTAGAAAAGTTACCTGATAATTCAGTACTAATTTTTGATGGATTAGTTTATGAGTGTATTGATAGTATAATAAACTATTTAGATAGATTTGTAGTAATAGCTCTTATACACCACCCTCTTTATCTAGAATTTAGTGGTAATAAAAGTCAATTTTTTCTTAAGAACGCTAAAAAATTATATAAGAAAACGAAAAAAATAATTGTCACTTCAAATGATACGAAACAACTAATTTTTGAAAAATTTAAAATTAATAAGCGAAAAATTCTAGTTGTAGAACCTGGAATAGAAAAATTGAAAAAATATAAATTAAAAAAAGATAAAAATATAAATTTACTATCTGTAGGAAGTATTATTGAGAGAAAAAATTATCATTATCTGTTAAACGAATTAAGATACATGGATAAAATAAAATTAAATATTGTAGGAGATATAACTAGAGAGAGTAAATACTATAATAGATTACTAAAAATTATAAGTAATTATAGATTAAGTAATAAAGTTAAGTTTTATAGTAATGTATCGACTAATTTATTATCAAAACTATATTCTAAGAGTGACTTCTATGTCTCAGTAAGTAAATATGAAGGTTTTGGTATGTCACTTGCTAATGCCCTTCAACTCAAAAAAATGATTATTACATATAAAACTAAAACAATTATGAATACTCTTAAAAGGGATGGAATTATCTACTTAAATAATTTCAAAGAAAAAAGTTTATCAAAATTAATTACTAAAAATGCATTTAATTCAGATTTATCAAAAAAATTATTACAAAATAAAAGAAAATTTTTAACACCAATACAATCTGGAGATCTTTTTATCAAGATAATAAAAGATGCATAAATTTAATAATGATTGGCTATTTCTTCGAGAGAAAATTGATAAAGTTTCAAGAAATAAAAAAATCATAGAAAAAATTAATAAATATTTTCAAGACTACAAAATATTGTCTATCGCTGATTTAGGTTGTGGAACAGGTTCCAACTATAGATATCTGTACCCTAAACTTAAAAAAAGGCAATCATGGGATATGATAGACATATCATTTGAGTCAATAAAAGAATTTAAGAAAAAAACAAATAATAAGAATAAAATTATAAATATAAATTATAAAAAATTTGATTTAATCAAAAATATAAAAAGTTTTAAATTCGAAAAATACGATATTATTACAGGATCTGCGTATTTAGATATAATGCCAAAAAATTGGTATTTAGGATTTAAAAAACAAAATCTAAATACAAAAGTTATATATTTTTCGATTAATTATGATGGATTTTTTAAATTTCACCCAAAACATAAAGATGATCAATACGTTTTAAATCTATTTAATAAAGATCAGGAGTCAGATAAAGGTATTGGGCAAAAAGCAGTTGGTAAAAACTGTAGTCAAATAATTAATAAATTATTTTCTAAGTCACACAAAACATTTGTTTTTGACTCGAGTTGGGATGTATCAAATAATAAAAAATTTCAAAATATGTTTATAGATTTTTGTGAAAATGTACTTGAAAAAAATAAGATATCATTAGATAGATGGTTAGATTTTAGAAGGGAAAATATTAAAAAAAATAAATCAAAATTATTTCTAAGAAATAAAGATTTTTTAGCTTTAAAACTCTAAACTTACTATCATTTCTTCACCAAATTTATAAATTTTATTTTTTGTTCTAATAACTTTTTTTAAATTTGTTATAGGTTTTATATTTATAGAATTTATACCAGAACCAATAATTGTAGGTGCTATTATAAATTGCATAATATCTAATAATTTATTCTCAAGAAATTTAGATATAGTTTTAGAACCACCTTCTACTAACACGAACTTAAAACCTAATTTATTTATATGTTTGTATATAAGATTTGTGAAATTTCTTTCAGGTAATTTATAAATTTGTGTATTATTTAAATTCTTTTTAATATTAGAGTGTGTAAATATGATATTTGAAAAACCATCTTTAAATATTTGATAGTTATTTGTTAATTTTAGAGACGGATCTATAATTATCCTCTGAGGATTTGAGCCCTTAATTGCTCTTGTAGTGAGTAAGGGATTATCTTTTTTTATTGTATTTACACCAACTATAACTGCATCACACACTGAACGTAGACTATGAAGGTATGAAATACTATTTTTATCATTAATGTAATGAGAATTGCCGTTTAAAAGTGCAATTTTACCGTCTAAGCTTTGCCCAATTTGACCGATATAAAATTTTTTTTTTATCATCAATATTGGTAATAAAATTTGTGATATTTCATTTATTTTTTTTTCAATCTTACAATTAAAATTAACGCCATTTTTGTCAATTAAAATATGATTAGTTTTAGAATGTTGACTAAGTACAAACGATTTGTTAATTAAATCAATTCTTAAGATATTTGATTTTTTTTGTTTTTTTACAAATTCAAATAGTGAAGAAATATTATGCTTTGTTATCATTTTTCATCTGTATCAAGTACTATTGAGTATATATATAGTCTATGAGTTTAAAATCAAATTTTGGCACATTTATTGATAGAGCTATCAATGAGCTTAGAACCGGAAGACCAATAGTTATCAAAGAAAATAAAAATTATTGGATGTTCTTTAATATTGAACATTCGGACAATAAAATTCTAAATCAATTCAATCAATACCTACAAAAAGACAAATATCTTTTAATCACAAAACAAAAAGCAAAATCAATATTTGAAAATAAAATATCAACAAATATTTATTTAAAAATAAATGAAAAAATATTAAACAAATCTTTATTAAGTTTATTCATTAACCCTTTATCTGATCAAAATAAAATATTATTTAAAGATGAGCCTTATATCAAAAGTAAAGACTTCCATAATGTCTGTTTAGATATTGCCAAAAATGCGAAGGTAATACCGTCACTTATATTTAAAAAAATTAATTCAAAATATTATAAAAATATTGATAATCTAATATTACAACTTGGTCTATTAAGATTTAACCATAAAGAGTTAAAAAATCAGAATAAATTTATAACTAATAGTATCAGATTAGTTTCAAGTGCAAATGTGCCCTTACCAAATGTTGCATCTACTACTTTTAATATTTTTAAGTCATATATTGGTGCTAGAAGACATATCGCGATCATAATTAAACCAAAAAATTTAAAACAACCAACAAACCTTAGAATTCACTCAGCTTGTTTTACTGGGGATATATTTCACTCTAGAAAATGCGATTGCGGAGAACAATTAAATAACTCTTTAAACTATATGGTTAAAAATAAAGGAGGTATTATCCTTTATTTAGATCAAGAAGGGAGAGGTATAGGACTAGCCAATAAAATGAGGGCATATTCTCTTCAGTCAAAAGGCTTGGATACTATTGATGCTGATCACAACATAGGTTTTTTAGATGATGAAAGAGATTTTAATATTGCCGCTAAGATACTTAAGTTATTAAAAGTAAATAAAGTCAATATTATCACAAATAATTTTACAAAAGTTTCTTCTCTTAAAAAAGCTGGTATTAAAATTGCCAAGCAAATAAATACAAAACCTACAATTAACAAATTTAATAAGAATTATTTTAAAACAAGAGTAAAAAAAACAGGTTACGGTTTTAAAAATTTAGACTAAAATTTAGTCAAAATCTCCTCGTTCTAATCTATCCTCGTATTCATTGGAAGACTCGGAAATAGTATTAAGCTGTTTTTTAGTCATAATTTTTAGAGTTTTTTTTATAGCAAGTTGGTAAGTATGTAACTTTTCAACAATATTTCTTTCACTTGTGTTTCTCATCATTTGACTTAGGGCTCTATTTAGCTCTGTAAGTCTGCCTAACAGCGTATTATCGTCATTATTATCATCATCGTAATACATCATTTAATATTATAATAATTTTGGAGATCATAAATAAAATAATTAAATAAATAACTTAACGATTTATTTTTTTTTTCTATAAAATAATAATCCAATTATAATTATCCCAATACCTATAATCATCAGGAGTTCACCTGCATTCCAAAACCATATTAAGAATTCCATTGGATTATTTTTCTATATCTTCATCAAATATTTCATCTACTGGCACTTGTATACTATTGACCAGTTGATTTGTTTTTGCTGCAAGAGCTACAATATTTAAAAATTCTGAATGTTCGTCTTCAGTCATCCCAAGTTTTTTTGCTGCAGCTGTGTGTGAGTGTGTGCAATACGAGCAATTATTTGTTATTGAGACTGCCATATAAATCATTTCTTTAGTTTTATTTGGAATTATGGTTTGTTTAACCATTAAATCTTTAACATCACTCCAAACATTTTTTAGTAATTGAGGGTTGAATGCTAAATATTTCCAAAAATTACCTATATAAGTTGTGTTTCTTGATTGTTTAATATCTTCATAGACTTCCTTTATAATTGGATGATTATCATCATCAGTTCTTTTAATTGTGCTCACCAGTGGTCCCTTTCTTTATTATAATTGATATATGGTCATTAAATCATAATATCCCTCTTGTTTTGATTAATTTTATAATTAAAAATTCAAATTTATTAATATTTGGCTTTCTAATAGCATTCGCATCAGGATTTGGACAAACATTTTTTATCTCTCTTTTTAGTGAAGATTTTAGAGAAACATTTAACTTAAGTAATACTCAATTTGGCAGTCTGTATTCAATAGCTACAATTTTAAGTGCGTTAACTATTATATGGGCTGGCAAACTTATAGATACTGTCTCTCTTAAAAAATATACTTTAGCAATTGTATTAGGTCTCTCGATAACATGTTTTTTTGCAAGTATTGTGTTTAATGTAATTCTTCTTTTTTTTGTAATTTATTTTTTAAGACTTTTTGGACAAGGGCTTATGGGACACACTTCAAGAACAACCATGGCAAGATACTTTAAAGCTAATAGAGGAAAAGCATTAGCTATATCTGGATTTGGTTTTTCTTTTGGTGAGATGATCTATCCATTTATAGTAGTAATTTTAATATTAACTTTTGGCTGGAGAATTACCTGGTTTAGTTCATCTGTATTTATAATAATATTTTTTGGAGTATTTTTATACTACCTATTAAATAAAAATAATTTTAAAAGTGAAAGTGGGTTTGAAAATGAAGATAATCAAAATTCATTTTCATGGAGAAGAAGAGATGTCTTAACAGATCTTAAATTTTATCTTTATTTACCTCTTACATTATTTATGTCATTTACAGTAACTGGTTTTTTATTTCATCAAGTTTTTATTGGGCAATTAAATAATTGGACAATGTTAAATATTGCACAAAGTTTTATTTTTTATGCAATCTTTGGGATTGGTGGTTCATTAGTTTCTGGTTTGTTAGTCGATAAATTTTCTGGTAGGAGTGTAATCACATTTCACTTAATTCCCATGGCTTTAATATTTATTGTGATGTTATTTTCAAATCATATATTTGTATTATATCTTTACATGGCAGGTCTTGGATTATCAAATGGCTTTACTGAAAATATGTCTAATTCTTTGTGGGCAGAAATGTATGGAGTCAAAAACCTAGGAGCAATAAGGGCCCTTTTAACATTTTTTGGTGTTTTGGCCTCAGCAGCCTCCCCTTTCTTATATGGATTAATATTGGATGAGACAAATTCGATAAATACTTTGATCTATATGAGCCTTGCCTTAATAATTATTTTTTCTTCTATGAGCTTTATAGGTAATAAAATTAAATAAAATAACCTTTTTTAAAAGCCTCAATAGCTATCAAAGCACATCCTTTAGCATCTGATAATGCATCGTGATGATTTAATGGAATTCTTAAATTTTTACATACTGTATTTAGTTTATTGTTTTCAAATTCCCAATATTTTCTTGCGATTGCAACAGTGTCTTTAAATTCCTGTTTAGGTAGGTCGATATTATAAAAATAACAACATGAGTGCAGGACAGACCGATCAAAAGGAGCATTATGTGCGAAAAAGTAATCAACAGCTGATAATTCACTCTTAATTTGGCGCCACACTTTATCAAATGTTTTAGCTTTCTTTAACATATCCCACGTTAAACCATGTATATCTGTAAAATGAACTTCAGGTTTAGGTGGTCTTATTAAATGGGAGACTTTTTTTATAATTTTAGTTTTATTAAATATTACATATCCTATAGCACATGCTGATGTTCTCTCACTTGTGGCTGTTTCAAAATCTATGGCTGCAAATAATTGCATTAAAATAATTGATCAATTTGATTTTGATATTTTTTTTGTACTTCATGTCTCCTAACTTTCATTGTGGGAGTCATTAGGTTATTTTCAATACTAAAAGGCTCATCAATAAAGATAAACTTTTTTATTTTTTCTGGTTGAGTTAAGTCTTTATTTACTTCATCAATATATCTTTGAATATCTTCTTCACTAGATTTACTCTCTGAGTTTAATACTAATAATGCTGCAATATAATTCTTTTGTTCACCAAAGACACAGGCTTGTTCTATCTCAGGAGATAAAGTTAATAGATTTTCAATCTTAGATGGTGCAATATTATCACCTCCTAGAGAAACTATTATATCCTTTTTACGATCTGTAATTTTAAGATAATTGTCCTCATCAAATTCACCAATATCCCCCGTATGGAGCCAACCATCTTTTATTGTTTGCTCAGTAGCTTCTTTATTATTCCAATAGCCCAGCATAAGGTTCTCCCCTTTAACTAATATTTCACCATCTTCTGCTAATTTAACTTCAACTCCAGGAAATATAGGACCAACCGTATCAACTTTTACTTTATTTAATAAATTGCAGCTTACAACTGGTGAGGTTTCTGTTAAGCCATAACCTTGTAAAGTCTTTAAACCAAGGGCATTAAGCGCCTCCCCTACTTGACTATCAAGAGGTCCTCCACCTGATATAAAAGCCTCTAATCTGCCACCAAAATTATTTTTTACTTTTTTTCTGACTAATTTATCTAATATTAGGTTAATTATATTTTCACTAAAACTTAATTTAATATTTTTAAATTTTTTTGTTCCTAGCTGGATAGTCTTATTAAATAAATTTTGTTTAAAATTAGACTGATTTTTCAGATTAATCTTCATTTTTGCATGGAGATTATTATAAAATCTTGGAACAGCAGTCATTATATGAGGTTGTGCAATTTTTACTGTAGGCAGAAGTGTTTCAATACTTTTATTATAAAATACTTTTGCTTCTAAAATAATCTGAACAAATTGAACTGCATGTTCATATGAATGAGATAAAGGTAACCAAGTAAGAAAGGTTAAATCTGGACTCTTTATAGTTTTAAGAAGTTCATACGCTCCTTCACAATTACTTAATATACCCCCATGACTTAAAATAACACCTTTCGGTAATCCTTGTGTACCTGAAGTGTAAATAATGCAAGCTGGATCTGTACGCTTAATTTCTTTAATTTTTTCTCTGTTATTATCATTATTGTCATCTGTTAAGTCATTTAAAAATACTAAATTTGAAATTGAATTATTTTCAAAATAATCAAAACATAAGATAAATTTGAAATTATATTTAACTTTTTCGCTGGCAGTTAAAATAGTCTGAAGTAAATTTTTATTTGAAACTATTAAACCAACAGGCTGAGAGTCATTTAAAATATGCTCAAAATCTCTTGATGTATAAGTTGTATAGTTGGGGACACAAATAAGTTTATTAGACATTATAGCGATATCAGAAGCCATCCATTCAGGTCTATTTTCTGAAACCAATAAAACTCTCTCTAATTCACCTAAATATTTATTTGCTAAAAAATTGTGTATTTTCTTTGTTAGATTTTTTGTCTCTAACCAGCTCATTGAGACAACTTGATTCTTTGAGTCGAGTTTTAGTAAGTGTTGATTATTTTCGTTCTTATCTGCTTGAAAATAAAATAGTTCTGGAAGATTATTAAATTTATTCATCATTAATTATTGTTTCATAAAACTCATCCATCCTATTCATTAAACTTTCATCATAAGTTACTAAATGTTCATTCTCATCAACGAAATAACTACTTTTAGGTGAATTTGCTAATTTGTACATTTTTTCACCCATTCTAAATGGAACAATATCATCCCCTGTGGCGTGCATTATAAATATAGGGGAAATAACGTTTTTAATCTTTTTATCACTTAAATACTTATCTTTAAGCATGATTGAAACAGGAAGGTATGGATAATGAAATTTTGCAGCATCAATCATTGAAGTAAATGGCGCCTCCAGAATTAGACCCTTAAAATTATTATTTTGGGCTATTTCTATACTAACAGCAGTTCCTAAAGATTCTCCATAAATAATGATGTCCTTTTTAGAAATATTTTTTTCTTCAAGCCATTTTATAGCACTTCTAGCGTCATCATATAAACCATCCTCAGTAGGTTCACCATCATTACCGCTATATGATCTCCAAGAAATAAGTAAAATATTTTGATCATATTTTGATAGCTTGTTAATTTTATAAAATCTATTTTCAATAGGACCAGCATTACCGTGAAACATTAGTAATGTAGTTTTAGTATTAGATGGATGTTTATAAAAAATTGACCTTAATTTTATATTTGAGCTATTTTCAATAAATACTTGTTCCGCAGGAATGATTAGTAATTCATCATCATAATTATCAATTTGAGGGACATAAAGAAGAGATCTTTGTTTTGTATAAACATAAAAGATAATTAAAAAGTATATAAATAATAATATTAAGATAATCTTGATTGTTAATGAGTAATTCATTTAATTCTGTAAATAAACTTATCAAAATATCCATGGGCAGATTGAGGAAATTTTTTTAATTTAGAAAAATTAATTTTCGATTTTTTATATTTGTAAAAAATATGGCCGATAGAGGGAATATTTTTATTTAAGGTACCTGTTGATATTGAGATATAATCATCTGAAGATTTTTTTTGAAAAAACAATGAACTTCCACAAGTTGAACAAAAACCTCTTTTATAATGTTTACTAGAAACAAACCATTTTAAAGTTTTTTTACTTTTAAAATTTAGATTTTCTTTTTTTACTTTTGTATAAGAACTAAATTCAGCATTTGAAGACTGGCACATCTGGCAATGGCAAAAAACTGAGTATCTACATTCATTTTTAATCTCAAAGGTAATTTTCTTGCAAAGACACGAGCCTTTAATTTTTTTCATTTATTCATCATTTTGTGCTTTGCTAAAGATATTCCGTTTTTTATTTTAAAATCATATGACTCCTCAAATGATGATAATTGCCAACCAGAAAGTCTATTTTTTAACTCGGAAATATTATTTATTTTCCATTCATTTGTCGTATTTTCGTCTTTCCATATCGCTTTTTCTTCAGAAGTTCTAGCACAACCATAACAATATCCGGTAGATGGATCTGTTTTGCATATTGATATACAAGGTGAAATAATTTTTTCCATCAACATATTATATCCAAATAAACCCTAATATCATTGAAAATTATTTTTAAAATTGAATTAAAAAATGCTAATTGAAAAATTAAAAAATTATTGTAGTTTGATGCAACGTTCCGCAGTAGCTCAGCGGTAGAGCATTCGGCTGTTAACCGACAGGTCGTAGGTTCGAATCCTACCTGCGGAGCCAGTTTCTTATGAACTCCAAACATTTCTTATCTACTTTATGTCTCATAGTAGCATCAATAATTTGGGGTACTGCATTTGTGGCTCAAACTACAGGAATGGAATTTATTGGTCCACTAACTTTTACAAATATGCGTTTTTTAATTGGTGGAATAATAGTTTTACCTTTTGCTTTTTATGAAATAAATAAAATTAAAAATCTTAAAAATAAAAAAAAATTTATATTCATAGTTCTTTTAACTGGTTTAAGTTTATTATTAGGAACTTACCTTCAACAATACGCTTTACAGTATACTAAAGTAGGAAATGCAGCTTTCTTAACTATATTATATGTTCCATTTGTTCCTATAATATCGAGATTATTTTTAAAAAAGAAAATACACTGGAGTATTTGGCTATCCGTATCAATATGCCTTGTAGGGTCTTATTACTTAACTCTTGAAAATAGTTTTGAAGCACAATTTGCTGATATACTTGTAATTGTATGTGCTTTATTTTTTGCAATACATTGCATTTTAATTGATGAATACTTTGAAATTATAAATGCACCATTTACCTTAGCATCATCTCAATTTCTATTATGTTTTTTTTATAGTTTGCCATTTATATTCATTTTTGAAAATCCTACTATTGACGGGATATCAAAAGAAATCTTTGAGCTTTTATATGTAGGTGTAATGTCAAGTGGGATTGCTTATACTCTACAAGTTTTTGGTCAGAGGTATGTAAAACCCTCTACAGCAGCAATTACATTTTCTCTTGAAGGTGTATTTGGATCGTTAGCAGCTTGGGTTATTCTTTCTCAATTTTTGACAAATGTTCAGATTTTTGGTTGTTTTTTAATACTTATTGGTGTGCTCGTAGCACAACTTTTACCCTTAATTAACAAAGAAGCAGCCTTAAATAGGTTTTATAGTGAATAAATAATCCTACTTTTTGTCTAACAAATACAATAAAATTCATCATTATGAGTGAGGATAGTAAATTTTTTTTAAAAGACAGTGATGTGCCAAAACAGTGGTACAACCTGGGAGCGGATTTAAAAGAGCCTATGAGCCCACCCTTAAATCCAGGAACAAAACAACCAATAGGTCCAGATGACTTAGCACCGTTATTTCCCATGGAATTAATAATGCAAGAAGTTACCCAAGAGAGGTATATTGATATTCCTGGACCAGTTTTAGAAGCTTACAGTCGTTGGAGATCTACGCCACTGGTGAGGGCTAGAGCTTTAGAGAAAGCATTAGATACACCAGCCAGAATTTATTACAAATACGAAGGAGCTAGCCCGTCAGGTAGTCACAAACCAAACACTGCATTAGCTCAGGCTTTTTATAATAAAGAAGCTGGTGTAAAAAAAATAGCAACTGAGACCGGTGCAGGTCAATGGGGAACAGCATTAAGTTATGCTGGAGCCGTATTTGGAATAGAGATCAAAGTATTCATGGTAAGAGTGAGCTATGATCAAAAACCTTACAGAAGAGCTATAATTGAAAGTTATGGTGGTAGTGTTGTAGCTAGCCCATCAAATGAAACAAATTCAGGTAGAGCCATACTTGAAAAGGATCCTAATAGTTCAGGTTCACTAGGTATAGCTATATCTGAGGCTGCAGAAGTTGCTGCTACAAATGATGATACAAAATATGCATTAGGTAGTGTTCTTAACCATGTTTTAATGCATCAGTCTATTATTGGTCAAGAAGCACTACTACAAATGGAAATGGCTAATGATTATCCTGATATTGTTATTGGATGTACTGGCGGAGGAAGTAATTTCTCAGGTTTATGTAATCCTTTTTTAGGGAAAAAATTTAGAGGAGAACAAGATGTTCATGCTATTGCAGTTGAGCCATCTTCTTGTCCTTCTTTAACAAAAGGTAAGTATTCCTATGACTTTGGTGATACTCTAAAATCTGCACCATTGCTGAAGATGCATACATTAGGCTCTGATTTTATGCCATCACCTACGCATGTAGGTGGACTAAGGTATCATGGAATGTCTCCAATGCTATCGCATTTAGTTCATAATGGTCATATGGAACCTCGAGCTTATGGTCAAAAGGAGTGCTTAGAGGCCGGTATACAATTTGCCAGAACTGAGGGCATTATGCCTGCACCTGAAGCTACTCACGCGATTAAAGGTGCTGTTGATGAGGCTCTTAAGTGTAAAGCCGAGGGTAAATCAAAAGCTATTTTATTCAATCTTTGCGGGCATGGTCATTTTGATATGCAAGCATATATGGATTATTTTTCAGGCAATCTTGCTGAAGATAAATTCGATACTGAAGCTTTTGAAGAGTCTATGGCATCAATACCTGCTGTAAATTAATTTACATTAGGTAGATCATCAAAATTTGATGTGTATGCGGGACTTAAGTTTTGTCGTCTAGTTATGTAAAACTTTTCGTAGTTTTCTTTGGCAACACATATAGTCCCGCTTCCGTATCTGTTATTTAGATTATCAAATACCTTATTTACCCTAATTTTTTTTAAAATACTCTCTTCTGATTGATGAAAAAATAAATCTCTATTGTATTCTCCCTCTGGAGTTAAATCTGAGAGTAAAACACCTGCTTTTTTATATTTAATTTCTGGTCGATAAATAGATTTTAGCGCCTTTATAGCAAATTTAATCGTCTCAAATAAGTCATTTGATGGGGATATAAAATCATAAGTCCTAGCTGCATGGTATTGTTTGTTATTATTGTTAAATTTATTTGAACGAATAAATGTAGTAATTTTTTTTGCCTGCAAACCATCAGATCTAATCTTTTCTGAGGCTCTAGTAGCATAAGATATTATTCTTTTCTCTAAATCATGGAAACTTGTTACATAACTTTCGAAAGATCTTGATACTCGACATTGTTTTTTTGGTTCAGATCTCTCTACTATGGGTATACATATTTCACCATGTAGTTCTCTATAGGTTCTCTCTCCCACTACTCCTAGGTGTTGCCTAACCCACCTTGGGTCTGCTTTGTATAGGTCGTATGCAGTGTAAATACTATTTTTCTGAAGAAATTTCTCTATCCTAGCTCCTATTCCCCAAATATCACCCACCCCTAATACCTTTAGGGATATTTCTATTTGTTTTTGATTTATAATTTCTACTACTTGGGATCCAAGTTCATCTTTTTTAGCTAGATGGTTTGCTACTTTTGATAAGGTTTTATTGTTAGCTATTCCTATACTTACAGGTATGCCTATCCACTTCCTTATTATTTTTTTTATTCCTTCTGCTCTTGAAACAAAACTTCTCTCTGAATATTTATTTAATATTAAAAAAGCTTCATCTATAGAATAAACTTCCAATCTATCACAATGCTCTTTTAATACTCCCATTACCCTAGATGAGATATTTCCATATAAACTGTAATTTGATGAAAACACATGCACTGGATATTTTTTTATTATTTGCTTTATCTCAAAGAAAGGTACTCCCATTTTAATTCCTAATTTCTTTGCTTCAGAACTTCTAGCTATGACACATCCATCGTTATTTGATAAAACTACAATAGGTTTTTTACTTAAATCAGGTTTAAAGATAGTCTCACACGAAGCATAAAATGAATTACAATCTACTAGGGCTACTATATTCATTATTTAATAAATTGACGAATGGTACTAGTAACAACTCCCCATATCTCTAATTCTGTGTACTCTGATATTAATATATTTTTATACAATGGGTTCTCAGCTTTTAGGATAGCAGAGCCATCTGTCCTGATAACTAGTCTTTTGACAGTTAAATTTCCCTCAAATATAGCTATTACTATGTCTCTGCTTTTAGCTTCTAAACTTCTATCTACTACCAATATATCACCGTCATTAATACCAACATCAATCATAGACTCTCCACTAGCCCTCATTAGGAAAGTTGATAAGTGATTTTTAATCAACAGTTCTGATATGCTTAAGTTATTTTCTATATAGTCATCAGCTGGGGACGGAAATCCAGCTGAAATCTTAGATAAAATGTAAGGCACAGACTCAAGATTGTTATCTTTATTGGTATTTGCTGGAATATTTTTGTTCATATTTTGTTCTTTTATAAACTATCATAGACCCCAAAGAAATAAAAAAATTTTTCAAGTAAAACTAATTATTCGTCACTATGTGAATTTATTTTTTGGTTAACAATTGCTAATTGCTCACAAAGGGACTTAGTATGGGAGATAAATACATACAAAACTAAATAAAGAGATATAAAAATTAAAATAAAATCTAAATTAATTAAATTAGGTGTTTTTAGAAAGATCTTATTAATAAGCACAGAACCTATAAAACTGGTAACAAAAGGTGCCAATCTTGAAAAAATAAGGAAATTACGAATTAGTATATTCCTTTGACTGTATAAATTTGTGTTATCTTCCATAAATATAAACTAAGGTAAATATATTAGAAGATGGGTAAAATTAAAGCAATCAATATTAGCAATCTTGATGGAGAAAATACTTTTTATATAAATCAAGCAATCTTAAACAAAAATAAGGGTATTGTTAATGACAGATATTATGGAAATTTTAAGAATAGTTACGAACAAGTTACTTTTATAGAGTCTGAAAAAATTGATGATTTTAATAAGAAAATAAAAAAAAAATTAGACTATAAAGATTTTAGAAGAAATATAATTACATCAGGTATTAACTTGAACAAATTATTAAATAAAAAAATACAAATTAATAATGTGGTTTTTAAAATACATGAGTTATGTCAACCGTGTAAATATCTTCAAAATAAATTAAAAGTAAAAAATCTAGTTAAACTTTTAGCATTTAAAAGTGGAGTACGTGCAGAAATATTGATATCCGGGGAAATTTCAATTAATAATCAAATTAAAATAATAAAATAGTTACTCCCAAATATCAAAAAAGTTTCTTGTTTTTCCAGGAGTTAATACAGAAAGAGGATTAAATATAAAGTCTGTTTTATTACCATTCTTTTTTACTTTAAAATCAGCAGCCAAAAGACTTTCCTCAACATTTTTTCCAAATAACTCATTTAAAAAAGGTACATTTTTAAAATTCTTTTCAAATAAATATAATGGCCCATAGGTACCGTTTACTGATGCAGTTTTTTCAGAGGGATTAGCTTCACCTTTAAAGGAAAAAGCAACAGTTCCACCTAACATCATCGCATGATCAAAACTAAAAACCTTCCCCTTCTTCTGAACAGGTACTTCTAAATAATTAAATTCATCTTGAGAATTTTGTAAGACCGAAAAAATGTCCAACATTCTAGATGTAAAAAGTAAATTGTAAAATTTTGAATTTTTGTTAATACTAAAATCTTTTACTTTAATATTTATATCATAATCATTGAATTTTCTAAAAGATCCTTTACCGATTAAAGCTCCACCATTCATATTTTTTGATATTTTTTGAGCATAAAAAAATTGTCCAGCATTTTTTGAAAATAAATAAATTTGTTTATTTCCATCTAATTGTGGAAGAATTGATAATTCAAATTCTTTTTTACTGTCGTAGAAAATCATTGACTCAAAACCTTTATCATAAATAAAATTTAGTTTATTAGAAAAAAGGGAGTATTCCTCTGAAATCATCATTTCAGATATTTCCCAATTGAAATTAATTTTTTTTGTTAATTTTTTATTATTTTGTGGTTTGGGAAAAACTTTTTTAAAATTATCAAATGATATTTGGTCAGTATTTAAAAGAATATAAATCTCATTATTATGGTAATTTATTATTCCAAAGTTTCTCTGATCATTAATTTTTAAGTCAAATTTAATTTCTTTTATTTGATTACCTTCAAAGTCAATTTGTAATAAATTATCACCTTTCTGAAGACTAAAATCATAAGCAAATGTTTGAAACGGTAAAATTAATAGAGCTAAAATTTTTAAAAAATAAGATTTACACATCTATTAGTGTTGACTCCAAAAATTCAGATATTTCTCCATCAAGAACATTTTCAGCATTCGATGTCTGATAATTTGTTCTAAGATCTTTGACCATTTTATATGGATGAAGGACATAAGATCTTATTTGATTCCCCCATCCAATTTGCTTTTTATTACTCTCTTCCTTTTTTTTTTCTTTATTTTTTTTATCTAATTCTATTTCATATAATCTAGATTTTAACATCTTCATTGCAGTGTCTTTATTACGATGTTGTGACCGTTCACTTTGACTTTGCACAACAATATTATGTTTTAAATGTGTTATTCTTACTGCACTATCAGTAGTATTAATATGCTGACCTCCTGCACCTGATGCTCTAAATGTATCTATTCTTAAATCATTATTATTGATTTCTATTTCTATATCCTTATCTATTTCTGGATATACCCAAACACTAGAAAAACTTGTATGTCTTCTTTTGTTAGAATCAAAAGGAGAGATTCTTACTAGCCTGTGGATACCCGACTCATTCTTTAAATAACCATAGCTTTTAAAGCCATTTATTATCATTGTTAAATTTTTGAGACCAGCCTCTTCTCCTTTTTGATAGTCTATAATCTTATATTTATAATCGTTTTTTTCTGCAAAACGCTGGTACATTCTAGACAACATTTCAGCCCAATCTTGACTTTCAGTACCTCCTGCTCCAGCATGTATTTCTAAGAAAGCATTACAATCATCAGTATCTTTGTTTAAAAGAGATTTAATTTTAATTTTCTCACATTGTTTTTTTAAATTTTTAATGTTTTCAACTAGCTCATTTATTTCTTTATCATTTAGAGAATCATAAATATCAATAAACTCTTTAAATTCCTTAAACTGATTAAAAATAAAATTAAAATCATTTATAACATTTGTATTTTGTTTTAATTTTTCTTGAGATTTATTAATTAAATTAATATTACTCCAATTTTCTTGGTTGATAATTATTTCGTTTAAGTTTTCAATTTCTTTAATTGTTTTTTCGTAGTCAAAGACTCCTCCTTGTAAGGTTTATTAACGAGTCTATTTCATTAACTAAGTTTAATAATTCGAATTTATCCATTAATTAATTCCACCAATACTTTCAATTTTATTAATATTATCTAATATTTCTAACTGTTCTTTTGTAAAATAATCAATAATTGTATTTTGTCCATCAGAAATCTCACCATTATCTTTATTGATTTTTTTGACAATTAATTCACTAGGCACTAAAAATTTATCATTATTATCATTATTATTTAAAAGATAATTCTCTATAATGGTCTTAAAAATAGGTAAAGCGACTGAAGATCCAGTCTCTCGATATCCTATAGATCTAGGGGTATCGTATCCTACATAAACACCTATAACATATCTTGGAGTAAGACCAAAGAACCATAAATCTTTACTTTCATTTGTTGTTCCTGTTTTACCTGCTATTGGATAATCAATTTTATTTAAAGATTTACCAGTTCCTCTTTCAATAGCACCTTCTAGTATATTTAAAATTTGAAAAGAGGTCTGTGGGGATATTACTTTTTCTTTTTGCGACTCTATAATTGGTTTTCTGTAGGATCTATCGTCAATTGAGAAAGAGCAATATTTACATTTAAAATATTCATTATTAATAATTAATTCACCATCATTTGATACAACTTTTTTAATTATTGATGGTTCAACAAGATAACCACCATTTAAAAATATTGAATATGACTTTGTTAAATTTATTAAATTATTTTCTACAGCTCCAAGAAGTGTTGAATAAACGTCAGTTTTAGTCACGTTATCATAAAAATTTATTTTATCTAAAAAGCCATTAACAGAATTGAGACCTAAGTCTAGACCGATTTTTAGTGTTACTAAGTTATTAGAGGTTTCTAACGCTCTTCTAAAAGTTAATTCACCATAAGATTTATTAGAATAATTTTTTGGCACCCATACAGGTAGATTATTTCCCTGATCTAAAAGAATATTAGAGTCCAATATTAGAGTGTTTGGCAAAAATTTCTGAGTCTCTAGGGCTTTTGCATATATAAATGGTTTTATTGATGATCCAGGTTGCCTATATGCTTGTGTAGCTCTATTGAAATTACTTATATCATAATTAACACCACCAACCATAGATATTATATCTCCATTAAATGGGTCCATTACTATTACCGATCCATTAATTTTATGTAACTGTACCGTATAAAAATTATTGTCTATAT